>JAIETI010000122.1 GCA_019745365.1 Gemmatimonadaceae bacterium | reverse complement strand
GGTGTTCCCCACTTCGGGCACGCGCTCGAGAAGATCGGCGCCGATGCGATCGCTCGCTGGCGGCGCCAGTGCGGCGATGACGTCCATCTCCTCATCGGAATGGATGAGCATGGCCAGAAGGTCGCCCAGACCGCCGCCGCAGCGGGGATCGATCCACAGACCTTCGTCGATGGGGTCGCCGAGCGCTTCCAGGGCACCTGGGATCGGCTCCACATCCGCGCCGATCAGTTCATGCGCACCTCCGCACCGGCGCACAAAGCGGGCGTCCGAGCGCTGATCGAGCGCATCCACGCCCGGAATCCAGACGACTTCTACGCGCAGTCGTATGAGGGGTGGTACTGCGTCGGCTGCGAGCTCTTCAAGCGCGACGCCGAGATCGTCGACGGCAAGTGCGTGCTCCACCCCACGCGCGAGCTGCAGTGGACGGTCGAGCGGAATTGGTTCTTCCGCCTCACGCGCTATCAGCCGTTCCTCACGCGCCTCTTCGCGGAGCGACCGGGCTTTCTCCGCCCCGAGTCGCGCCGCAACGAGATCCTCGCCCTCCTCAACGCGGGACTCGAGGACATCTCGATCACCCGGTCGAAACTCACGTGGGCCGTCCCCTTCCCACTCGCGCTCGAGGGCGGTGAGCCACAGGGCACCTGGGTCTGGTTCGACGCGCTGCCGAACTACCTCACCGGCACGGGCTATCCCGACGGCGACTGGGACACGCGCTGGCCGGCCCAGCTCCACATCGTCGGCAAGGACATCACGCGCTTGCACTGCGTGGTCTGGCCCGCGATGCTCGAGGCCGCTGGCATCGCGCTCCCCCACGAAGTGTGGGCCCACGGCTTCATCGGCTTCGGCGGTGAACGCTTCTCCAAGAGCGCCGGCGTGAAGGTCGAGCTCGACGACGCCATCACCCGCTTCGGCGCCGACGCGTTCCGCTACTATCTCCTCCGCGACGTCCCCTTCGACGCCGACGGCTCCTTCTCCTGGGAGCGCTTCGACGCCGTGTACACCGCCGAACTCGCGAACGGGCTCGGCAATCTCGCGAGCCGCGCGACCGCGATGATCGAGAAGTACTGCGAGGGGATCGTGCCCGCAGGCGCGCGTGATGACGGTGATCACGCCGACCTCGCCGCCATCGCCACCGCGCGGGCCGCCATGGACGGCTCCCGCGGATGGCTCCCGCACGAGGCGCTCGGCGCCATCTGGGCGACGGTCACCCGCGCCAATGAGTTCGTGCAGTCGAGCGCACCGTGGACGGTGGCGAAGGACCCGACACGCCGCGCCGAGTTGGAGGCCATCCTCGCCTCGACGGTCCGCCGCCTAGCGCGTCAAGCCGCAGCGCTCGCCCCGTTCATCCCGGAGAAGGCCACGGCGCTCTGGCAGGCCCTTGGCGCCCCGGGAACCCCCCTCGAACAGCGCCTCGACCGGCTCGATACGCTCGACCCGACCGGTTGGCGGGTATCCAAGGGAGCGGTATTGTTCCCAAAGCCCGATCCGACGCCGACCGCCTGACGTGACTCCTTCGCCCCGCCCCCGTCGCTTCACCCTGATGCTCGTGCCCCACGAGACCGGGGCGACGCGCGCGTGGGAGCTGACCCCGCGGCGGATCACCGCGCTCCGCTGGAGCGCGGTCGTCGCCGGGCTGATCGTCGCGGGCGCGGCGGCGGTACTGTTCCTCCCCTGGGCGACCCCCTCCGGACGGCTCGCCGCCGCCGAGAACGCGCGACTCCGCGTCGAACTCGACGCGCAGGCCAAGGAGTTCGCCACGCTTCGCGATACGCTTGCGGAGTTGGAACGGCGCGACGAACAGATCCGACTCCTCGCCGGGATGCCCTCCGATTCGCTCCAAGCCGCCGCGGGCATCGCACCCTCCGGTGAGGTGGGCGTGCTCCAGCCCACCGACGAGAAGCGCGCGTTCACCGTTCCCGCTGGCGGTCGACTCGCGCCCCGCAAGCCGTTCTTGGGACGCCTCGCGTTCTCCGGCAGCTCCCGCCCCGATATCGGCACGCTCCTCCGCCGCGCGACCTCGCTCTCAGCCTCGTTCGGCGCCGTGCGTGACACGCTCCAACGCAACATGGAGCGGATGGCCAACACGCCGAGCATCATGCCGACCGCGGGGTGGCTCACTAGCCACTTCTCCAAGAGCCGCTTCCACCCGATCCTGCACATCAACCGCCCGCACGAGGGGATTGACGTCACTGCGGAGATGGGTGCGCCCATCGTCGCCCCAGCGGCCGGACGCGTCATCAGCGCCGGCAATGAACCCGGTTTCGGGCTCACGATCGAGGTCGACCACGGCAACGGGATCGTCACCAAGTACGCGCACTGCTCACGCATCGTCGCGCGCCGCGGGCAGCGCGTCGGCCGTGGCGAGGTGATCGCCGCCGTCGGCAGCACCGGCCTCTCGAACGGGCCGCACCTGCACTACGAGATCCATGTGCGAGGCAAGGCGGTGGACCCGCTGACCTACGTCCTTCCGGGCGTCGTCCCGGACTGAACTGCCCCGTGGTTGCCGGAGGCTCCCATCCTTGAGAGGTTCGAGCTACATCCCGATCCCCGAGTCAGAAGCGGCCCCGGTTCGTTGGACAGCACGCTCTGTAGACAGGCGGGCTCCCCGGGTGGAGTTCCCAGCCTCTAGTGGACGCCGCGCCGTGCTGACGTCTGCGCGGCCTCGAACTGCTCGTGCGGGTCCCCCCGCGGCTCCCGCCAGACTGAGCTAGACAATCGGGCCTCACCGCGTCGACTATTGGTCGACGGGAGGCTCCATGAAGAAGTCGCGCTTTACCACCGAGCAGATCATCGGGATCCTACAGGAGCAGGCCGCGGGAGCGGAGCCCGCGGAGCTCCTGCGCCGCCACGGGATCTCCCGCGCCACGCTCTACCAGTGGAAGAAGCAGTACAGCAATCTGCAGGTGAGTGACGCGAAGCGATTGAAGACGCTCGAGGACGAGAATCGGCGGCTGAAACGCCTCGTCGCCGACCAGGCGCTCAATCTCCAGGTCCTGAAGGACGTCTTGGGAAAAGCGCCCTGACCACTGCCGAGCGCCGGGTGGTGGTCAGTCGGGTGCGGGCGCAGTACGCGTCGAATGAGCGAAAGACGTGTCGCTGGCTGGGGTTCGATCGGACGACGATGCGGTACGTGCCGCAGCGGCCGCTCCGCGACGCGGCGCTCCGCGCGCCGCTGGCGACGCTCGCGGCGGCGCACCCCCGCTGGGGCGTGCCGCGCCTGCACTGGAAGCTCGGCCGGGAGGGCGTGCACGTGAACTACAAGCGCGTGGAGCGGCTGTATCGCCTCGAGGGCTTGGCGGTGCGCCGCCGCGCGCGGAAGCGACTCGCCGTGCCACGCGTGCCTCGACCCGTGGTGACCCAACCGAACGAGACCTGGGGGATCGACTTTGTGAGCGATCAGCTGTCGTCGGGCCGACGCGTGCGCGTGTTCACCGTAGTTGATCACTGCACGAAGGAATCGCCGGGGCTCGCCGTCGCGCACTCGCTCCCCAGCGTGGCCGTGATCGACGCGCTCGAGGCGATGATCGCGGCACACGGGCAGCCGGCGCGCCTCTCGCTCGACAATGGGAGCGAGTTTCGCAGTCGCGCCTTCGATGCGTGGGCCGCCGATCGCGGCATCGAGCTCTGCTTCATCCAGCCCGGCAAGCCGATCCAGAACTGCTTCATCGAGAGCTTCAACAGCCGGGTCCGCGACGAGTGCCTCAATGCGCACTGGTTCGTATCGCTCGAAGCGGCGCAGTTCCACGTCGAACGCTGGCGCCGCGAGTACAACACCGCGCGTCCGCACGAGTCCTGTTATCCCTTGACGCCCACCGAGTACGCCCAGACCTTCACCCCTTCACCAACCGGCCTGGGTCCCTGTTTTCTCCTCCAGCGTGGCTCTCGGTTTGACCGACGGATGGATTGGGGTCAGACTCCCGGGAGGGAGGAGGCACCATGCGGAAGAGCAAGTTCACGCCGGAGCAGATCGTGCAGGCGCTCCGGCAGGTCGAAGCCGGCACGGTCGTTGGGGAGGTCTGCCGGAAACTCGGCGTGACCGAGGCGACCTTCTACCGCTGGAAGAAGACGTATGCAGGGCTGGACCTGCATGAGTTGCGCGAACTCCGCCAGTTGCGGGACGAGAATCGACGGCTGAAGGGGCTGGTCGCCGATCTGACGCTCGACAAGACGATTCTGCGGGATGCGCTCGGAAAAAAATGGTGAGCCCAGCGCAGCGCCGCGAGGCGGTGGGCTGGGCGCAGACGGCGTACCGCCTGAGCCAGCGGCGGGCCTGTGCGGCCCTCGTGGTCGACCGGACGACCCTGCGCTACGTCTCGACGCGCGATCCGGCCGTGGCGCTCCGCGCGCGCCTGCGGGAGCTCGCGCTGGCCCGGCCGGCGTTCGGGCACAAGCGGCTGCACGTGCTCATCCGGCGGGATGGCTGGCCGGTGAATCACAAACGGACGCATCGCCTCTACAAGGCCGAGGGCCTGCAGCTCAAGCCGCGGCGGCCGCGCCGTCGGCGCGCGGTGGCCATGCGGCAGGGTGCCTCGGTCGTCCGCACCCCCAACACGCGCTGGGCGATGGACTTCATGCATGATACCCTGGCAGATCGGACGCCGATCCGCATCTTCACGCTCGTGGATATCTGCACCCGGGAGTGCGTGGCGCTGCACGTGGCGCGGGGCTTCAGTGGCACGGACGTCGCGCGGCTCCTCTCGGCCGCCGGGCAGGAGCGCGGGACGCTCCCGGCGGTGGTCCAGTGCGACCAGGGGACCGAGTTCACGGCGATCGCCCTCGACCACTGGGCGTACTGGAACAAGGTGCAACTCGACTTCAGTCGGCCGGGCAAACCGGTGGACAACTGCGTGTGCGAAGCGTTCAACGGCAGCCTGCGGCGAGAGTGTCTCTCGCAACATTGGTTTGCCTCAATTCCGGAGGCCGCGGAGATCCTCCGGCAGTGGCAGCAGGACTACAACAACCACCGGCCCCACACCACGTTGGGGCTACAACCGCCAGCGGCCTACAAGCGCGCGGGCATCTTCGAACCCCGATTCGTCAGGTCGCGAAACTAGCAGTCACGCTGGAGGTAGTTCGGGGGGTAAGGCCAACCGCCCGTTTGTCTGCTTAGAATCGGACGAAGCGTGGGGGGACCCGCACTCGGGGCTGATGCGGCCTAGGTTTCGCTACCGGACAGGTTGTTCCGGTTGTTGGAGGGGTAACGAAGGGGTAGGACGTTGGTCATGCTGAGGATGCACGACCCTGCAACGGCAGTGGCCGGAGGCCTCAGTGAAGAGTCATCGCAACGCCCGGTTGGGGTTTGCCGGGCGTCTGTGTTTGGTGGAACGCGTCCGGCGTGCGGGCTGGACCCAGACACTCACCGCGGCCGCCTTCGGGGTGAGTGAACGCACCGTCGGGAAGTGGCTGCGGCGGTACGAAGCGGAGGGGCTGGCGGTGTCGACGGTGGGCGACGAGTTGCGTCGGTTGGGGCTGGGCCGCCTCCCGCCGCTCGTGCCGCGCCCGCCGATCGTACGCTATGAACGCGCCACGCCAGGGGAGCTGCTGCACATCGACGCGAAGAGGTTGGGGCGCATCGTCCTCGCGGGGCATCGCGTCACCGGCGATCGCCGACAACGCGCCTTCGGGCGCGCCGGGTGGGAGTGCCTCCATGTCGCTGTCAACGATGCCTCGCGCGTCGCGTTCGCCGCGTTACTTCCCGACGAGTCTGCGGCGAGCGCGGTGCGATTCCTCCACGCCGCCGTGGCATGGTTGGCGCGCCTCGGGGTGCACGTCGAGGCGATGATGACGGACAACGCGTTCTGCTATGTGGACCGACAATACGCCCTCGCGGATGTCGCCGCGTGCGTCGCACTCTTCTACAACAGCACCCGGTGCCACAGTCACATCGGAGGCATCAGCCCAAGCAGTTCGAGTCTGCGCACAAGTCACTGCGGCGCGGAGTCCATTAAAGGCGCGGACCGCTAGCAATCTCCACGACGCAGAACTTGCAAGCCCGTGAAATCGGTTTCAGCCGCAAGTCAACTTCGTCAGTGTGAGAAGATCGGGCGCTTTGCTCGAAGCGCTGAGAGAATTCTGTGGAACTCCGCCGAGTCCGGCGGCGCTGGGTACCGATAGCCGTTAATCATCACCGTCGGTGTCGCAAATACGTCCAAGCGCTTTGCGAGCGCCAACCCTCCCTCGATCGTGCCAACTGGAGCGTCCTCGCTCGCGCATCTGGCGAACGCAGCGGTGTCGGGGATCCCTGCGTCCTCGGTAAAAGAGATGAACGACTTGAGCCCGAGCGAGTCCTGCTTATCGAACGCCACGTCGAGAAACTCCGAGAAGCTCGCCTGGCGGGCCGCACATTCCGCAGCCCGAGCGGCCGGGTACGCGAAGCGGTGCATCGAAAGCGGCATGTGTACGAAGGACGCCGAAATTACTGCCGAGTCGCCACGAAGCATAGGAGCGACTAACCTGTGAAAGGACCGACAGAAGGGGCACTCAAGATCGGAGAACACAACAAGCCGAAGGCCTGCGTCCGGGGACCCCATCTTCCGACCAATGGCGTACGCGGTTGCAAAACTCGAGTCCGCGAGCGGCCGTTCTTGCGAAACTCGCGGAGAAGTCACTGACTCAGATCGAAATTCACGACGAACAAGCACCGTCGCAACTGCGACGGCACTCAGGACTAGAAGGAAGTTCATCGCCTTCTCGAGGGGATCCTTCATTCGCTCTCTCCGATCCTTCCGTACCGCCCACTCCCTAGGGACACTTGTCTTGTACGCTAGTCGCGTCCGCCTAAGCGACCGACCTGTGGGCCAACCTGCATCCCGCTATCGCCACCAAGCGCACCTCGCTCCACCTGCGGGGGATCTACGGTGCCGTTCTCGGGTCACTTCATGCTAGGTGAGGCCGCATCCGATCTGAATCCACCCAGGTGCGCAATACCCGCCGCCGCCGAGGCAGACGCCTCCTTTCGGCGTACATCCCATGGACACGCACGCCACTCTCGCATCTTCAGCCGTACAGGAGGTGGCCTGAAGGCAAAGGTAGCACATGTCCCTCTTTACAAACGTGCGCGCGCTCGCTTCGCTGGGCATTGCCAATGCAGCGGCACCCCCGAGAATGATCAGTAACGCCTTTCCCGCTAGAGAATACTTGCGCATACGTCCACTCCATCGAAAGAGAAAGTTTCATTTCCCTGTACGAGTAACTCACTATAGAAGTACTGCCGGTGCTCTTCCCAGCACCATCTCCCACCGCAGGTAGAAGTCCACAGATAATATGGCAGCCACTTTGCTCGCCCGCAATGAGCAACTACTCATCGCGTCCGGCCAGGTACTACCGATCAGCTATCGCCGACTCACGGAGGGGTCGGCGAGCTCGGGGTGGCGCCACCCCACGTGTAGAACGCCTCGCCCTTCACGCCGAGCTCCTTCGCCGGCACCGGCATCTCGCGCGGCGTCCCCGTGACGAGCCCGTCCACGCGGCGACGGTTGTAATACGGCACCGAGCCGAGCCCGAGGAGTTCGATCTCCTGCTCGTAGGAAAGACGGGCGGTGAGGCCAGCGGCACCGTCGGCCGCCGTGGCCGCCGGGAGCCCCCCACGCGTCACGCGCGTGCGGTTGATCAACTGCGCCGCCAAGTCCAAGCTCCCCCCCGTACGGATGAGCGCCTCGGCCCACAGCAGGTTGTTCTCGGCCGCGAGGATCGCCGGCGCCGGACCGAACCCGGAGTAGATGCCGTTGAGGTCCTGCTTGCCAGTGAGGTCGTAGCGGATGTGGCCGATGTTCGACTGGTGGTACTGGCCGCGACTCGGACGGAAGTTCGCCTGCGACGACCACGCGAAGTCCGTTCCCGCGTTCGCCGTCTTTGGGTACGTCCCGAAGCCGGTAACGATCGACGCATCGCCAAACGAGCCGTCGCCAAGGCGCTTGTCGGCCGAGTTCGGCTTCCCGTTGCCGGTGGGGTCGGGCCAGGGCGTCCGCTGCGTGACCGGGTCGAGCATGCTCGCAACGCGCGTGTGGACGCGCCCCGTGTCCATGGCGTCGAACCAGGTCAGGATCTCGTGGCACCACGCCACGCACCCGTCGCCCTGGAACACGAGGTCGAACGAGGTGGTCGAACTGATCCCCCGCGAGGCGAAGGTGAGCACCTGCGCCCAGTTCACCTGCGCGTTCTCCGCCGCCGAGCGCGGATAGTACGCGAGCACCTTCGCCGCATACGTGTTCGCGAGCTGCGCGATCTGGGTGTTGGTGTACGAGAATCCGTTCGTCCACCCCGTCGGCGTCGTGAAGCTGTTCGCAGTCGCCAGCGCCGCCGCCTCCGTCAACTTGGCGACCGCGGCATCCCGGAGCTGTTTGCGATTCGAGTACTGGAGTGCACCGAGATCCACCGTCTCATCGACGATGTACCCCTTGTCGTAGTTCAGCGCGACCTCACCCAACGCCATCCCGAGCGCAAGGACCGAGATCGTCTCCAAGCGCTTGGTGTCCGCCGCGGTATTCACGACGACCTTGTTGACACGGACCGCACGGAGTGCGTCCGTCGCTGACGAGATGGCGCTGTAGTACCCCTCCCATCCCCGTTCGATGTTCGTTCGGCCGGCCTGCGCCGGATCGTTCTGCCAGGCACGCGAGTTGCGCGTGCCGTCGGCGTCGATCGAGGAGTAGAAGTTCATGTTGAAGTTGTTCCACGAGGCCGTGAAGGTCTGGGCCATCGGGGACAACGTCCCACCGGTCCACATCAACTCGTACGTATTGAACCAGGTGCGCAGCGCACCCGCTCCGACGGCCTCAATGGCCGCCGGGTCCGAGAGCGCGCGCTTCGCATCTGGCGCGTTCGGGTTCTGGATGTCAAGGGACTTGCACCCCGTCACCGCCAGCGCGGCGACGAGGCCCAGCCCTCGAGCGAATCGAATCATCTGCATCGGTTCGTTCTCCTCGTTGGCTCGTCGTCGGCTTAGAAGCCGATCTCGAGCATGGCGGTGAAGGTACGGAAGGCGGGATAGGTGAAGTAGTCCACGCGGTACGCGAACGGATTGCCACCACCCGGGCCGGTCACGTCCGGATCATAGCCGCCGTAGTTGGTCTTCGTCCACAGGTTGCGGCCGACGATGCCAAGGCGCGCCGACTGCGTGTCGCTCAAGCCGAACTTCTTCGTGAGCGACTTCGGGAGCGCGTAGTTGAGCGCCAGCTCGCGGAGACGCATGAAGGAGCCGTCTTCGACGAAGTAGTCGTTCGGATCGAAGTTGTTGTAGAACGTCTGATAGTACGTGACCGGCTTCTTTTCGACCTGCACCTTGGCACGCTGATCGAAGACGGGGTCACGCTGCTCGTTGAACGGCCACTGGCGGGTGTAGTTGTAGATCTTCCCACCCTGCACGATGTTGAGCAGCGCGTTCAGCGAGAACGACTTCCACTGCGCGTTGGTCGCAAACGAGAGGTTGAAGTCCGGGTTCACGTCACCGATCTGCACCACCGACGTCCCGTCCTTCTGGTAGAACTTGAGCGGACGCTCATTGACCGTGCGCCAATCGGCCTTCGGGACGTAGTAGCCTTCCTCGTTGACGACGTAGTCGGCCTTCGTCCCGGTCAGATTCCCCGAGGAGATCGTCTCAAGGAGCTGCGCCTCCGTCTTGATCCACCTCGAGCCGTAGAGCACACCGAAGGGCTGCCCCTTCGCGATCCGGAAGATCGCGGTGTTACCGTTGTTCACATCGGGGCCCACCAAGAAGGCGCCGATGCTGAGATCGGTGATCTTCTGACGGGTGCGGTCCGCGGCAACGTTCACGCGCCAGAACTTGTCCGCCTTCGACAGGAGCACCGCGCTCGCCGCGAGCTCGTGGGTCTGCCCCGCGAGCGTGCCGGCGTTGATCCACTGGTTGCGATACCCCGTCGCCGACGACACCGGCGCGTTGATGATCTGATCCGTGGTCGTCTTGTCCGAGTACGAATACTCGAGCGTGAAGTTCTTCAGGAAGTTCACGTTGAATCCGACTTCCGTCTCGCGCGAGTAGGCCGGGAGGAGCCCCGGATTGCCGAGCGTGATCTTGACCGGCGCACCCCCCGCGATCGCAAACTGCTCATACTGCGCGTCAAACACCGGACGCAGCCCCGCGGTGCCGTACGAGGCGCGAAGTTTCATCTCGTCGACGCCCTTGATCTTGATGTCTTCCGAGACGCGGTACGCGGTCGAGGCGCGATAGAAGTTCTGCACGCGCGCATCCTTGCCGAACAGCGACGACTCATCGCGACGCACCAGGCCGTCGAGAATGAACTTGTCCTTGATGTCGAAGGTCGTGACCGCGAAGAAGTTCTGGTTGCGGATCGTCTGCGTGTTCGACCCCGGGAGTACCGGACTCGTGGCATCCTGCTTCGCCGCCGAGAACTCGGTCACGCGCGGCACGGTAAGCGCGGTTGCGGTGACGCCGAGGAGCGAGTTGATCTGGTCCTCGTACACCCAAGCAACCTTCGTGGTGTTCGTGAACCAGTCCTTATACGCCTTCACCGAGGTCAGCGTCGCACCTGCGTTGTAGGTGCGGTCGTTGCGCACCTGCTGCTCCAGACGCCCCGCCCCCCTGGCACCCGACGAATTCAGGAAGCCAAGCGGGGTGAAGTCCTTGTAGCTCTGCGAGGCGACATCATAGTTGAAGTTGCCTTCCGCCGTCAGCCAGGTGCGCGGCCGATACCGCGTCTTGAATGTCCCCGTGAAACGGTCGCGCGAGTTGGTGATCGCGCGGTTCGTCATCTGATACAACGGATTCGCGACGTTGCCCGAGAGGGGCGGCTGCTTGATCACGGCGTTGAACGGCGATCCGTCGGCATTGTTCGCCGTCAGGTCGACGTTCGGCTCCAAGAAACGGAGGCCGAAAAAGATCGCACCGTTGTTATCTGGCTGGTCGGCGTTCGAACGCCCGTAGAAGGCACCGGCCGAGAAGTCGAGCTTGTCGTTCAGCTGCTGGTCGACGTTCACGCGGAAGTTCTGTCGCGCGAAGCCGCGCACCACGTTGAGCACGCCGTCGTCCTTCGTGTTCTGGAAGGAGACCGCGAAGTTCGTCCCGCCGCGGCGCTGACCGACCGAGAGATAGTTCGTGAGGAAGTTGCCCGGCTTGAACACCTGTCCGAGGAGATCGTAGTTCTCCTTGTACGGGTTGTCCGCGATCTTGTCCGCCTTCTGCAGGCGGTCACCGTTCGCGTTGCGGACGAAGTTGCCGGCCGCGTCGATCTGGTACTCGTGCGCGGCGTTGAGCGGCACCTTGTTCGGGAGCCAGCTCGAACCGTACTCGTTGCGGAACGTCACCGCCGTCTGCGCTTCGGCGAGCGAGGCGCCACGCTTCGTGAAGATCTGCACGACACCGTTTGCAGCGTCCGAGCCATACAGCGAGCTCGCCGCCGCGCCCTTGATCACTTCCACGCGCTCGATGTCTTCCGACGCGATGTCGGCGAGCGTGAGGCGGGTGATCGTGCCATCGACGATGATGAGCGGATCCTGACGTCCCGTCAGCGAGGTGGCTGAACGGAGCCGGATCGCCGGCGCCGAACCCGGCTGCCCCGACGTCGTCACCAAGCTCGCACCAGCGACGCGACCGTTCAGACCGCCGAGCGGCGTGACCGACGGCGTCTCCTTGAGCTGCGAGTTGTCCACGACGCCCACCGCGAACGCAGTCTTCTTCTGCGACGTCGCGTCCGACACACCCGTCACGACGACCTGATCGAGATTGAGGACGTCCTTCTCGAGGTCGAAGTCCTTGTCGATGCGCCCCGCGGCCACCGTGACCGGCATGCGCTTCGGCTTATAGCCGATGAAGCGGGCGACGACGTTGACGGGCTGCCCACGCGCCTTCGACGCATCGAAGGTGAACGAGTAGCGCCCGTCGAGGCTGGTGATCGCGCCGACGCCGAGCTCAGGGATCGAGACCGAGGCACCGCCGAGCGGGTTCGGTCCGGAACTCACCTTACCGGAGAAGACGACGTTTTAGGCATATGCACTGCTCGCGCCAAGCGCGAGCAGAAACACCGCCCCGACCGCGCGAAGCGGCCGCTGGGTCCACGCACGAATCATCAGAATGACTCCGTGACGGGTTGGGGGAATCACGCGCCCGTTGTGACGCGTGGCGGAACATCTCACCTCGACGCGGGTACGCGCCGAGCATATCGGAGCCATTATGCGGAACATGTACGCGAATCCGCAAGGCTGACTCTTTGCCTTGATGTGACATCATCTATACCTTCGAGGTAGGCTGGTTGTCACTCTGCATTCCGCTCTGAAGCGGAGTGCGCTTCCTGAGCGCGAGATGCTGCCGATGCGACCCTGGTCGTGCCGCGGAATTGTTGGACTGATGGTTCTTTGCGCCGCGGTCGCTGGCGCGCAAGGGCGCCGCGGCGACGGACGCCTATACGGAGTGGTGATCGACCGCGCATCCAGCGCTCCACTCAGTGGCGCGGATGTGATCCACACTGCCGATAGTCGGACCGTGCGGTCCGACTCAACAGGGCGCTATTTGTTCGACTCGCTCCCCGCCGGCGTGGTGCGCTTGATCGTGCGCGCGAGGGGATTCCCGGTGCAGCCGGTGGCCGTTGCGCTCACGCCCGGCGAGGCACTCGAATACAACATCGCGGTCGATTCCGCCGCCTTCCGCGCCCAAGGACGCGGCGCGCAGAGTCTCCCGCAAGTAAACGTCAACACCACGGCCACCGCACGCGGCCGTCGCTACGTCGACTTCGAGCGCCGACGCACCACGGGGCGCGGGCACTACCTCACGGCGGAGGAGATCGAGAAGAACGGCTACAACAACCTGCAGGATGCCGTGCGCGCGATGCGCGGCGTGAACGTCGAATGCGGCGGCGGTGGCGGGTGCTTCATCCGCATGGCGCGAGCGCCGATGATGTGTAATCCGGAGTACATCGTCGACGAGAACGTGAACAACTTCTTCGGCCCGACGATCGCCATCCGCGATATCGAAGCGCTCGAGGTCTACACCGGTCCGAGCGAGGTGCCGGGCGAGTTCGCTGGCCGGAACGCAGGCTGTGGCGTGATCGTGATCTGGACCAAGAGCGGTCCGCCACGAAAGAAGAACGACAAGTAGCGGCTGCGCGCGCTACGGCGCGCGGAGCTCGAGCACGTTCCCCGTGCGCGGGAGCGGTACCGTCTCGGCGCGACCACTCGGCCAGCGCACCCATACTCCGGTCGCGTCCGCTGGCCGTGCGAGCACCACGGTCGACGCATCGGTCGACCAGTAGCCGCCACCCACGCGCAATTCCCGCACTGGGCCGCGCCTTCGCGGTCCGACGACGCGGAGTTGCACGCCGGCGCCGAACGGATTCCCCGCCGACCCGCGCACCCGCACCCGCACGCCGGGGACCGCGCGGACGTTGCGCCAGAGACGCGTCGCAGCGGCATGCTGCGCCACCGCGAGATCCACGCGCCCATCGCCATCGTAGTCCGCCGCCGCTGCGCCGCGACCATCGCCGAGCATCGCGATCCCACTCTCGGGCACGCGCAGCGCGGTGAACTCACCGGTACCATCACCCAACAGCAGCTGCCCCGCGCCCGCGTCGAAGCGCGGCGTCCCGATCTCTGTTCCCGACACGTTCTGCGCGAGGAAAAGATCCTCCGTGCCGTTGCCATCGAAGTCCGCCACCACCACACCGAACGCCGGTGCCAACTGCGCGCGCACGGGGAGCGCACGCACCTCGAACCGATCGCCGCGATTCAAGAGCACCACATGATCGAACGTCGTCGCGCCGATCCGCACCGCACTCGCACTCATCGGACCGAGCACTGCGTCGACGTCGGCCTTGGCATAGTCGGCGTAGCTCGCAATCCGTTCGCGCACATTCGGCCAGACGGTGCCTAGCCGGGCAAAGCTCTCCAGCGGCATCTCGCGATCCGCGCTGTCACGCTGCGCAAAGAGGAGCCCCGGGCCGCGGATCCCCCACTGCCCGATCACCGCGACGTACGGTCGCGCGCGACTTACCTGCCAAGGGAGGTTCCGCCCCCAACTCGTGACCACAATGTCGAGGCGGCCATCACCGTCGAAGTCGCCCGCCGTCACGCCGTTCCACCGCGAGGTGAGCGTATCGAGCCCGAAGCGTCGCGCGGCGTCGACCAAGCGGCCGCGTTCATTATGAAGGAGCCGGATCGGCCCGAACTCGCCGACTGCCACCAGATCGAGCCAGCCATCGCCATCGAGATCGGTGAAGGTCGCCCCTGAGACGAGGCCGAGTCCGGCCATCGCGGCCGCGTTGCCCGCGTCCGGCACGAACGAACCGTCCGCGCGGCCCAGCAGCAGTCGCGACGGCGCGGGGAGCGGCCAGGCCCCCGGGATCACGCGTGCGCCGAGGAACAGGTCGACGATCCCGTCGCTGTTCACATCGCCCATCGCGAGCGGACCCACCGTCGCGCGCTCACCCGGGACGACCGGCGCCGCCGCACCGACTCCGCGCGCCGTGAGCGGGAAACCGTACACGCGGGGCGCCGCGACCGCCGCCGCGGTATCAGGCGCCGCATAGTTCGCATGCCCCACGAGCAGCCGCACGCCACCGCGCCCATCCGGCGCGGGGAGCACGGTGGTCTGATCGCCGTTGGTCAGCGCCGCACGCGTCGCCGTGAAGCCTGTCGCGCCGTTGTGGAGCAACGTGAGCGCGCCCCCGCGCCCGCCCGCGACGATCAGATCATCGCGACCATCGCCATCCGCATCGACCCAGCTCACACCCGGCCCCAGCTCACTCAGGCGATTGGGGAGCAGGGGCTGCCGTGCCGCATCATCGAGCAGCGCATCCACATGCGCGTGTCCGCCGAGCAGTGCGGTGACGTCCGCGAACGGAGGAGGAGGCGGCGGCGGGGCGGGTGAGCCGAACACGATCTCCGCGTCGCGCTCATCGAGGTCATACAGGCGATTCGGATGCGCCGCAGGGATCACGGACTCCAAACCGTTACGCCACCGCACGTGGATCATCACCACGCTATCGGTCCCCGTCGCGAACGTCAGTTGCTCGTGGCTCCCCGAGAGATACGCGCCGCCCGCACTCACTTCTGCACGCTGCACGGGGAGTGAGGACGCGGTCACGCGCACCACCGCTCCCACGGCACGCGCGCCACGCAAGCGCACCGCGATCCGCGGCGCCGCGCTCTCATTGCGATACACCACCGGAGGAGCGTTCAATCGCGTGACGGTCACATCCATGTCGCCGTCGCCGTCGAGATCCCCCAGCGCCACACCGTGCGCGATCGAGGCCTCCGTTCCGAAGCGCCACCGGGCGCTGGCGTCCTCGAAGGTCAGATCGCCGCGATTCCGGAAGGCGACGCTCTTTGTCTTCAACTCCGGGAACTCCCCCTGCTCGCGATTCCACGCCACGCGCGGAAAAGCGTTCCGGATCCGCTCATACGTATCCGCGTCGCGCACATCCCATCGATGGCCGTTCACCGTGAGCAGATCCGGGCGTCCATCGAGGTCGACGTCGACGAACACCGACCCCTAGGTCCAGTCGCTCGCGCTCACCCCCGCGAGGTCACCGATCGACGCCCAACTGCCATCACCGCGGCCGAGCAACAGCGTGTTCCGCATCCACTGCGCACGGTCCTCGCCCAGCCCTGCGGGTTTGGGGAGCGGTGTGTGCGTGGGGATCTCGCGCTGCCGCTTGGCGAGCGTCGGGCTCATCATGTCCGCGGTGAAGAGATCCTCCGCACCATCGGCATCGATGTCCGCGAAGTCCACTGACATACACGTATTGCTCGTCTCGCGCACCGCGAGCCGCGGCACCAATCGGAAGCTCCCCTTCCCATCGTTCAGCCAGAACTGATCCGGGTCCTCGAAGTCGTTGCACACGTATAGATCGGGCGCGCCGTCGCCATTCACATCGTGAAAACGCGCCGCAAGTGTGAAGTGGTCCGGCGCCTCGGTGAGCGGCACGCCACGCTCGTCGCGGAAACGGTCGCCCGCGATCGGCGTCGCGGCAAAGTGCCCGCGCCCATCATTGAGGAAGAAGAGATCGGCCTCCGCCCGCTGCGTCCGCACCACGCCACCCAAGTCCGGGCGATCCTCCACCCGATACTCGGCGCGCCACTCGGGCACCACCTCGTAGCGCGTACCGACCTTCTTCACCACCTGATCGAACGCCCGCGCCTGCGGCGGGTACGCATCGAGCGCGTTGCGCTTCTTATATGTCGCGACGTAGAGGTCGAGATCGCTGTCGCCATCGACATCGGCGAGCGTCATCGTCGTCGCAGCCATTCCGGGCGTCAGTCCGCTCGTCGCGGTCACGTCGGTGAAGTGCCCACGGCCGTCGTTGCTGAACAGCTTGAGCGGGCCGCCATGCGTCCCAACGAGCAGATCGAGGTCGGCATCGGCGTCGACGTCCGCGAACACCGCCGACGTGCTGGCCAGCGCCGCGACGTCGAGCCCACTCGTCGCGGTCACGTCGCGGAACCGGAACCCGCCCTCGTTGCGATACAAGGCCGCCGGGCGCTCCACCGACGCGAAGAACGCATCCGGCAATCCATCGCCATCCACATCCCCGATCGCGACGCCCGCGCCGATCAAGAGATTGCGATTCGCGAGCGCGTGCTCGTCATCGACCCGATTTTCGTGCTCGATCCCCGTCGCGGCGGCATCAAGCGCGGTGAACCCCTCACGCCCGCGCCGGGGCACATCGAGCGCACGCCAGCGATAGCCCGCCTCGGTGTGCCAACTCGTGTCCACAGGGGGCGAGCACGCCGTGAGGCACGCCGCCGCGAGGAGGAGGCGCTTCACTTCGCGCGCCGCGTCTGGATGCGCGTCATCACCTTCGTCCCGATACACTCCCCCTGCGCGAGGCCGTCCTTCACCGCGGGCCAGAAGTGCACACCCGCGTACACGCGCGAGACCGACACCTCGTCGCGCGCGGCGGTGAAGTTCTTGAAGGCGCGTGGCGCCCACCCGATATCGACCTGCGTCGAGTCAACGAAGGCGATGGTATCACCGAGGAGGGCGGTGAGCACATGCACCGCAGCCCCCGATTGCACCGAGTGCCCCGAGGTGTATTCCGGGAACGGCGGCGTCGGGATCACGGTCTGATACGCGGGGTCGAAGAGCTTCCGTGTGGTCGCGACCGGACGCACCACCATTGAACGGTACTTCTCGCGCCAACAGCCGATGAACGCATCGGCGATCGACACCGAGGTGAGCAGATACAACTCCGCGGCTTGCTCCGCGCCCAGCGACCGACGCGCGACCATCTGGTTCGCGAGCGAGATCCAGTGGAACCCCGGTGTTCCCGTCGCGACGGGGTTATCACCCCAGAAGAGCGCGATCTCCTTCTGCGCCGGCGTGAGCGTCTTCACCGAGTCGTAGAACGCCTCGGCCATCGCGTAGAAGGGCGATCCCGGCTGCTCCGAGTAGGTCGGCGGAGGTGGCGGTGCGCAGGCGTCGCCCGTTTCCAACACGAATGGACGCAGTTCCCCCCAGTACGGTTCAGTCGGCTTCGTCGGATTGAACGCGGGGAGCGTGGTCGCTCCACCCGCCTTCGGACGGTTCGTGAACACCCATCGCTCCGCGACGCGATCGAGCTCGAGCGCCGCATTCGGATTCTCGGGCTTCACGATGTCGCTCTCCGCCGAGAGCATCAACGGTACGTATTGGTCTGGCGTGGCGGTGTTCTGCCACGAGCCGGGCGTCGCTGGCGCGCTCCACGGACGCCCACGCGTCGCGAAGAATGAATCGGTCGCCGCCCACGCGAGGATCGCACGGCCGAGCGCCTCGCCATGCTTCACGGAGCGATCGCGCTGCGCGTCAGCGACCCCGGCCGCGGTGCGCGCCGCGATTTGCGCCGCACTCAGCGAGTCGATCGTGCGCCGCGTGCTCGCGAAGCCGTCGCGGAAGAGTGAGTCGAGCACGACGCGTTCCGCGGTCGCCGCGACCACGGCGCCATCGAGCGGTCCGCCCTCCGGATGCTGCGGGAGCCGCTCCAAGCCGTTCACCTGACCGGCGAGGGAGCGCAGCGATGTCCCACCACCCGCCGCGTACCCTTCGTACAAGGCAATCGACGCATAGGCACTGATGCGCGACGCTACCGGTGGCCCCAAGCGCTCCGCCCGCACGAACGCGAGGCTCGTGCGCATCCATTGGGCGACGAGTTGCGGGTCGGCGGCGGGGGCGGGCTTGCAGGCGCTGAGTGCCGCAAGCACGAACACCGCCGCCAAGGTGGCGGCGGTGCGCAAGCGAGCGTGGTGCGCGATCACGGGGCCTTCGCGGCCGGCTTCGAGAAGTCCACCGTCGGCGCTTCACGCGCGCCCGGGGTGGTGACCTCGAAGTACTCCTGCGGCTTGGCCCCGATCACCTTCGCCGTGAGCACCTGCGGGAACTTGCGGATGTAGGCGTTGTAGTCCTGCACCGCCTTGTTGTAGTCCGTGCGCGAGACCGCGATCCGGTTCTCGGTCCCGGTCAACTCATCCTGCAGCTGCAAGAACGCCTGATCGCTCTTCAACTGCGGATACGCCTCAGCCACGACCATCAGCCGACCGAGCGCGCCGGTGAGCTGCTGGTTGGCGTTGGCCATCTCCGCGAGCTTGCCGCCCTGCACCGCACCCGCGAGTCCGGCGCGCGCTTCCGCGACTTTCACGAACACGTCCTGCTCCTGCTGCGCGTACCCCTTCACGGTGTTGACGAGGTTCGGCACCAGATCGGCGCGGCGCTGCAGCTGCACCTCGATCTGCTGCTTCGCGGCCTTCGCCGTCTCGTCCATCGTCTGAATGCTGTTATAGCCGCACGCCGCCAGTGGGAGCGTGAGCGCCAAGATCAATTTCCGCATCGGATACTCCTCCGTTGAGAACTCAGTGAAACACCGAACAACCTGTCCTTCCTGTCGTTCCTGTCCTTCCTACGCGCCATCCACCCACGTCGCTACTCGCTCGACGCATCCGTGGTACGCCCGCACGATCTCCGCGGACCGCACGGCCTCCATCTTTGCATCGCCCTTCCGGTGCGCCAAGATCGACAGCAACGGCGAGACGTCGAAGCCGACCTTGGCCGCCGCCGCCCGCGCCACCGCATCGTGCGTCGGAGGCGCCACCTCGCCACTCAGGTGGAGCACGCCGCGGAGCAACACCATGATCGTCCCGATCGACTCCACCATAAGTGCGATCGTACGCTTGGCATCACCGCTCGTGACGAGCATTCCCTGCCGCAGGCGCAGCAGCTTTCCCATCGCTTCGCGTTCGAGCTGCAGGCGCAGATGCTCACGGTCGACGGTCACCCCCTCAACAGGGAGCGCGCCCGCCAGCACCCGATGCCGCTCGAGCACATCCGCGTACTCGATCGCGAAGATGTCGGAGCTCCCGCGCCACTCGCCGAGGGTCATCGTGAGGGGCGGCGGTTGTCCCGCGTCAGCCCACGCGCGCGCGACCGCCCCCGCGGCGATCACTCCCGCGGGCCGGAACTCGCGGACAACGACCATGACATTCTGATCGGAGTCCTTCGCGGCGTCGCCACCAGCTGCCGAGCCGAAGAGGACCACGGCGACGAGATCGTCGCCCCAGGCCTTCGTCAGCTGTGCCACCAGCCCATCGAGTTTGAGCGCTGACATCAGAGTACCTCGTTACCAGCTACCACTGGAACCTCCACCGGAGAACCCGCCACCGCCACCGAAGCCACCGAATCCGCCACCGCCACCACCGCCGAATCCACCGCCGCCGCCCCATCCACCGCGACTCCGGGAGTTGAGCGCGGCATCGAGGATGATCCACGGGAGCGCGCCGCCGAGCCCGCCGCCACCACCGCGTCCACCGCGCCCGCGCCGTCCGAGCGCGCTGATGATCGCGAACACCACGATGAACAGCAGAAGAAAGGGGAAGCCGCCGTTCCGCTTGCCGCGCCGCGCGCGGGGCTCCGCGGGGAGGGTGAGACTCGAGTCCAGCGTGAAACCGAACTCCCCCGCGAACTTCGTCGCCACCGCGAAGGTGATGAGCTCCACCCCTCCGGAGTAGTCGCGCGACCTGAAATACTCGGTCGCGGCGCGGCGCATGTCGCCCGCCTCGGCATCGGTGATGAAGCCCTCGGTCCCCTGCCCCGTCTGGATCGAGATGTACCCTCGACCATCGGACGAGGTCTCCTTCGGGACGAGCAGCACCACGATCCCCGCATTCCGCGACCGGTCACCGATCGCGGCGTTCGCGCCGACCTTCCACTCGCGTCCGATCCGGAGCGCGACCTGCCCGACGTCGGCGCCCGCGAGATCGGGGAGCGTGACGACCGCGATCTCGCCCCCGGACTTCGCGCGCACGTCGGTGATCACGCGCTCCATCCGCGCCTTGGCCCCGTCGGAGAGCACCTGCGCGAAATCGCTCACCATCCCCGTCGGCGCGGGGAGGGTGGGGCCCTGGAGAGCGAGCAGGAGTGGGAGGGTGCGGAGGAGCATCACTAGGGGAGAAAGATAGCCGACGCACCCTCTACTACTGTCGGGAACGCCCCCACGTTTCGTTCGCTACCGCTTGACTTGGTCGGCGAAGTTCCTCGTCTGGACCACGATCGCGCCCCCCAGGGCGCGCGGCCCCCAGAGCGCCGTGGCCTGCGACCCGGGAACAAGGGCGATGAAGTACACCGCGCGGGGGTCGAGATACGGGTTCGCCCCCTGCAGGAGCCCGTCCACGACGAGGACGAGGCACCGACTCCCGCTGCGCGCCGTGCGGATGCAGTCCCCGTCTCGGCGCGGCGGAACGAGCCCGGCGATGCCGGCGTCGCGGAGGAGGTCCATCACACTGTTCGCCCGGTTCCGCGCCCCCGCGATCACTTCTGGGGAGATCACCTCCCACCCTCGGCGTCGCGCATCCGCCAGCGCGAGTTCGTTCTTGCTGAGCGCGCCAAGCACCCGCTGCGTATCGAGTCCGACCGCCACGGCGGCGATCATCAGATCGAAGGTCAGCGTATCGCTGGGTGCCGCCGACACCGGTTCGGTGCGTACGACCTGTAGCCCGATCCGCCGCGCCATCAGCCGAAAGGGCGCGCCGCCCGCATACACGTTGAGCCGAAAGCGCCCCGCGCTATCGGTGAGCGCCTCGGCGAGCGTACTATCACGGGCGCCGAGTGCGGTGATGCGCACACCGACCAGCGGGCGTTCGGTCTGCTCGTCGCGGGCGGTGCCGCGCAAGAGTTGCGCGTGGAGGGGGCCCGCGAGCGCGAAGGCTCCGGCCGCGAGCCAGCGCTTACCGTTTGACCCGATCACCGTACGCGCGGGTCCACACGACGATCGCGCCCGATGGAGCGCGATCGCCCCACTGCACCGCGGCCTCCGATGGCGAAAGCACCGCCATGAAGTACACGTCGCGGGGATTCAGGATCGCGCTTGGGCCGAGCACCACGCCGTCCACGACCCACGTGAGACACCGATTCCCGCTCCGCGAACTCCGGATGCAGTCCCCGTCGCGCCGGGGCATCGTCAGTCCCGCCCCCGCCGTCGCGCGGAGGAGATCACTCATCGTCTGCGCGCGGTCGCGCCAGTCGGCCACGAGCTCCGGCGGGATCACACGCCACCCGCGGCGGTTGGCCTCCTCGAGGTGGCGTTCGTTGTTCGACTTCTCGCCGATCACCCGGATCGCCTCGTTGGCGACCGGTGATTCCGGCACGAGAAAGTCGAAATCCAACGTATCGGTTGCCTTGGCGCGGATCTCGTCCGACGCGCTCGGCATCAGCCCGATCCGCCGGATCTGCACCACGAAGGGTTGCCCGCCGGCATCGACCCGGAGGAAGAACTTCCCCTCCGCGTCCGACACCACCTCGGCGAGCGGCTTCGCGAGTCGGTTGATCGCCGTGACCCGCACCCCCTCAAGCACGCGTTCATCGCGTTGGGACTTCACGACCCCACGGATGATCTGCGCGTCGAGTACTCCCGCACTGAGCGGGATCGACAGACCGAGGAGAACGCGGCGAAGGGTCATGATGAGGGAGAAAGGAAACGCGGCCGCCGACGGGAACCCGTCGACGGCCGCGGAGCCTGAGAGCGACCGTTACGGCGAGGTCGTGCGCGGCGGCTGCTTGTCGACGAAGAACAGCACGCTCGGCGTCGCGGCGGTCGCCGCCGCCGAACCGACCACCGACGCCGGGAAGGCGATGGCAGTCAGTACCGAACCCGCAATGGTGGCACCAGCCACCGGATCAGCGGCGACAACGCCCGGCGCGGCAGCAACCGCCGCCAGCCCGGCCGGCGCGCCGCCACTCGCGACCGCCGTGGTCGTGCCCGGCGCCGCCGTACGGAACGCGAAGGCCGCTGGCGCGACGTTCGTGTACGTCGACCGCGCACCTTCTGCGAGGGCACCGACCGTCGGCGTTCCCGCGATCGCGGTGGTCGTGGTCGCGAGCATGTAAAAGTCCTGCGCGCCAAGCCCCATCCCCGCGTTGATCGCGCGGACGGCGATGTTCGCGCCCGGCGTCGGGATGTTCTCCTCAATCACGACGATGCGCTGCCGCGGCGCCGAGCCCGCACGCGCATAGCCATGATGGAGGAGCGTGTAGTACTTGCCGGCCTCAAAGGTGATCGTCGTATCGACGAGCACCGCGGTGTTCCCCGCCACCGAGAAGTTCACGACGTCCGCCGTGAACACCTTGAAGCGGCGCGAGCCGGCCTTGAGCCCCTGGAAGTTGCCCTGGCCCATACCACGGTACGCGACGTTGATGAACGTCTGCGGCGTGTAGGCGACTTCATCGACCCACCGGACGGTGGTGTTCAGGGTATCTGGGACCGCGTTGATATACCGAACGAAAGCGAGCGGCGGGATCGTGGGCGAGACCGCATCGCCCGCGTCGTCCGAGCAGGCCGCAGCCGCGATCGCGATCGCGCCGAGAGAGAGGATACGCAGCATCCGCATTGATTGCAGACTCCGTGGGGTGAGTACAGGTGGGGAAGCGACGGTCAGCATCGTACGCCTACGTGTCGCTCGGAGGAGCTGGAGGATCGTCCTGCTTTGGATCGCCGAACACGCTCAGGTTCACCGTCAGTGCCGAGAGCACGACCGTCCCGATCAGCACGGCCGCGAGCACGAACGACTTCTTCTTCGACAGCTGACGTTCCTGGAACCCGCGAACGCCGTTCAAACCGATCTCGACCCGCTCGCCGCTCCAGTTGGCATCGCTGCCACGTAGGTCCGTCGTGCGGTACACATCGAGTGCGATGCGGTCACCATCGATCCGCGCCACACTCCCTTCGACCCGGTCCACTGAGGGTCCGAGCTTGTCACCAAGGTCCACCCGTCCGCGATCGTTGAGCGTGACCGCGACGCGCGTCCCGATGACGGGCGGCTTGTCCTGCAGCGGCAGATAGGAATAACACCCCGTCTGCAGGATGAGCGCCGCGATGCTGAGGGCCGCTCCAAGACGCCGCCGAACGGCGGTGCCCCGGAAGGTCGCCAGCATCGCGCACGCCATCAGAAGCCGTACGTCCCCTTACCGGCGCGGCTCGGGCCGTTGTAGTACGGCCGCTGACGCGCCTGCATCTCTTGGTACGGCACCGGCCACTCGGTCGGCGTGCCCTCAACGAGGTCACCCCAGCCGCGGTTGTCGGCAAACCAGATCATGTAGCCCGTGAACGAGGTCTCCATTCGCTTCTCGTACTTCATCGCCTCGAGGATGTTACCGCAGGCGGTCGTCGTGAAGCTCGGCCCCTGCGGCACGCGCGGCACGCAATCGGCGATGTTGCCGATCGGCGCGGTCGCGCTCGCCGGCACACCGATCGACGGCAGCCCGTTGCGGATGCGCGAGATGTCGATGAGCGCGGCCGCAGCCGCCAAGTTACCGGTGCGGATGTACCCTTCCGCCGCGAGCATATCGATCTCGGTCTTCGACAGGTCGACGTAGTTACCAACCTGCGAGTTGACGAAGATCGAGCCCCAACGACGGTGATCGTAGAACGAGTCCCCAGGGCCGAGCAACGGTACGTCTTCGCCGGTGGGCCGATTGCGCACATAGCGTCCGGCCGGGAGGAGCACGGAGGACGGAGCTTCGGCCTGCTGCACCGCACGGTTGTTGCCCTGCGGCCAACGACGATCGGGGGTGGTGACGAGGAAGGCGCGACGCGAGCCGATCGGCGTGGCAAGCCAAGCATCGTACTGCCCAGAGATGTCCGCCATTCCATAGTAGAACATCGGCATGGCATGCCAGCCACCCGGCACGTACGACTGGTTGGCATCGTACACGGCCGTCCAGCCGGAACTCGGGCTGAGCGAAACGAAGTGGTCCGCCGTCACGCCGTTGGTCGCGTCGGCGATCACCGCAGCCCAATCGACCGCCGCCCGCTCCGCGGTCGTGCGGGCCACGCCGGCACGAATCCGCGCCTTGTACGAGCGCGCAAGGCGAACGAAGTTTGCCTGCGTCAACGCGACGCCATTGATCCACGTGTTCGGCAGCGGGAAGCCATTCGCCCCGGTCGTCGCGTCCGCCGAATTCGCAACGGCGATGGCAGTGTCGAGCATCGCCAGTGCCGCGCGGCTCACGTCGCGGTAGCTCGAGAGCGCTGGAACTTCCGAGCTGGGAACGGCGGGCGTCACCACCGCGGCAGAATCATACGCGAGCGCGAGGTTGCCGAGCGACTGACCGAGCATCAAGAACCCGAACGCGCGCGCGCGGGTGTTCTGCGCCGGCGATCCGAGCGTGCCACCACCCTTCACCAGCGCGTCGAGCGCGATGAGTGCGTTGGCCGCCGTCCGGCTGAATCGCGAGAACGAGTTGAAGTTCGCGAGATTTCCGATCTGCTGGTCGTTGCCAAGCTCGTTGTTGATTGCGCTACGCGGAATCGCCGCGCGCGCTGCCATCCCGAAGTTCGCCACCGACGCATACCCCTCGCCAGCGAGGATCTTCGCCTGCGTATTCACCGATTCGGTCGCACGCTGGACGTTGTTCACCTGCACGCCCAAGCCGGAGATCACCGACTCGATACCGGCGGGCGTCGAGTACGCGCGCGCCACGTCCGGGTTGTTCTTGTTCACGACATTGAGCGAATCAGCACAGGCGCCGAGCCCTAGCGCCATGGCGACCCCGCTCAGATAGAGATGCTTTCGCATTGCGTATCCTCAGGTGGGGAGCCTGGGCGACCGAATGGTCGCCCAGGCGTTCAGGTCAGAAGCTGGTGCTGATCTGGAAGGTGAACTGCCGGAGATTCGGGAAGACGAAGGCGTCGACCGCGTTGAGCACGCCCGAGTTGAGCGCACCTCCCGTGTTGCCGACTTCCGGATCGAAGCCCTTGTACTTGGTGAACGTATGGAGGTTACGGCCCACGAGCGAGACCGTGAAGTCCCCGTACCCCATCAGCTTGCCCACACGGTAGCCGAGCGAGGCCTCGCGCACCTTCACGAAGCTCGCATCTTCGACCGTGTTGTTGTTCGGGCCGAGCACGTCGTACAACCCGCCGATGCCACCCGTCTGGATTGCGCGGAAGTAGTACCCTATCGGCTTGGCCGACTCGACGGTGCGACCGGCGTTGTCGGCATCCCGGAACATGAAGTCACCGAGCGACCACTGACGACCGACATTCCAGATGTCCTTGCCGACCGTTGCGTCGAGGAGGACGAACGCCGACCAGCGCTTCCAGCTTCCCTGCTGCGACACCGACCAACGGAAGTCGGGGAGCGCGTTGCCGACCTCGACCACCGGCACCGCACCAAGCGAGTCGCGATAGAGGATCGGAAGCCCCCAGCCGAGCGCGTCCGCATTCGTTCCACCCTTCCACGGTGCCGACGCGGCCGGGAGACGGGTGAACCAGAGGTTCTTCGTGATGCCGTCGCCCAACGTGTTCCCCTGGCCGACGTACACGATGAAGCCATCGCTGTTCCGCTGATAATCGAGCCCTGCGCCGCACTGTGCCTGATGCGTGCTCGGCAGATCGCCGCAGGTCTTCACGAACTTGCGGCCGTACATGGCGCCGAAGCGGCCGCCTTGCACGATCTTGAACATCGTCTCGGCACCCTGCTGGTTCGCACCGTAGAAGAACTCCGGCACGTCGAGGCGCGAGATGAGCGACGTCGTGCGGTCGAAGTTGATGCGGGCCGAGTAGTTCAGGTCCTTCTTCTGGATGATCGGGATGTTGAGCGAGGCTTCCCACGTCTTGTTGGTCAGCTCACCCACGTTCTTCCACTGGTTCGCGAAGCCTGCCGCGGCCGGCGGGGGCACCGGGAGGAGCTGTCCATCGATCACGTTGTTCGCGTACGTCAGCGTCAGCCCGTACTTGTTCTTGATCTCGAGATCCATGCCGACTTCGGTCTCCGTGGAGACCTCGGGGCGAAGGTTCACGTTGCCCAGCGTGTTGGGCGCGAGCGCGCCGCCGGCGCCGATCGTGAAGGTCTCGTACTGCGCCGTGAAGTTCGGGCGGTTACCCGCCTGACCGACCGACGCGCGGAACTTGAGGTCCGACACCTGCTTGATCGGGAACCACGCTTCCTCGCTCGCACGCCACGCCACCGAGCCGCGGCCGTAGGTCTGCCAGCGACGCGCCGCCCCGAAGAGCGAGGCACCGTCGCGGCGCACGAGACCGCTCAGGATGTAGCGTCCCTTGTAGTCCGCATCCACGTTGGCGAACATGCCGACCTGCCGCACCGTCTCCGACGAACCGCCGATCGTGAAGTTCGCGATCGCTGCGTCTGGATCAGCGAGCCCTGCCACGGCGAGATTCTCGCCGCGGCTGTTCTGCCTACGATCGTCCTGCGCCTCGTACAGGTACCGCAGCGTCAAGCGGGTGTTGAGCTTGTTCTCAAACCAGTCGCGCTTCATCAGCACGTTGAGCGAGGAGTTCAGTGAGTAGCTCCTGCCCGCGTTGCGGATGATGATACCGAGGTTGGTCGCCGGGGCTGAGGCCGTCGTGCGGTACCCCTTATCCTGCTGCGTCTCCTGCACCGTATTGCGGCCGTCGTACCCCACGTTTCCTTCGACGTCCATCCACGACGTCGGTGCCCAGCGCGTCGTCACCTGGCCGATGAAGCGGTTGATCCGCTCAAGCGGGCGGAAGTTCTGCGCCGTGTACGCCGGATTGACGTTCCCCGCACCCTGGTTCTGCGCGACCGACCGGATGAAGAGCCGCCCCTTCGCGTCCGTGCGGAAGAGGTTCACATTGGCCGGCTGGCGCGTCAGGCTGAACCAAGGGCCAGCGGTGTTGTAGTCATAGACGTCGGTGTAGTTCGTCCGCACCGAGAAGTTCCAGTTTCCCGCGAGCTGCTGATCCACGTTGAGGCGGATCGAGTTGCGGCGATACCCATCCATGAGCCGCACCGATCCCTCTTGGCGGAACTGGTTCGCCGAGGCGAAGAAGTTCGTGCGCCCCACACGCCCGGTGGCGTCGAAGGTGGCGTTGATCGTCTCACCGTTCGTGACGAACTGTTCGATCGGATTGTACGTCCGCGGGAACGGGTTCGTCTGGAAGAGCCCGCGCGAGAGGATCGCGCCCGGGTTACGCGCGATCCCCGCGTCGTTGACGAACGTCGCCGGGGGGAGCGAGAAGTCGATCCCGTCATTGTTCACGCGAAGCGCTTCGGCCTCGATGTCCACCGTGCGTGAGCAATCCGGCTGCCCCGCGACCGCGATGCAAAAGCGCGAGTAGTCCTCGTTCATCAGCATGAAGTTCGTCTTCGGATACTGGTACGAGTTCTCGATATCCGACTGCCCGTACTCCATCTGCGACCGGAACTTCACGCCGTCGCCCACGTTCTTGCCGGAGCGCGTGGTGATCTGGATGACGCCGTTACCGGCACGTGACCCGTAGAGCGAGCTCGCCGCGGCACCCTTCACCACCTCGACGCTCTCGATGTCCTGCGGGTTGATGTCCTGCAGGCCACCCTGCGAGATGACACCGTCAATGATGTAAAGCGGGTCCTGCCCACGTCCCGTCGCGTTGATCGACTGCGGGCCGCGGAGAATGACCGCCGGCGCCGAACCCGGGCGGCCCGTGGCCGACACGATGTTCGCGCCCGGCACCTTCCCCTGCAGCTGCGAGAGCGGGTTCGAACCCGGCACTGGCATGTCCTGCGAGCTCACCTGCGCCACCGCGAACGGGAGCTTCTTGATCTCCGTCCCGGTCGCGACGCCCGTGACCACCACCTGATCGAGGCGGTTCACATCCGTACGCAGCTCGAAGTTCTGCGTCTGCGCGCCCGCCGAGACGGTGATCGTCTTCACGGCCGGCGAGAAGCCGATCGAGCGAGCGCGAAGGATCACGCTCTGACCCGTCACGCGTGCGCCCGGCACGGTGATGGTGTATTGACCGGCCTGATTCGTGCCGACCGAGATCTGCAGCGCGTCGATCGTCACATTGGCGCCGAACAACGGGAGCCCAGCGTCACTGACCACGCGGCCGGTGATGGTGAGTCCTTGGGCCTGTGCCGTCGTGACGCTCGCTGCGAACGCCAGGGTGCTCACCGCAGCCACAAGGGCCTTCAATGAGCGAACCGCGAGTCGCGACATGTACGCCATCCTCGAGATGGGGGGGTAAGAGCGATACGAGGGGGGTCTCCGTATCACTGCTCCCTTACCCGGGCGTCACGCTCGGTGTCACAGCAAAGTCACGATTCGACTTGGACACGCACCCTAGGCACAGGGTTGCCACTGCGTCACAAAGCCGTCACGACCGGGGGGGGGAAGCCAAAATATTGAACCGGGGGTTCCGACTGCGCAACCCGTCACAGAAAATCCGTGACGGGGTAATGCCTTCCAAGCACCTTTCATTAACACTCATTCGTGCCCATCCGCCTGCGCCCACGTTGGATCTCCCTCCTTCTGCTCCCCGCCGTCGGGCTCGCGCAGGGGTCTGGGAACGCGCGGGCGGACTCGCTCTTTCAGCAGGCGGTCGCACTCGGTGCTGGGTCGGTCGAAGAAGTCGACCGCGGGATCGAGCTCCTGAAACAGGTCCAGCGACTCACCCCCCGCTTCGCCGGCGCCTACTACCAGCACGGCCTCCTCCTCTCCCGCACCTCGCAGATGGGGCTCGGCGACCTCTGGCGCCGGAAGACCGCCGAGGACCGCTTCGAGGACGCGCTCAAGCTCGACCCCGACAACCCGTACTACTACCTCGAACTCGGGCGCCTCCGCTTGAAGATGCCCTTCATGCGGATCGAGGCCGATCGGCTCTTCAACAAGGCGCTCCGCGCGGCCCAACGCCGCAGAGACGGCCGCGCGTTCGCGGAGATCGCGTGGGAGCTCGGCCAGATCGACGAGCGGCGATACGCCGCGCAGGTCGATCGCCGATTGCTCACCGGCTCGATCGTCGGGATCAACATCCAAGAGGCCGAAAACGACTGGCACTACGTCCCGACGATGCTCGAGACGAACAGCTCCCCGCTGCTGGGAGCGGGCGAGCTCGACGCCCTCAAGGCGGAGCAGCGCTATCGCGACGCGCTCGCCGCGGACTCGACCTTCGAGCGCGCGGCGGTCTCCTTGATCGGCCTCCTCTACGAGCGGAAACGGATCGAGGAGGCGGCGCGTGCCGCCGACCGGCTCGCGCGGGTGCAGCCGGGCTCGGCGCGGGTGCGGCTCGCGCGCGGGATGGTGCTGCACACGTTGGATCGCGAGGAGGAGGCCGCCGTCGCGTTCGATAGCGCGCTCGCGCTCCTGCCCGACGCGGAGCGACGCGAGATGACCACGCTCGCGCCGATCCTCCCAGAAGCCCAAGAGCGCTTCAACGCCACGCTCGATCGCGCCGCCCTGGCCCTCGCCGAGCGGAGCTACTGGGACGCCGCGGATCCGGTCGCGCTCACGCCAGTGAATGAGGCCCGCAACGAGTATCTCGCGCGCGTCGCGTACGCCGATCTCCGCTTCTCGTCGGAGGAGTTCCAGATCCGCGGGTGGAAGACGGACCGCGGGCTGATCTGGATCCGCTATGGTCCCCCCCCGGTGCGGGCGAGCTTCGCGCCTGACGTGCAGGGCTTCGATTGGGCGGAGTCGCTTGGCCGCATCACCTCCGTATGGTTCTATCCGGAGACGAAGCTGCGCTTCGTGTTCAGCGGCGCACCCGCGATGGGACTCGCGCGCTTTGCGGGGAACTTCCGCGCCTTCGCCGACAATGCGCGCATCCTTGCCCCCGTCCGCTGGGACAATCTGGACGGGCGGATGCGGATGGACTCGATGCCGCTCCAGATCGCGCGCTTTCGCGGTGCCACCCCCGACCGCGTGGAGATCGATCTCTATGCGGGGATCCCCGGACGTCGCTTGCTGGATGGACTCGACCTCTCCCCCGCCCCGGTGGAGATCGGTCTCCGCACGGATGACGGTACCACGCGCGCGATCACCCGCGACACCGTCGCGCTGCGGCGAGAGTCGCGGGAGACGCTCCGACAGTGGACGCGCGTCACCGGCCGCGGCGACCTCGCGTTCCGCGCGGAGGCGCGGCAGCCCGACTCGGGTCGGGGGGCGCGTGCCGACGCGGTGGTGATCGCGATGCCCTACAGCGCGGGCGCGTTCGCGCTCTCGGATGTGGTCGTCGCGCGGCGCGTGCGTCCGCGTGGCGCGCGCGAGCAGGTGCGCGGAGACTTCGACATCGTCCCCAACCCCGGCGTCGCCTTCGCCCGAGGTGATACGCTCGCCTTGTACTGGGAGAGCTACGGCGCGACGCTGTCGCCGGAGCGGACGGCGACACTCCGCATCAAGGTCTCGGTCAAGGTGCTCGCGATCGATCGCCCCGAGAGCTTCTCCGCCAAGATCCTTGGCGGCTTCGCCGACGCGGTCGGACTCTCGGCCAAGGGTGACGAACAGGTGTCGATCAGCTTCGACCGCACCGTCACCTCGGTGGACGACCGGATCCCGCACTGGTTGACCCTCGACCTCGGCAATGCGCCGCACGCGCGTTATCGTCTTGGCGTGACGGTGACCGACCTGACTTCGAATCGCAGCGCGACGGTGGAACGCGAGATCGTCCTGCCGCGCCCGGCCGCGGCGACACCATGACCGCGATCGCCCGACGCGCCACGTTGCTGCTCGTGCTCGGCGCGATGTTGCTCCCCGCGCAGGAGCGCGCGCCGTCGCCGCGACGCACGCCACGCAAGTGGGTGCTTCCGTTCGTCGGCGCGGCGCTCGGCGCCGTGGCCGCGAGTGCGTTCACGCTCTCTGGTGGCGGCGATGATGTGGGTTCATGCACGAAGGCGAAGTGCGTGATGTCGATCTCGGTCGCGGGCGGCGCGTTCATCGGATATCTGATCGGCCGCGAGCAGGACCTCCTGCATCGTGTACGGTTCGGGGGACGGATGCCGCTCCATCCACCGACGGAGGCGCTCCGTTTTGTCGGCGAGCCAGTCGCCCTCGCGGTGCGCGACGGCGCTGGCGCGGTGGGCGGGCTCGGCGGTGTGCAAGCCTTCACGGCCGTGCCGCGCCTCCGGACGACGACGACCCGCGCGGCCGGACTCCGTGCGATCTCGGCGATCGATATCTCCGACCCGGCCGGCTCGCTCGGCGTGCTCGCCCTCGGCGGGCTCTATCGATACCCTGCCGGTGACGGGCTCGGCTCATTGGTCCGTGCCGGCGAGGTGCTCAGCGCGACCGTGCTTGGGAGTACCCGCTACGTCGCGGTGGGTGCGCGCATCGAGGCGGTCCCGCTCTCGGCAGACAGCGCCCACAGCTGGCCCGGGATCCTCCTGCCGCATCGCGTCACGGCGGTGATCAGTGATCCGACGCGCGGCGCCGTCTGGGCACTCGTCGACAGCTCGCTCTACCGACTCGCCCCCGCGGGAGACTCCCTGGCTATCATCGGAGCGCCGGTCGCGCTGCACGCGATCGGTCGGCGCCTCTCGCTCTCCGGCGATCGCCTCGTCGTGGCGCTTGGCGATGCCGGCGTCGCGTGGTTCGACGCGGCGAACGGTGGACGTGCGATGGGACGATTCCGCGACGTACGCTTCGCGTACGACGCCGCGCTCTGGCGCAACCGACTCTTTGTCGCGGCGGGGATCGACGGGATCTCCGTGGTCGACATCGGTCGCGCCGACGGGCCGCTCCTCCTGGGTGTCGCACGCGAGATCGGCCAAGCGGTCGCCGTCACCGTGAGTGGCGACTATGCTTACGTGTTGGAGCGATCGACCAACACAGTGCTCCGACTCCGCCCCGACTTCCCTCTCCGCTGATCCCGTGATCGTCCGTCATCTCCTCGCCGTCGCCTGCACGGCGCTCTTGGCCTGCTCGCGTGCGGATGCCGCGCCGGAACTACCAGGCGCGAGCGTTGCCGCGCGTGCCGACACCACCAAGCCCGACACGGCGCTCTTGGCCGCGCTCGACCTCGCGCGTATCACCGGCAAGGACGATGCGAAGGTGTGGGTGGTGATGGTCTCCGACTTCCAGTGCCCCTTCTGCAAGCGCTGGCACGATGAGTCGTACCGCGCGCTCTTCGACGCCTACGTCGCCACGGGGAAGGTGCGCTTCGCGTACGTGAACCTCCCGCTGGAGATGCATGCGAACGCGCAGGGCGCGGCCGAGGCCGCGATGTGCGCGGGGCTGTCGGGGAAATTCTGGGAGATGCAGGATCAACTCTTCATCACGCAGGATCGTTGGAAGAGCGAGTCGAATCCGCGCACCGTCTTCGACTCGCTCGCACGCGCAGCGGGCGTGACCGCCGCGACGCAGGCGCGTTGCGTGAGCAAGGGCGAGGCCCGCGCGATGGTGCTGGCCGATGCCGATCGGATGATGCGCGCGGGGATCAGCTCGACGCCGGCGTTCATCATCGGCGGCAAGCTCTACCTCGGCGCGCAGCCGACCGAGGTGTTCCGCAAGGCGATCGACGCGGCGCTCGCCGCGCCTACCCCCAAGTAGCGCGCGCAGCGGTGCATCCGCTGCTGCGTCTCCCGTACGCCGCCGCGACGCACACGGCGGAGTGGCTCGCCTCGCTCGCCTCCGGCGATGGGAAGGTGCCGCGGACGCTGGCCCTGAAGCGAGCTGCCGTCACACACATCGAACGCTGGGCCGCGACGTCGCGCGATGTGTCGCGCCCCCTCCTCTGGGTGCATGCGCCCTCGGTGGGTGAGGGACTGATGGCGCGGCCGGTGATCGCGGCCTGGCGCGCGCAGCATCCTGACTGGCAGATCGCGTTCACCTTCGCGTCGTCGAGTGCGGAGTCGTTCGCCGCACGCGTCGGTGCCGACGTGTGGGCAGCGCTCCCCTTCGACACCGGCCGCGCGGCGGATCGACTTCTCGCGGCACTGCGACCGACCATCCTCGCGGTGTCGAAGGTCGACGTCTGGCCCGTGCTCACCGAGCGCGCGCACGCCGCGGGTGTGCGCACCGCGCTGTTCTCTGCGGCGATGCGACCGGGGTCGGAGCGCGGTGGAGCGCTCGCCCGTGCGCTCCTCGGCGACGCCTACGCCGAGCTCGATGCTGTGGGCGCGATCGCGTCGGCGGACGGCGATCGGCTCATCGCCGCCGGTGTTCGCCGCGTGGTGGTCCGGACGACGGGAGACACCCGCTACGATCAGGTGATCGCACGCGTGGCCGCCGTCGATCGCGCGAGCGCACTCCTCGCGCCCATCGCGAGCGACCGTCCAACGCTCGTTGCTGGCTCCACCTGGCCAAGCGATGAGGCTGCGCTCTTCGCGGCATGGTCGCGGGTGCGCGCGGCAGTGCCCGGCGCGCGGTTGATGATCGCGCCGCACGAGCCGACCGAGGCGCACCTCGCGCCGATCGAACGCGCGGCGCGTTCCGTCGGAGGATCGGTCGCGCGACTCGCAGCGGCGGACGCGGCGACGGACATGGTGATCGTCGATCGCCTGGGCGTCCTCGCCGAGCTGTATGCGCTGGCGACGATCGCGTACGTGGGCGGCGGCTTTCACGGTGCAGGGCTGCACTCGGTGGTCGAGCCGGCCGCGTTCGGTGTGCCGGTGCTCTTCGGGCCGCAGCACACGGAGAGTCGCGATGCGGCGCTCCTGCTCGAGGCGGGCGCCGGGTTCGCCTGCACGGATGCGGACGCGCTCGCGATGCGGTTGCTTGCGCTCCTCGCTGAACCGTCGGCACGCTCGGCCGCCGGAGCGCGGGCGCTCGCGGTGGTCGATGCCGAGCGAGGGGCGGTGGCGCGGACGGTTGCTCTGCTATCGTCGCTGGTCGACGTGTAGGCGACCTGCGCTTTACGGCGCATCCGCGCGTCGACGTCGAGGGCTACGCGGCTTACACGCTGCGAGCCTCGCAGTCTTCGCCCGCGAGTCTCTTGCTACGCCGCACGCCCTCGCCGCCGACGCGCGGAAGCGCCGTTGCACGCATTCCGGGCCCCGCCCCACCTCGCGCGCGGCCCTCGCCGCGAACGGCCTCTCGCGTAGCGAGAGACAACCGCGCAGCGGTTGGCTCGAAGCGTGTAAGCGAGTGGCCG
>JAIETI010000128.1 GCA_019745365.1 Gemmatimonadaceae bacterium | reverse complement strand
CACCTCAAGCACCGCGCCACACTCCCCGTCGCCAACGCGATGCTGGTATCCGCCGCACCATAGTAGAGCTGGATCGTATCCCCATCATCGCCGATGGTGAGTCCGCACGGGAACGCGACATTCCCCACGTCCCCCGCGCACTCGTACGCGGCCTCCGGCCCGAACATCCACATGGTGCCGCGCCGACGCACGATGTCGGGGCGCTCCAGATCGAGGAGCGCGAGGCCGAGCCGATAGAGGCTCCCCGACGCGGTCTGCCGCACGCCGTGGTAGATCATCAGCCACCCTTCCGACGTCTCGATCGGCGGCGGTGAGAGCCCCACCTTGTTCGCGTCCCACCACGCGCCGCGGCGCGCCTGCAGCACGAGGCGATGTCCGCCCCAGTTGCGCAGATCGGGCGAGTACGAGATCCACACGTGCGCTCCGCTGTCATGCAGCGGGCGATGCAACAGCGCGAAGTTGCCGTCGATCCGTCGCGGCAGGAGCGCGGCATCCTTGTCGTCCGGCTGCATCACCAGCCCGTAACGCTCGAAGTGCACGAAGTCGTCCGTCAGGGCGAGCGCGACGCCGGGCCCACCCCGACTGAACGCGGTGTACGCCACCGCGTAGCGTCCGAGCTCGGGCACAAAGGTGATGCGCGGGTCTTCTACGCCCCACATCTCCTCCGGATAGCGCTCCGGATCGGCGCGAAAGGTCGGGGTGCGATCCACCACCCAACCATCAACGCCATTCACCGAGCGCGCCGCCGTCAGGTGCGAGTGCCCCGTGCGGTCCTCCACGCGACAGAGCAAGAGTGACGTGCCATCCGCCAAGCGCGTCGCCCCGGCATTGAACACCGTGTGCGCGGGGTATGGCCACTCCGCCGCTGTGAGGATCGGGTTCGCGGGATGCCGCTCGAAGAGGACTTCATAGTGCGTTCGCGGGGACACTCAGGGGACTCCGGGCACTTCAGGTGAGATCCACACGCTCGGCCGCGCGCATGTCGCGCAGTGCCGAGAGGAAGGAGATGGTCGACTCCGCGCCTTGATTCTCATTCACGCGGTCGGCGTGCAAGCCGTCGCGACACCCACCTGACGCGACATCGTAGACCACCTGCTGGAGGTGATTCTCGCCGAGGAACCAGGCGAAGGCGTGCTGTGCGTGTTGGGCCCACACAGGGTCGCCCGTGACCCGTTGCGCGTCGAGACTGGCGGAGACCATCGCACACGCCTCAACGGGCTGCTGGTCGAACCAGGCCCGCTCGCCTCCCCGCGGATGAAAGCCGTTCGATCCGATCGGCGCGAAGGTGCCGTCCGGTCCGCGCTGATGGTCGGCGAGCCACGAGAGCGCGGTCACGCCGACCGCGAGCACATCCACGCGCCCCATCCCCGCCCCTGAAAGGATCAGCGCCTGCGGGAGACGCGCGTTGCAGTAGGTCAGCTCCGCCTCGAACCAGGGCCACTCCGGCGCCGACGAGTGCGCGTGCCGCACGAGTAGCCGCTCCACCAGCGCGGCGCGCATCCGCTGCACGCTCCGATCGCCGGCAAAGGCCCGAAGGTACTCGTCGATCCCCAGCAACGCATACGCCCACGCACGCGGGCTGCCAAGCGACTCCACCGCGGGGAGCGCCGCCGCGAAGAGTTCGCCGCTCAGGCTTCGACGCCCCGGATCGTTCGCATGCCCGACCACCGCACCGAGCGCCCAGAGCGCGCGGCCGTGGCTGTCGTCGGAGCCGACCGACTCCTCCCAGGTGCGCGCATACGAGAAGAAGTTGCGGAAGCGGCCCGAGCGCGCGTCGAAGGCGTGACTGACGAACGCGAGGTAACGCGAGGCGAGTGCGTGTTCCACGCCGCGCGTGACCGCCCCGAGCTGTTCGAGTCGCACCATCAACAGGAGCGCACGCGCGTTGTCGTCGAGGCAATACCCGTCGCTGTAGCGCGGCACGTCGAAGGACGCGTGCTGCAGCACTCCCGTGTCGTCCGTGAGCGCGCGGAGGTGATCGAGCCGGAGCTCCGGCAGGGTCGCGGGCCGCTGCGCGAGCGTCCGTGCTTGAAAGGCGCGTTGCCGGCCATCCGCGTGCTCCGCCACGGCCCGATCAAGACTCGCCACGTGCCGCCCGGCCACCGCGCCCCACTCCATCGTACTTCCGCGAGCGGCCGCGCGTGCTCGCATCGCGCGGGTCCCGACGACGTCATCGAGCAGCCGCGTCACTGCCTCGGCGATCGCCGGGGCGTCGCGCGGGGGCACCAGCACACCATGCCCGTCGGCCAGCAGCTCGGTCGCGTACTGGTATGGCGTGGAGATGACCGCCTTCCCAGCCTCGACCGCATACGCGAGCGTCCCGGAGGTGGCCTGATCGAGATTGAGATACGGCGTCACGTACAGATCCGCCGCCGCGAGAAACTCCGCGAGTTCCGTCTGACTGACGAACCGATCGTGAAAGATGATGCTGTCCGCCACACCGAGTCGCTGTGCGCGCGCTTCGAGCATCAGTCGGTAGCTCTCGCCGGATGCGGCCTGGACATGCGGATGCGTCGCGCCGAGCACGACGTACACCGTGTCGGGGTGCACCGCGAGGATCGCGGGGAGCGCATCGATCACGTACTCGATCCCCTTGTCTGGCGAGAGGAGCCCGAAGGTGAGGATGACTCCCTTCCCCTCGACGCCGACGCGGTCCTTGTCGCCGGTGGTGAACATCGCCGCGGGGATCCCGTGCGGGATCACATCGATCTGGGCCGCGGACACGCCGTGCACCCGCTCGAGCGTCGCGGCCGCGTGCTGACTCATCACCACACAGCGATCCGAGCGCTGCACGAGCTCGTCCATCACGCGGCGCTGCGCGGTGTCGGGCGCCTCGAGCACGGTATGCAGCGTGGAGACCACCGGCATCCGGAGGTCGGCGAGCAGCGCGAGGATCAGCGCCCCGGCACGTCCACCGAAGATCCCGTACTCGTGCTGCAGCGAGACCACATCGACCGTCGCAACATTCAGAAAATCCGCCGCGCGCCGATACGACGCGACATCGTTCTCCTCGATCGCAAAGCGCACGTCAGCCGGATACGCATGGTGCTGACCGGCGTCGTTCATCGCGACGACGAAGCTGTCGAACGCGGGCCACACTTCTTCGATGGCCGCGCGGAGATCGGTGGTGAAGGTCGCGATCCCGCAGTGCCGCGGCAGGTGGTTCCCGATGATGGCGATGCGCCGAAGCGCGCGGGGCGCAACTCCGGGCGGCGTCGCGAGCGACGCCCGTCCGGTCCTCCCCTGCGGTGGTCCCAGCTCCACCGGCCCGCCTTGTCAACGCACCACGACTGCGTCCCTGCAACCTAGGGGATGGACCGCGCCCACGCCGAAAACAGGACGGGCGCCCCTCGCGGAGCGCCCGTGCCGTTCATCAGACTGCGCGAGACTAGTACATCCCGCCCATGCCACCGCCCGGCGCGGCCGGCGCGGCACCCTTCTCTTCCTTCTTCTCGACGATCAACGCTTCCGTCGTGAGGAGGAGCGAGGCGATCGACGCGGCGTTCTGCAACGCCGTGCGCGTCACCTTCGTCGGATCGATCACGCCCGCGACCACGAGGTCCTCGTACGTGTCGGTCAGCGCGTTGTAGCCGAAGTTCTTGTCCTTCGACGCGCGCACCTTCTCCACCACGATCGAGCCCTCGCCACCGGCGTTGGCGACGATCATGCGGATCGGCTCCTCGACCGCGCGACGGATGATGTCGACGCCGATCTGCTCCTCGGCCTCGAGCTTGAGCGCCTTGAGGGCACCCTGGGCGCGCACGAGCGCGACACCGCCGCCCGGCACGATCCCTTCCTCAACGGCCGCACGGGTCGCGTGCAGCGCGTCTTCGACGCGGGCCTTCTTCTCCTTCATCTCGCTCTCGGTCGCGGCGCCGACGTTGATCACGGCCACGCCACCGGCGAGCTTCGCCTTGCGCTCCTGGAGCTTCTCCTTGTCGTAGTCGCTCGTCGACTTGTCGATCGCGACTTCGATCTCCTTGATGCGTCCCTTGATCTTGTCGTCATCGCCGTGCCCGTCGATGATCGTCGTGTTGTCCTTGTCGACGACGATGCGCTTCGCGCGGCCGAGGTCCGTGAGGACGGCATTCTCGAGCTTGAAGCCGACTTCTTCGCTGATGACGTTGCCGCTCGTGAGGACGGCGATGTCCTCGAGCATGGCCTTGCGACGATCGCCGAAGCCCGGCGCCTTGACGGCCGAGATCTTGAGCGTGCCGCGGAGCTTGTTCACGACGAGCGTGGCCAGCGCCTCGCCCTCGATGTCCTCGGCGATGATGAGCAGCGGCTTGCCCGTCTGCGCGACCTTCTCCAGCACCGGGAGGAGGTCCTTCATCGACGCGATCTTCTTGTCGTGGATGAGGATGTAGGCGTCCTCAAGGGCGGCCTCCATCTTCTCCGGATCGGTGATGAAGTAGGGCGAGAGGTAGCCACGGTCGAACTGCATGCCGTCGACGGTCTCGAGCGTCGTCTCAAGGCCACGGGCCTCTTCGACGGTGATCACGCCGTCCTTGCCCACCTTCTCCATCGCGTCGGCGATGAGATCGCCGATCTCCTTGTCGTTGTTCGCCGAGATCGTACCGACCTGGGCGATCTCCTTCTTCCCGGAGGTCGGGACGGAGATCTTCTTGAGCTCGTCCGTGATCGCGGCGACGGCCTTGTCGATGCCGCGCTTGATCGCCATCGGGTTGGCCCCGGCGGTGACGTTCTTGAGCCCTTCACGGAAGATCGCCTGCGCGAGCACCGTGGCGGTCGTCGTGCCGTCGCCGGCGTTATCCGACGTCTTGGTCGCGACTTCCTTCACCATCTGCGCGCCCATGTTCTCGATCGGATCCGAGAGCTCGACTTCCTTCGCGACCGTCACGCCGTCCTTGGTGACCGTCGGCGCGCCGAACTTCTTGTCGATGACGACGTTCCGCCCCTTGGGGCCGAGCGTGACCTTCACCGCCTCGGCGAGCTGATCCACACCACGCTTCAGCGCGGCGCGGGCTTCCTGATTGAAATGGAGTTCCTTCGCAGCCATTGGGATAGTCCTAGAAGAAGGCTCAGTTGATGACCGCGAGGATGTCCGACTCGCGGAGGATCAGGTACTGCTCGTTGTCGAGCGTGACTTCGGTGCCGCTGTACTTCCCGTAGAGGATCTTGTCGCCGACCTTTACGGTCATCGGGACGAGCTTGCCGTCCTCGTACTTGCCGGGGCCGACGTTCATGACCTCGCCCTGCTGCGGCTTTTCCTTCGCCGTGTCGGGGATGTACAGGCCACCGCGCATCTGCTCGGTCTCTTCGAGCGCCTTCACGACGACGCGATCGGCCAGCGGCGTCACCTTGGTGTTGGAAGCGGTCTTCGCTGCCACGTGGGAAACCTCCGAAAGGAAAGAAAGGAAGGACAGGCACAACAGGAACTACTGGAGTTCCTGCAAGCCAATCAAAGATAGCACTCGACCACTGAGAGTGCTAACAGAGCGGCATTAGCCTGTGCAACCGGCGTGCCACTGGACTGTGCCGAAGTGACTTAAAGCACTCGTACTTATAACGTTACAGCTCTGTCAGGTTGACACACTGACTGCCGCCGCTACGTGCCCCGGAGTAACCGCCAGGCGAGGGCGAGCCCTAAGAGTGTCAGATCTGGCTCAACCAGATCGATCTCGCGGCAGTGGGGTTTCAGCACGGTCGCGAGCCCACCCGTGGCGATCACCAACGGCTCGACGCCGGGCCGCGGCCACTCGGCCTTGATGCGGCGCACGAGCCCGTCCACCGACTCCGCCGCGCCGAACACGATCCCCGAGCGGATGCAGTCCTCCGTGCGACGCCCGATGACCGACGCCGGCGCACGCAGCTCCGTGGCCGGGAGCTTCGCCGTACGCCGCGTGAGCGTCTCCGCCATGGTCTGGATCCCCGGCGCGATCACACCGCCCAAGAAGACGCCGTCGGCGGTGATGCAGTCGTACGTCGTCGCCGTACCGAGGTCGACGACGATGCAGTCGCGCTGATGGCGACGGCTGGCGGCGAGCGTGTTGATGATGCGATCGGCGCCGACGGTCAGGGGCTCGAGCACGTCGAGGGTGATCGGGAGCCCCGACGACGCGTCGATCTTCAGTGTCGCATCGCCGGTGAGTTGCGCGCAGGCGAGCGCGAGCGGATCGGTCACCCGCGGGACCACCGAGCCGACTGCAGCGCCCGTCACTTCCTCGCGCGCGACCCCGGCAGCGTCGAGCAGGCCGCGGAGCAGCAGATGAAACTCATCCGCCGTACGCGGCACATCGGTCATCACGCGCCAGCTCGCACGTAGCGCATCGCCCTCGGCGAGCCCGATCGTGGTCTCCGTGTTCCCTACGTCGCATACCAGCAGCATCACCCCTCCGCGTCGAAGATCACGGTCCCACCGCGCACCGGAACGGTACCCTCTGCGGTACGCACCAACAATGCTCCGTCCGCGGCGATCCCCTCCGCCACACCGCGCGCGGGCTCGAAGAGGCGACGTCCCTTCAGCGCGTCGCGACGGTCCCACGCATCGCGCTCGGCATCGTGCAGGAGCCCCGTCGCGAAGCAGGCCGCGCGCAGCGCGGGGACGAGCTCCTCGAGGACGGCGAAGCGATCGGTGGCCAGTCGGAGCCCGGCCGCGCCCTCGGGTGGGATCAGGTTCACGCCGACCCCCACTGCGACCCATTCGACCCGCTCTTCGCGCCATCGGGTCTCGATCAGGATCCCGCCGAGCTTTCCTGAATCGAGGAGGAGATCGTTCGGCCACTTGAGGCGGACCTCCTCACCCGCGAAGCGATCGAGCACGCGCGCCGCCGCCATTCCGATGCGGAGCGAGAGCACGTCGAGTGCCTTTGGGTCCTTCGGTCGCTCGATCAGCGTCATCCAGATCCCGGCACCGGGTGCACTCAGCCACGCGCGCCCCATGCGTCCCCGCCCCGCCTGCTGGGCATCGGCCAACACGAGCGCCCCCGCCGGCGCGCCCTCGGACGCCCAGCGATGCGCCTCATCCATCGTCGAGCTGACGACGGAGAGGTGTCGGATCGCCGGGAGATCGACCCGGCGGGCGAACTCAGCCGCGCGCCGCGACGAGGGCGAGGATCGCTGCACCGAGCACGAACCGATAGAGGGCGAAAACCGCGAAGGAGTAGCGCTGCAGGAACTTGAGCAGTGCCGAGATCGCGATCGCACTGGAGATCGCAGCGGTCACGATCCCGACGACAAGCGGGAGACTGATGCCATCACGCACCGCTTCGGGAACCTTGATGACCGCCGCCGCTGCCGTGATGGGCATCGACATCAAGAAGGAGAACCGCGCCGCCGATGCGCGATCGAAACCGAGGGCGCGTCCCGCCGTGATGGTTGAACCCGATCGCGAGACACCGGGGACGAGCGCCACGCACTGCGCCAATCCGATCAGCAGCGCGTCACGGTACCCTACCGAACCGAGCGCGCGAACGCGGCTCGCGGTGGCATCGACGATCCAGAGCAGTGCGCCCATCACGATCAACGCGCTCGCGGTGAGCGCGGGGGTCCGGAACACGGTCTCGGCGAGGTCTTTCAAGAGGAGCCCCGCGAGGGCGCCAGGAATCGTCGCGATGACGAGCTGCACGACACGGCGCGCGTCATCGTCGGCGATGCGTCGCGTGGTGACGATCCGCCAGCCCGCGCGCGTGAGCGCGACCCAGTCAGCGCGAAAGAACCAGAGGAGCGCGATGAGCGTGCCGAGGTGAAGCGAGACATCGAAGGCAAGCCCCGGCGCCTCCCACCCGAACACCCACGGTGCGAGACTGAGATGCGCCGAGCTCGAGATCGGGAGGAACTCGGCGAGCCCCTGCAGGATGCCGAGGATGAAGGCCTGCAGGACGGTGGGTGTGTGCATCACGCGACCGCCTCGCGGTAGAGCGCTTCGTAGCGCGCCACGATCTCGGTCTGCGTGAACCGTGCGCGCGCATCGGCACGCGCGGCAGCCGAGACGGTGCGCCACCGCGCGGGCTCGAGCAGCGCGATCCCGTCGGCGGCGAGGGCGTCCGTGTCGCCCACCGGGCGCAGCGCACCGGTGACACCGTGTTGGACGACCTCGACGAGTCCGCCGACCGCGTAGCCGAGCACGGGGACCCCGCAGGCCAGCGCTTCGAGGGCGGAGAGGCCGAACGATTCGCGGTCGGTGGGGATGAGATAGAGATCTGCGGCAGCGAGGAGCGGCGCGACGCCATCGATCTTGCCGAGGCACTTCACATATTCGATCACGCCGAGCGAGCGGGCCTCCTCTTCTGCGGCGGCGCGGTCCGGGCCATCACCGACGAGCACCAGGACGCTCGGCACCACCGCGTTCACCTTCGCGAAGATGCGCACCACATCGCGCACGCGCTTGACGGGGCGGAAGTTGGAGATGTGCATCAGCACGCGGCGACCACCGCCGAGCTGCGTGTGCAGCTCCGGCGAGAACGCCTCGCGATCGAAGGTCGCCGGATCGACGAAGTTCGGGATGACATCGACGCGCGAGTTGCCGCAGCCGAAGGCCGCGACGGTCTCGTCTTTGAGGAACTGCGACACCGCGGTCACACGGTCCGAGCGCTCGATGGAGAACTTCGTGATCGCGTGGTACGAGTGGTCCTGCCCGACGATGGTGATGTCGGTGCCGTGCAATGTGGTCACCACGGGGAGTCTCTTTCCCTGCTCCTGCAGCATCTCCTTCGCGATCCACGCGCTCGTCGCGTGCGGGATGGCGTAGTGCACGTGGAGCAGATCGAGCGACTGTTGCGTGGCGACCTCGTGCATCTTCACGGCGAGGGCGAGGTCGTACGGCGGGTACTGGAAGAGCGGGTAGTGCCCCACGCCGACTTCGTGGAACGCGATGCGCGGGTGGAAGCTCGGTAGCCGGAAGGGCGCCTGATAGGTGATGAAGTGCACATCATGACCGCGCTCGGCGAGCGCGATGCCGAGTTCGGTCGCCACGGCGCCGGAGCCGCCATACGTCGGATAGCAGGTGATCCCGATCTTCACGCCGTCCCCTCGCCAGTCCACCATCGGTGCACGATGCCGGCACAGTCCGGATCGTATGGGTCCACTCGCGTTACCTGTGCCTCGGCGAGTTGGTGGCGGAACCAGGTCCGCTGCCGCTTCGCGTATTGGCGCGTCTCGATAAGGATAGCGTCGCGCACTGCGCGCGCGTCCCCCCCGGCGCGCAGTCGCGCGTACCCCGAGGCCTTCCATGCGGGGGCATCCTCGGGCACCCGCGCGGCGAGGGACCGGACCTCTTCGAGCCACCCCGCCGCGAGCATCGCGTCGAGGCGCGACTCGATCTGCGCGGCGAGGCGCACGCCGGGATCGACCACGAGCCAGCGCGCGGGGCGTGCCGCCGCCGCGCTCGCGGCGTGAAGGGCGCTGATCCGCTGCCCGGTGAGGAGCGCGATCTCGATGGCGCGGAGCAGCTGAGTGCGCCCGAGGCTCGCGCGCGCGGGGTCGAGCTGCTGCACCCATCGACGCAGCTCCTCGGTCGATCGCGCGTCGAGCGCATCGGCGAGCGCGGTTCGGCGCGGGGCATCGAGCGGCGGCTCGCTGAAGAGCGGTGTCACCAGCGCTCGCAGCCAGAGTCCCGTGCCGCCCACGATCACCATGGGGCGCTCGGCCGACGCGAGGCTCGCGTGCGCGTACTCCGCGAAGCGCGCGGCGCTCCAGCGTTCGCTCGGGTCAGCGATATCGATCCCGTCGTGCGCGACGCGCGCACGGTCCGCCGCCGATGGCTTGGCGGTCCCGATGTCGAAGCCGCGATAGATCTGCCGCGAATCGACCGAGAGGATGCGTGCCCCAACGCGTTCGGCCAGCGCGAGCGCGACCGCGGACTTCCCCGCCCCGGTCGGGCCGCAGATGATGCGCAGCTCAGCGTCGTCCGAAGCGCCGCTCAATCTCGTCCCAGCCGAGTTGGACCACGGTGGCACGACCGTGCACGTCGTGTGCGGGAAGCGTGGTGCGTGCGAGCGCGACGAACAGGGCGTTCATCTCATCGACGCGCAGCGCCTCGCCCGCCTTGATCGCGGCCTTGCACGCCATCGTTGCGATGAGTCGCTCGTGCTTGCCGTGCGATGCCGCCGCCCGATCGCCGGTGAGCGCGGCAAGTGTCTCGCGCAAACACCGCTCGGCATCGAAGCGCGGATGTGGTGTGGGGACCGCGTGCACCAGGAGCGCGCTCCCGCCGAACGACTCCACTTGATAGCCCACCCCACGGATGAACGCCGCCGCCTGCTCGAACGCCTCCGCCTCGGCTGGCGACAGATGCAACGTGAGCGGGAAGAGGAGCGCCTGCGACGCGGCATCACCGCGCTCGAACTCGCCGAGGAAGCGCTCGTACAACACGCGCTCATGCGCGGAGTGCTGATCGATGAGCACCACGGCATCGTCGCGCTCGAACATCAGGAAGGTGCGCCGGAGCTGCACGAGCGGCGGAACGACGATCTCGGGTTCGCCATCGACGGGCGTGGGCGCGTCGTCGGATTGGGCGAAGAGTGGCGTCGGTGCCGGTGTCTCGATCAGCGCGCTGGGCTCGACCTCGCGACCGAGCGGCGCAGGCGTGGCGGCGGGTGCCTGCCACCAACTCCGCGCGCCGAGCGACGCCTCGGCGTCCTCGGTGCCGAGTGCGCGTCGCACCGCACGTTCCACCGCACGTTCGAGCGTCCATCGATCGGCGAAGCGCACCTCGGTCTTCGCGGGATGCACATTCACATCGACGTCGGCAACGGGGAGCGTGATGTCGAGCAGCAGTGACGGCCGCACCCCCGACGGTATCGCGCTCCGGTACGCTGCCTCGGCTGCGCGCACGATCCCGGCATCACGGATCGCGCGTCCGTTCACGGAGAGGAACACCCGCCGACTCGCGGTGCCAACATCGGCGGGGCGCTCGACGAGCCCGGCGACGCGAATCGGGCCGGCAACATCATCGACGGCGACGAGTCGCTCCGCGACCGTGTGCCCCCAGAGCGCGCCGACGCGCTCGCGCAGTCCACTCGCCGTGGGGAGGGCAAGTTGCTCCTTACCGTCGTGCGTGACGGTGAGGCGCACATCGCGCCGGATGAGCGCCACGATCGTGAGCGCATCGATGATCGCACGCCACTCGGCGCGAGCGCCCTTGAGAAAGCGCTGGCGCGCCGGGGCGTTCGCGAAGAGCGACTCCACGGTGACGGTCGTGCCCTGCCGCCGGGCGGCCTCGGTCACAACCGCCGGTGCGCCCGCGTGGACGACCACGCGCGTGCCCGCACCGTGAGCGGGTGCGGTCTCGATCGCGAGACGGGATACTGACGCGATCGCGGGGAGTGCTTCGCCCCGGAAGCCGTAGCTCGCCACGCCGACGAGATCGGCGGCGGCACGGATCTTCGATGTCGCGTGCCGCGCAATCGCGACCGGTGCGTTCACGGCGTCCATCCCGCTGCCGTCGTCGCTGACCCGGATCAGCGCACGCCCGCCTTCCATCACATCGACGTGGATCGCGGTCGCGCCCGCATCGAGCGCATTCTCGACGAGTTCCTTCACCACCGACGCGGGCCGCTCGATCACCTCGCCCGCGGCGATCTGATCGGCAACGGCTCCGGGGAGGACGGCGATGCGGGGCGCACTCATGTGGGGAATCTTCCGAGACGCACGCGCCGATTCAATCGCCGAGGGGGAGAAGCGCGTCGAGCGCGATCCATCCCGTGCGATCACCGGGGAGCGTGATGCGTGCCCATGGCCCCTGTCGCGCGGTGATGCGCGCGACCTCGCCAGTGAGCGGCACGCTCCCGCCCTCGGCACCGAGCATCGGTTCGCGGCGGAGTGCGGCGGGCTGCGCAACGACGGCGAGGCCGGTACCGTCGGCCGCGCGGGCGATGAACACCGCACCTGCGGTCACGAGCGCAAGCAACGGTGCTCCCACGATGAGCGTGACACGGAGCGAACGTCGGCGCGCACGCCGCGACGCCACGAGCGTCCAGAGGGCGAGCCACGCACCGAGGGCGAGGAGGACCGCGGCGGAGCGTGGCACCGGCCAGACGACCGCGGGACCGGCGTCCTGCGGCGCGCCGACCCGCTGCAACCGATCGCGCAACGCGCCGTCGAGCGGCTCCATGCGGAGAGCACGCTGCCATCCGTACACCGCGGTCGCGGTATCGTGCGCCGCCCACGCCGCGGTCCCAAGGTCGGACCACACGGACGCGATCCCCGGCGCACGCTGGGCGGCCTCGCGGAACGACTCCACGGCGCGGGGATAGTCGCGTCCCGCGTACGCGGCACGACCAGCCGCAAGCGCCCGATCGAGGGCATCCGCGGACTGCGCCTGCGCGAGGGCCACGATCATCGGGAGCAGCAACACGGCGCGATGGAGCCGCGCGCGCCCCGGGCGCGCTTCGCGATCGATCGCACTCGCCACGTCATCGAGGTCGCGAGCGCGCGGGGCCGCGCCCTCCCCGCCGAACGCTGCGCGATCAAGACGATCAAGCAACGCCAGCGCGCGATCGGCGGTGTCGCTCGCGACCCCCTCGAGCGCGAAGGCACGACGGCGGGCCGCAGTATCGAGCGCGCCCAATGACACGCCCAGTCGGCTCTCCACCGCGCCCAAGAAGAGCGCGCGCGCCTCAGCGACGGTGGGGTCACGTGCGCGCTTCGTCGCGGCGTGGAGCTGTGCCGCGACGCTGAGCGGGCGGCGGCGCTGGCGCGGTGTGCGGGTCCGCCAGAGCACCCCGAGCGCTGGCAGGGGCGCCAAGACGAAGAGCGCGATGAACCACACGCGCCGTTCGAGCGGCGCGCGGATCGGGGCGCTGAGCGTGGCACTCAACGAGAGCGGTGCCTCCGGACCCTCGACCATCGGTGCCACGGCGGACGCGACCGAGTCCGGGCCTTCCTCGACCACCGCGCCGGGCGCCACGGTGAGGCGCACGCGTGCCGTCTGGCGTGTCTCGTAGCGACGCGCGTCGGGATCGAACGACGCGAACGCGATCGGCGCGATGTCGAGCGCTCCGGCGCGCGACGGCGTGACCAACCAGTCGAACTCTTTCCGCCCGCCGAGGCGCACCGGCGTTGAATCGATGCGCACGCGCTCGTCCGCCGCCACCACGCTGGCGCCCGCGATGGCGAGTGGTGGGCGCGGGACGAGCGCGACGTTCCCGTAGCCCTCCACGACCAAGGTGAGCACCACGGGATCACCCGCACGCGCGGAATCAGGGACCACCACATCCGTGCGGAACCGACCGACGGCCCCGTTCCAGACGGCGGGGCGGCCCGCGATCGGAGGATCGATCGCCACGAGCACCTGCGCCGGAGCGCTCAGCGAGCGCGTCTCCTCACGACTGAAGAACGACGCACTCTGCGGCACCGCGTACGAGAGCCGCGCGGCCGGGATCACGAAGCGCCCGGGCGTGAGTGGAAAGAGCGCACGCCGGAACACATGCACCTCATACGGGCGCCCATCGATGTTCCCCACGAGTGGTCGTGTGCTCGGGAGATCGTACGCGAGCATCGCACTCACTTCGGGGGGCACGAACTCCGGATTGCGTCGCAGCCGACTGCGCATCTCCTGCGTGATGAACACCCCGAGTTCGTACGACGCCTGCTGGCCGACGTAGACGGTATCCGGCGAGAGGAGCGCGGCGAAATCCACAGGCTTCGCCGCATTCGGACGATGCGACCGCACGACGGCCGGGTAGTCCGGCGTCGTCCCTTGGAGGAGCGCGAGGATCGCCAGCGTCGCGATCACCAGTCCTTTCCTCCGGCCACGCGCTCGTTGCGCCCCGTGCGTCGCTTTTTCTGCGTATCGCGCTCATCGCGGGCGGCGGCGTCGAGCAACTGCTGTGCCTGCGACTTCGACATGGGCCCCGACTGCGTCTGCGGTGCGCGCCCCTGCGGCTCGGGCGGTTGCTCCGGGTCGTCGCGCGACCCACCGTTCGTTTGCGACTGTTGTTGCTGGGTCTCCAGCGCGAGCTCGTAGTTCCAGCGCGCGTCCGCGTCGGTGGGGCGCAACCGGAGCAGCGCCTTGTACGACGCGATCGCGCTCTCCAAAGCACGTCGCTGATCCTCGCCGTCGAGCGTGCGACTGCGCCGGAGCCGCGCGAGGCCGAGGTTGAACAGCGCCTGCTCGCGCAGCGCACGATCCCCGAGGAGCGATGCCCGCTCGAGCGCGTCGATCGCGGTGTCGAGAGAGTCGGCGCCCAGGAGTGAGGTGCCGAGGTTGTAGAGCAGTCGCGGCGCGGCCCGCCCGGCGATCTCCTGGCGCCAGAGGAAGATCGCCTCGTCGAACCGGCGCGCTGCGTGGGCCTCAACGGCGTGGCGCTCATTGGTGCTCTGCGCCGACGCCGTGCCGGCGGGCGCGACGATCATCGCGACGAGCAGCGCCGCGCGACGACGCCACCGCACGCGGACCCCGTCCACGCGCCACGCGTCGAGCAGGAGGAGGAGCAGCGCCGGAAGAAGGAACCACTGAAAGCGATCGGGACGCGCGAGCCCCGCGGCACTCTCGCGCCGTCCGGCCGCGAGCCCGTCGAGCGCACGAGCGATGCGGCGCCCTTTGTCCGCGGCATCGGCGGGGATGAAATCCCCGCGCGCGGCCTCGGCGAGCGCCTGCAGCGACGCGGCCTCGTACTTCGTGATGACCTCGTTCCCTTCCCCATCGAGCTTGTTCCGCCGCGGTTCACCCGGCGCGCCCTCCAGCGGGATCGTACTCCCACCGGGCGTGCCGAAGCCGACGGTCACGAGGTGGATCCCGTTCGCTCCCGCGCGCCGCGCGACGGTCCGTGCGGCGGCGAGATCGTCGAACGCTTCGCCGTCGGAGAGGAGCACGATCGCGCGGTCGGCGTCGCCCTTGGCCGCATCGAGCAAGTTCACGGCCTGCTCCATCGCGGGCGCGAGCGCGCTCCCGGGCTCGCCGACGATGCTCGGGTCGAGGTTATCGAGGAAGAGCCCGAGCGCGCCGTCGTCCGCGGTGAGCGGGGAGAGCACGTACGCGCGACCGGCGAAGGCGATGATCCCGACCCGGTCCCCGGGTGACGCCGCGCGCCATCGGCGGACCTCCTGCTTCATGCGCTCCAATCGCGACGGCCGCTCATCATCCGCCAGCATCGACTTGGACGCATCGAGCGCCAACACCACATCGATCCCCTCGCTGCGGATCGTCTCCGTGGCCGCCCCCCATCGAGGACCGGCGAGCGCGATGAGCGCACACCCCATCGCCGTGCCGAGACGCGCGGCGCGCCAACGCGCGCCGTGACCGCCGAGTGTGGGAATCAGCCGCGCGACTGCCTCGGGCGTCGCCACTCGCTCGACGCGCCGCACGCGACGGACATGCCAGTACCAGACCGCCCACGCCGCGAGCGGCGCCCCAAGGAGCGCGGCGATCAGGAGGAGTGGCGAGGCGACGCCGAGGTTCACGGCAACGGCCCCCGCCAGGCGAGGAGCGCGAGCTCACAGGTCAGGCAGCCGACCAACAACGCGAGCGGCAACTGGTGCAGCGGTCGGAAGCGCTCACGCCGCACCGCGCGGACCGGTGCGCGCTCGAGCTGATCGATCTGCTCATAGATGCGCTGCAACGCCTGCCCGTCGCGTGCGCGGAAGTATCGCCCGCCCGTCACCCGGGCCACGTCCTGCATCAGCGGCTCGTCGATGCGGACCGGGCGGTTCTCGAACCGTAGGCCGAACACGCCGCGCCCCACCGGTACCGGCGCCATCCCCTCGCTCCCCACCCCGATCGTATAGATGCGCACCCCCATCGCGGCGGCGGCGTCGGCGGCGGTGCGCGGATCGATCGTGCCGCGGTTGTTCTCGCCATCGGTGAGCAGGATCATCACGCGCGAGCGACCGGCGGCGTCGCGCAGCCGATTCGTCGCGGTGGCGATCGCGGTCCCGATCGCGGTGCCATCCTCGAGCTGTCCCGACTGCAGTTGTTCGATCGCCGTCGTCACGATCGGATAGTCGAGCGTCAACGGCACCTGCGTGAGCGCTTCCCCACTGAAGGCGACGAGACCGATCTCGTCGTCCTTTCGCCCATTCACGAACTCCCGCAGGCGCACCTTGGCCACCTCGAGGCGGTTGTTCGGCCGGAAGTCCTCGGCGAGCATCGAACTCGACAGGTCGACGACGAGCAGGATCGAGATGCCGTCGCCGCGTACCGTCCGTGTGAAGGCGCCCGCGCGGGGCGCGGCGAGGGCGATGATCCCCGTGAGGATCGCGAGCGTCCGCAACGCGACCAGTGCGCGCGGCGTCCACCGCCCGCGGATCGGCCCACTCGTCAGCAGGTCGACGCGCGGAAAGAGCACCGCGGGACGCGGGCGGCGCGCACGCCACCAGAGCCAGAGCCCGAGCGGGAGGAGCAGCAGCGCCGCCAGTGGCGCACCGAAGGAGAGGCCGAGGAACGGATTCACGCCGCAGCCTTCCGCTTGGGGCGCTGCGCGGCGCGCAGGCGAGCCTCGTACGCGGTCTGCACATCGCGCGCCACCGCGCGGGCCAAGCGCGCGAACTCCGCGCACTCCGCAGCACTCACCGGCGCCGCCGCGAACTTGATCGCATCCGCGCGCAGCAAGAGGGAGCCGACCTCGTCGGGGAGGACCGGGAGACCGTGCGCGGCCAGCGTGGCGACGAACTCGCGCGACGCCATCCCCGTACTCGCCGCGGGAAAGCGGCGCGTGAGGTAGGCGCGCATCGCTTCGGTCTCGACCGCTACGGCCCGTGCCAGCTCGCCGGCCTCGACCAACGCCATCGCATCGATCGCTTTCCACCGCGTGCGGAGTTCCACCCACGCATCGACGTCCGTGCGCGCACGGGCCGCGCGCCGCTGACGCCGCAGGAGCCAGCCGATCACGAGGAGGATCGCCGCCGCAGCCACCCACTGCCACCAGCGCGCCGGTGCGTCGGCGAGTGCGCGCGCGGGGCGCGGATCGCGATCGGTGGTGTCCGCCGGGAGCACCGATGATACGGTGAGCGCCGGCGCGATCAGCGGGAACCGTTCGCGGCGCCCCTCCCAGGCGACCTCGATCGGTGCCAGTGCGATGCGCCGCGTCCCCGCGCGCCACGCGGCGATGCGCCACACCGCGGTGCGGTCCACCACGCCGGTGCTCGCGCCATCGACCACGGCGCGCGGGTCGATCGGTTCGATCGCATCGCTGGTGTCAGGAAGCGCTGGAAACCGTACCCGGGCGCCGAGTGGTGCTTGGACGCGCACGCGCAGCTCAACGGGTTCGCCGACGCGGACCGTGGTCGGCGTGAGCGACACCGTGACGATCGGGCGCGTGCTCTGCGCCGGGAGCGCGGCCGCCACCCCGAGGAGGAACGCCAGGGCGCGCATCACCCGAGCCGTTTGCGGCGTTGCCGCATGCGGAAGAAGCGCACCAACGGTTCGGCCCAGTCGTGCTCGAGCGGCACCGCGACCTCATCGACCGCCACGCGGCGCAGCAGCGTCTGACGCGTCGCGCGTTCGCGCGCGGCGGCCGCGTCATACGCCGCACGGACGCGCCGATCGCCGGTGTCGATGGTTACGCGCTGCGTGGTCTCGGGGTCCTGCAGATGCACGACTCCGAGATCCGGCAACGCGCGCTCCGCGGGATCGTCGAGCGTGAGCGCGACCACATCATGCCGCTGCGCGAGTCGGCGCAGCGCGGGCTCGTAGCCAAGCGCCACGAGATCGGAGATAACGAACACCACGCTCCGGTGCACGAGCGCACGCGAAGCCGCGTCGAGCGCCTCGGCGAGCCCAGTCCCGCCCGGTTGGCTCGGGATCGCCAACACGTCGCGCACGATGCGGAGCGCGTGGCGACGCCCCTTTCGGGGGGGCACGAGATGGGTGACCTGCTCCCCGAACGCACACAGGCCCACGCGGTCGTTGTTCCGCACCGCGGTGAGCGCGAGCGCGGCGGCGAGCTGTGCGGCGACGGTGCGTTTGTCGAGCACCCCCGTCCCGAATCTCGACGACCCCGAGACGTCGACGAGCAAGAGCACCGTGAGCTCGCGCTCTTCGACGAAACGCTTCACGAAGAGTCGGCGCATACGCGCGGTAACGTTCCAGTCGATGCTCCGCACCTCGTCGCCGGGCTGGTACTCGCGCACCTCCGCGAACTCCATCCCCTGCCCCTTGAACACCGAGTGGTACTCCCCGGCGAACCGTGAATCGACGAGTCGCCGCGTGGCGAGTTCGATCCGCTTCACCTGCCGCAGGAGTTCCGGCGAGAGCCCGGCCGGTCCGACCGGCGCGGCGCGCATCACGGCGCGGGTACCACCTCGAGGATGCGACGCACGACCGTGTCCGTGTCGATCCCTTCGGCCTCCGCCTCGTACGACAGCAGCACACGATGCCGCAACACGTCGGGGGCGAGCGCCTTCACGTCATCCGGCGTGACGAAGGTGCGATCACGCAGCCAGGCGTGCGCACGGGCGGCCTGCGCGAGCGCGATCGTCGCACGAGGGCTCGCCCCGAACTCGATCAACGGCACGAGCGCGTCGAGGCCAGCCGCCGCCGGTTCGCGCGTCGCGTGCACGAGGTCAACGATGTAGTCCACCAAGCGCGCGTCCAACCGGATCTGCGTGATCTGATGCCGCGCAGCGAGGATCGCCGCGGGTGTCGCGACCGCTTCGATCGCGATCGCCTCACCGCCCGCCATGCGCCGCATGATCTCCCGCTCCTCGTCGCGCGAGGGATACCCCACGCGCAGCTTGAGCATGAAACGATCGACCTGCGCCTCGGGGAGCGGGTACGTGCCTTCCTGCTCGATCGGGTTCTGCGTGGCGAGCACGAGGAAAGGCTCGGGGAGCGGCATCGTGCGTCCACCGATGGTGACCTGATGCTCCTGCATCGCCTCGAGCAACGCCGCCTGCACCTTGGCTGGTGCACGATTGATCTCGTCGGCGAGCACGATGCTCGCGAAGATCGGTCCCTGCTTCACATCGAACGCGCCGGTGCGTTGATCGTACACCTGCGTGCCGACGACGTCTGCCGGGAGCAGATCGGGGGTGAACTGGATGCGCGAGAAGCTCGCCTGCATCGTCTCCGCGAGCGTCCGCACCGTGAGCGTCTTCGCGAGACCGGGGACGCCTTCGAGGAGCACATGCCCGCCCGTCAGGAGGCCGATCAGGAGTCGTTCGACCATCTCGTCCTGTCCGACGACGCGCTTGGCGACTTCGGCGAGGACGGCGCGCGCGACGGCGGCGTTGGCTTGAGGAGCAGACATCTACGCAGACTCCGTGAGCGCCGCGATGGCGCGCTGTTCGGTTGCGGTGAGGGGCCGGTGATCGCCGGGCGCGAGCGCGCCGAGGGTGATCGGACCGAAGCGAGTACGGACGAGGCGGCGCACTTCGAGATCGAGCGCTTCGCACAAGCGACGCACCTCGCGATTACGTCCCTCGCGGATGGTGACATCGAAACGCCAGAGGTGCTCGCCGAGTGCGATCGCATCGACGGCGACGGGGTGCACGGCGCCGTCTTCGAGCATCACGCCGCGGCGGGCGTGGCGCGCCGCGGTGAGCGCATCGCCACGCACGGTGGCGGAGTACGAGCGCTCGATCTCACTCGAGGGGTGTGTCAGGCGATGCGCCGCGTCGCCGTCGGTGGTGAAGAGAAGCACGCCCTCGGTGAGGTAGTCGAGACGCCCGACGTACGCGAGCCCGGGCGTGTGCGGGAGGAGGTCGAACACGGTGCGACGCCCTCGCGGGTCCCCCTGCGAGGTGAGCACCCCAGCCGGCTTGTGGAGCACGAACCAGACCGGCGCCACCGGCGCTCCGACGCGTCGTCCATCGAGGGTGATGGTGTCGATGACGGGATGCACCGTCTGTCCGGTCCGTGCGGGCGCGCCATTGACCATCACCCGCCCCGCCGCGACCAGCTCCTCGGCCTTGCGACGCGATGCGACCCCGGCGCGCGCGAGCGCCCGGTGGATCCGCATCGCGCCGTCGTCACTCACGTCGCCACAACCTGTGGGCGGAGCGCGACCGCGAGCTCATCCCCGCGCGGCAGCTCTTCGAGATGGCGCAGCGCGAACTGCTCGAGGAATCCGCTCGTGGTGCCGTAGAGGAGCGGACGCCCCAAGCCCTCGGCACGCCCGGTGACCTCGATCAGTCCGCGTTCGAGCAACGTCTTCAGGATCGAACCGACGTTTACGCCGCGGATCTCCTCGATCTCGGCGCGCCCGATCGGTTGGCGATAGGCGATGATCGCGAGCGTCTCCAGCGCGGCCGCCGAGAGGCGCTGGGGGCGGACCGCCATCTGAGCTCTTTCGATCGCCTCGGTGTATTCCGCGCGCGTCAGGATCTGCCAGCCGCCGCCGACATCGGCGAGTTCGACGCCGTGCCCATCGACGTCGTAGTGCTCGCGCAGTTCGTCGAGGGCGGCCTGCACCGCGGCCGGCGAGGCGTCGGCATCGAGCGCCGCGAGCTCCTCCGTCGGAATGGGACGGGGGCTCGCGAAGAGCGCCGCTTCAAGCAGCTTCGCCAGCGAGTTCACGAGAGATCTCCACGGATGCGAAGGGTTTCAGTTGGGCGAGACGCAGTTCGTTGCGCCGCGCGAGTTCGAGGAGGGCGAGGAGCCCCGAGAGGATCTCCCACGGTTCCGCACCATCGCGGAGGATATCGCGGAAGCGTGCCGTGGCACGGAGGGCGAGGACCGCGCGGATCGTGACCATCGCGCCATCGACGTCCAGCGAGCGCGGCACCACGTCGTGCAGTTGCGGCTCACGCGCTTGGCGCAGCACGCGATCGACCGCGGCGAGCATCTCGCCGAGCGAGAGCGCGAGCGGCGGCGGTGGCACGGGGGCGCCGGGCTGGCGCCAACTCCGCGCGAAACGATTGCGCCGATCCTCGCCGAGGCGTTCGAGGACGTCGACGACCTCGCGCATCTGTTGGTACTCGAGCAGACGGCGCACGAGCTCGGCGCGCGGATCCTCCCACTGGTCGAGTCCCTCCGGGCGCGGCAGAAGCATTTGGGCCTTGATGCGCAGGAGTCGCGCGGCCATCTCGAGATAGTCCGCCGCGTCATCGAGCGCGAGCATCCGCATGCGCACCGTGAACTGCTCGCAGATGCGCGCCACCGGAATGTCGTAGATGTCGACCTTCTCATCGCGGATCAGCGAGAGCAGGAGGTCGAGCGGGCCGTTGAACGCCGGCAGATCGACGACGAAGCCGGTCTGCTTCTCGTCGGCGCTGGCGCTGGGCGCGGCGGGGGTCAGGTCGTCCACTTGCTCAGGAGCAGGAGGGGTTCCACCAGGTCGGTGGCGAGCCCACCGATGAAGTACACCGGCTTGAACCAGAGATTGAGGATCGGCCGCCCGAAGGTGAGGAAGACGAGCAGCACGATGAAGCCCGCGTTGTACAGTCGGCGGTACTGCAGCTCCCACGCCGGCGGGAGCAGATGACGTATGACGTGCGAGCCGTCGAGCGGCGGGATCGGGAGGAGATTGAACACGGCGAGCCCGAGGTTGATCCAGATCCCCGAGAGGAACATCACCTGTAGGAGGGCGGCGGAGTCGTTCAGGACGGGAAGTCCGCGGCCGAGGAGTCCCATCGCGACGACGAGGACGAGACAGACCGGCACGAGCGCGAGATTGACCGCAATCCCGGCGAGGGAGACGATGATGTCGCCGCGGCGGTAGTTGCGATACAGCCGCGGGTTCACGGGCACCGGCTTGGCGCCACCGAAGAGGAAGGGCGCCTTGGTGAGGAAGAGCACCAACGGCACCAGGATCGTCATGAACGGATCGATGTGCCGGATCGGGTTCCAGGACAGCCGCCCGAGATTCCGCGCGGTGGGGTCACCCTGGAGCAACGCGGCGTAGCCGTGGGCGTACTCGTGCGCCACCATCGAGAAGAGCAGGACGGGGGCTACCAAGAGGAATCGTTGTAGACTGTCCACGCGGCTCGGCGTTGAGGCCCTCTCGGGCGGTCAGCCGGAAAGGTAGCCGACGTGCGGGAAACGTGTCAAAGCGATGCCAGCGCTTGACTTGGGCGCTCGTCTCTGATAGGCTTCAAGGCTCGCACCGCGCACCAGCGCAGTGCGTTCCCATCCTTTTCGAATCGACTGAGCTTTATGCCGAAACTCGCGTCCGCCAAGAAGAATATGCGCAAGTCGCGCGCGGCCACCGTCCGCAACCGCGCCCAGCGCTCCGCGCTCCGTAGCGCGCTCAAGAAGGCGAACGCCGCCGACTCGTCGGCCGCCGACAAGAAGGCCGCAGTGTCGCTCCTGGATCGTGCCGCCCGCAAGGGTCTCGTGCATAAGAATCTGGCGGCGCGCAATAAGTCGCGGCTCGCCAAAGCGTAGGTTCGAGCGGCGCGCCGCCGGAACCACAGCAGGCACAGGAACAAAAGAGGACAGGGCCCAGGCCCTGTCCTTCCTTTTTTACCTGTAGTTCCTGTCGTTCCTCCTCACATCGCCGCCAGCTCCCCACCACACTTTTCACAGTACCACTCCGTGGGAAAATTCAGATTCCCGCACTCGCCGCACTTCAGCGACTTGATCGCTTCGCTCGTGCGAGGTGTGGGGCGGCCGAAGAAACTCTCGCGCGGCGCGGATTCGGGCTCGGGTTCGATCGGGGGCGCGGATGACTTCGCGCCGTTGTCCAACGCTAGGCCGAGGTCGAGGGCGGGTTCGGGGAGGCCGAACTCGATCGACGCGCTCGGGCGGCCATCCACGATCGCCTGACCGAGCGGCGTCGGGGTGCTCCGGCCGACGACCGACTTGAGGAAGGCGAGTTCGTCGAACGAGGGTCCGGTGTTGTCGGAGGGGTCCGGTGCGGGAGGAGCTACAGGAGGGACAGGAACGACAGGAGGTACCGCTTCTCTCGCTTCCGTGGCCGCGGTGGGCTCTGGGGCAACCGGCTCGGCGACTTCTTCTGCTGCGGCCTCCTCCACCGGCGCGGGTTCCGGTTCTGGCTCTTCGGCCTGCGCCACCGGCGCGCTGATGGCACCGCTCGACACATCCTCGATCAACGCAACGAGCTTATCCACCTCGGCGGCGATGTCGGCGCGAGCGGACTCCAGCTGCTCGAGTTCGCGATCGCTTCCTTCACGACGCTCGGCCCACTCGGTATCGGAGAACTCGCCGACCGCGGCGCGCAGTTCGAGCTCGGCGCGCGTGTCCTGCGCGGCACGCAGCGCATCACTCGCGGTCGCGAGCGCCTCTCTGCGCGCGGCGAGCGAGCTGCCGAGCGCCTCGGTCTCGCCAGCGAGCCGCTCGAGCACGGCGTCGAGCTTCCCCTGATAGTCCGCGCTCACCTTCGCGACGATATGCGCCGGTGTGGTCGCGGCACGCGCGGCCAACTGCGCGAGCCAGCCCTCGTACTTGCGACGCTCCGCGAGCAGCGCGTCGAGCGCCTCAGCGGTGATGGGATCGGTCATCTGCTTCGCTCGTGCCGCCATTGGTCGCGCAGCGCCTCCACGTCGTCGCTCGGCCAGCGGTGCACCGTGCCGAGCTGCCTCGCCGCGAGCACGATGCGCGCGGCCTGTTCCATCGATTCCATCCGATGCAGCGCCTCGGTCACCGACCGGCCCACCGTCAGGGCCCCGTGGTTCGCGAGGAGGAAGGCGTCGTGGCCCGCCCAGTACGGCGTGAGCTCGCGCGCGAGCGCTCCCGTACCCGGACGACCAAAGGGCACGAACGCCACAGGTCCGACCCCCGCCGTCAGCTCCGGGAGGACATCGTCGGGGAGCGTCTCCCCCGCCACCGCGAACCCGGTGGCCGTGGGCGGATGCGCATGCACGGCCGCCTGCACGTCGGGGCGCGCGGCGTAGGCTGCGAGATGCATCGACTGCTCGGTCGATGGCGTGGGCCCGCTCACCAGCGTGCCGTCGAGCCGGACCACCGCGAGCGCGTGCGGCGTGAGATGCCCTTTCGAGACCCCGCGCGGGGTGATGAGCACGCGATCGTCGTCGAGCCGCGCGGAGAGATTGCCATCGCGCCCTGCGACGAGCCCGGCCGAGAAGAGGCGCGCTCCCGCTGCGACCAGCGCCGCGCGGAGCTCAGCCTCGCGTGACATGCGGGCGGCTACTCGCCCCGCTGGAAGACGACGCGCCCACCGACCACGGTCGCGTCGACGCGCCCGGTGAGGGTGTGCCCCCGATACGGTGTGTTGCGCCCCTTCGAACGGAAGGTCGCGGCGTCGACCTTCCACTCCGCAGTCGGATCGAAGACCGTCACGTCGCCCAGCGCGCCCTTGGCGAACGTTCCGCCCGGCAACCCGAACAGACGTGCCGGCGCGCAGCTCATCTTCTCGATCAGCGTGCGCACATCGACCACGCCGCGCTTCACCAGCCAGGTGATGTTCACCGCGAGCGCGGTCTCCAATCCGATGATCCCGTTCGGCGCATCGGAGAACTCGCGCTCCTTCTCGTCGTAGTGGTGCGGTGCGTGGTCGGTCGCAATCACGTCGATCGTCCCGTCCTTCACGGCCTGCTGCAGCGCTTCGACATCCTTCGCCGTGCGGAGCGGCGGATTCATCTTCGCGTTGGTGTCGTAGCCCTCGACCGCGTCCTCGGTGAGCGAGAGGTGGTGCGGACACACCTCGGCGGTCACGCGGATACCGCGTTCCTTGCCCCAGCGGATGAGCTCCACCGACCCGACGGTGCTCATGTGGCAGAGATGCACATGCCCGCCGGTGAGCCGCGCGAGGAGGATATCGCGGATCGCCATGATCTCCTCGGCCTCCGCGGGGATCCCCTTGAGACCGAGGCGCGCCGAGATGAACCCTTCGTTCATGGCGCCACCGGCGGCGAGCGTGGGGTCCTCACAGTGATCGGCGACCGGGATGTTGAAGGTGCGCGCGTACTCGAGCGCGCTCCGCATCATCTGCGCACTCACCACTGGCTTGCCATCATCACTCACCGCGACCGCGCCGGCGCCCACCATCTCACCGAACTCGGCGAGTCGCTCGCCCTTCTGTCCGATGGTGATCGCGCCGATGGGATACACACGCGCTTGCCGCGCGGCCTCGCCCTGCCGCTTCACGAAACCGACCGCGGCCTGATTGTCGGTGACCGGATCGGTGTTTGGCATCGCGCAGACGGCGGTGAAGCCACCCGCCGCCGCTGCCGCCGCGCCGGTGGCGATCGTCTCGACATCCTCACGCCCCGGCTCGCGCAGATGGCAGTGCACATCGACGAAGCCCGGGCTCACCACCCGCCCCGTCGCGTCGATCTCGATCGCGCCGTCGATCGCGCCGAGGCGGTCGCCGACGCTGCGGACGACGCCGTCCTGGAGGAGGAGATCACCGACGGTATCGGTGTTCGCGGACGGATCGATGATCCGCCCACCACGAATCACGACTGGTGCGCTCACGCGCCCCCCTTGGCCGCGGCGGCGAGTTTGGGATTGTGTCCCGCGAGCAGGTAGAGCACTGCCATGCGGACGGCCACACCATTGGTGACCTGATCGAGGATGACGGAGTGCGGACCGTCGGCGACGTCGGAGTCGATCTCGACGCCACGGTTCATCGGCCCGGGGTGCAGGATGAGGATGTCGCGCGGCGCGCGCTCCAACCGCTCCCGCGTGACCCCGAAGACGCGATTGTACTCGCGCAGCGACGGGATGTGTCCGGCCTGCATCCGCTCGAGCTGAAGGCGCAGGATGTTCAACGCATCGGCCCACTCGATCGCCTGCTCGATACGATCGAAGATGGTGACGTTGAACTCCTCCATCGCGTTGGGGAGCAGCGAACGCGGGCCGCAGACCGCGACCTCCGCGCCGAGCTTGGTGAGTCCCCAGATGTTCGAGCGCGCCACGCGCGAATGGAGCACGTCGCCGCAGATGCAGACGCGCTTACCGCGCAGATCACCGAAGCGGTCGCGCAGCGTGAGCAGGTCGAGGAGCCCCTGCGTGGGGTGCTCGTGCGTCCCGTCGCCGGCGTTGATCACATTCGACTCGATCCGTTCCGCGAGAAAGCGCGCGGCGCCCGACGACCCGTGCCGGATCACCACCATGTCGATGCGCATCGCTTCGAGGTTTCGCGCCGTGTCGACGAGCGTCTCCCCCTTCGACACGCTCGAGCCCGCGCTCGCGACGTTCACCGTGTCGGCGCTCATCCGCTTCTCGGCGAACTCGAAGGAGATGCGCGTGCGGGTGGAAGCCTCGAAGAAGAGGTTCACGACCGTCGCGCCGCGGAGCGTCGGCACCTTCTTGATGGCACGCTCCGAGATCTCCTTCAGCGGCACCGCGGTGTCGAGCACCTGCGTGATCTGCTCCGCGGTGAGATACTCGAGGCCGAGGAGGTCCTTGCCGAGGAGGCCGCTCACGCGGGCTTCACCGGCGCGAGCACGACCTCGTCGCGCCCGTCGAGCGCGCTCACCAGCACGTCGATGCGATGCCCAAGCGGCACGTCGACGGTCTTCCCGACGACATCCGGTTGGATCGGGAGCTCGCGTCCGCCACGATCGACCAACACCGCCAAGAGGATCCGCGCGGGGCGACCGAAGTCGGCCAACTCATCGAGCGCCGCGCGGATCGTGCGCCCGGTGAAGAGCACGTCATCGACGATGACGACCACTTGGCCGTCGATCTCGACGGGGAGGTCCGTGCGCCCGACGAGCGGGATCGGCCCCACCGACTGCAAGTCGTCGCGATAGAGCGTGATGTCGAGGGCACCGCGCGGGACGTCCCGTCCCTCTCGCTCCGCGATCACGGCGGCGAGCCGCTCTGCGATCTGCACGCCGCGGCGCTGAATCCCGACGAGGATCAATCGCTCGATGCCGTCGTTCAACTCGAGCAACTCGTCCGCCATACGCCGGACCGTGCGCTCAACGGCGCGGGCGGTCAGGACGACGGTGGGCTCGGCGGGCATCGGGACCAAATATGCGGTCCGGCCCGCCGGAGGTGAAGCGGTCAGGCCGCGGAAGCCTGCCCGGTCTCAGTCGGGGCGGAGCGCGAAAGGAAGACCGTCCCGCGGGCTGCGCCGACGGGGGTGGGCTCCTGTGGAGCGAGGATGGTGCCGACTTCGCGCCCCGTGTCATCGAGGACGCGGACGCCGGTGGTCGGATCAGTCAGTGGGAGAACGGTCATGGTCGGTGTGATTCGAGGGCTCACTCACTCAGACACCGGGGGGCGCCAAAGGGTTGGCGCGGTCAGCTATAGAGGACCTGGACGTCCGAGGAGACGAGGCGGTTGCGGCCCGTGCGCTTGCCGTGCAGGAGGCGGTCGTCGGCGGTGAGGACGAGTTCGCTCCGCTCCATGGCGTCGACGGGATAGCTGGCGACGCCGATGGTGATGGTGATCCGCAGCGTCTGCGCGACGCGCGGGACCACGATCGCGGTGGCGGCGACCTTCGCGCGCACACTCTCCAGCTTGGCGATCGCTTCCTGCAGCTCGGTCTCGGGGAGCGCCATCACGAACTCCTCGCCACCGTACCGTGCGACGATGTCGGTGCGCCGCATCGCCTCGCGGAAGATCCCGGCCAGCTCGCGGAGGACCTCGTCGCCGGCCGCGTGCGTCCAGGTGTCGTTGATCGCCTTGAAGTGATCGACGTCGATCATCGCGACGACCAGCGGGCGGCCGTAGCGACGGGCGCGAAGCAGCTCCTCGGCGAACCGTTCCTCGAAGAAGCTGCGGTTCTGCAGTCCGGTCAGCGCATCGTGCGTCGAGGAGCGACGCAGCACCCGCGTCCGCTCGACGATGATCGCGGCGAGGGCGGTAGCACAGCCGAGGATGATCAATCGCCCGATCTGATCGCCGACCATGTAGGTGCCGTACGTCAGATCGCCCAAGCGGCCGCCGGCCACCCACTGCTCATGCGCGAAGTACTGGATCGCCCCGTATTGCACGATGGCGAGCGTCCCCGCGACGACGCAGATGCGTCCGTCGTAGCGGAGCGCGGTGCCGAAGAGCGCGAGGAGCCCGATCGCGAAGGTGGTCCGGGTGTTCGCGGCGATGAGGGGGAACCCCTGCACCACGAAGGCGGCCTGCACCGCGGAGACCACGCTGACATCGAAGATGCTGGTGGCAAAGCCGAGCCAGGTGGCGTAGCGCCCACGCTGCGCGAGCCAATAGAGCCCGAGCCCGATGCTGAGGGCGAACACCGCGCCCACGAGCCCGGTGTAGTTCTCGAGACGATCCGGTTCACGGATCGTGGTGACGATCGGCACCGCCGCCACCGCGAACGCCATGACGAGGCGCGCGCGCGCGACGACGCGCTCGCCATCGACTCCGGCATCCGTGAGCTCCGGCGCGCGATCCGGCCAGAAGATCCGCTGCAACGCCGAGCCGGTGGTGGTGCGATGAGGCATTCAGGCCAGAATAACGGGGGGGCCGCGAACGCGCGATTGGACCAGCTGCGAACACGGACAGGGTGGGATTCGAACCCACGGTACGCTTTCACGTACACACACTTTCCAGGCGTGCGCCTTAAACCACTCGGCCACCTGTCCCAAAGAGGCGATGACAGCCAGACGCGGGGGGCGAACCCCACGTCCGACTGTCATCGGACGTCGTCGTGCACGGACAGGGAGAGATTCGAACTCTCGATACCGTTGCCGGTATGCCGGTTTTCGAGACCGGTGCCTTCAGCCACTCGGCCACCTGTCCAACAGCCCAGTAAAGTATCGACCGCAACCGAGTGGGGTCAACGGCGCGAGGCGAAAAACCGCGTCAATCGCTCGGCGCAGGCCGCTTCGAGCACGCCCCCCTGCACCTCCGGCCGGTGGTTGAGTCGGGGATTCCGGAGCAAATCGTAGACCGAGCCGGCCATCCCGGCCTTGTCGTCCCACGCACCGAAGACGACGCGTGCCACCCGGGCGAGGACGAGCGCCCCCGCACACATGGCGCAGGGCTCCAGTGTCACGTAGAGCGTGGCGCCGGTCAGCCGCGACTCCTGCACCGCGTAGTGCGCGGCGCGCAGCGCTCGGAGTTCCGCATGAAGCGTGGCGTCCTTGCCCGCGACCATCCCGTTCCGCGCGCGTGCGACCACCGCGCCGCTGATGATGACGACCGCGCCGACCGGGACCTCCCCCGCACTCGCGGCGGCATCGGCCTCCGCGAGCGCGTGCCCCATCCAGTACTCATCCTCGGCCTCGCGCGAGGCGAACATCGCGGGCCCGGGCTGCGGGATCACGAGGGGGGCGCACCCGAGGCGGACGCGACGCGTCGCGGGTCTACGCCGCTATTCGGGAGCGCCATGATGGGACGCCCGAGGAGCGCGGCCGCGGCATCGAGCGCCGCCTTCAGCTCGACCTTGAGTTCATCGAGGTGCTTCATCTGCGGCGCGGTCGGCGCCCGATTCCCGCCATCGATGTTGCGATAAAGCGCCCCGATCCGATCGGCCACGCGCGGCCCTTCGGAGTAGAAGGGGCGATCGGTGGGCTTCACCGTGCGATAGATCAGCGTGTCGACCGTCTCCAACTGACGCGCGAGCTCCTTCGACGCGGCTGCACCGCCGCCATTCGGGATCGCGTCCGCGGCTTTCTTGCGCGCCGCAAGTAGATCGCGGTAGGCGTCGAGCGCGCGCAGCGTGTCGTTGATCGCACTCTGCATGTCGCGGAGCGCGCGCGCGGCACCCGCCTGCGCCGCGAGGTCGCTGTTGCTCACGGCGAGCGTCGGATCGAGCCGCACCGTCACCGGGCGGGTGAGCGTGTCGCCCGCGGCGATCAGTCGCACCGTGTACGTCCCCGGCAGCACCCGTGGGCCGGTGATGGGGCCGAAGAAGCTGTCGGTCGAGCCCGTGTTCGCGGCGCTCCGCGGCTTCGCCCCATCCTCATCGAGTGGCCAACTGATGCGGTTCATCCCCGCCGCCTTCGGCGCACGCGCGAGCGTGCGGATCACCTTCCCCGCCCCGTCGAGGATCTGCACCGAGAGCGCGGCGCTCGAGTCCATCTTCTCCGCGAGCCAATAGGTGATCTCGGCGCCATACGGCGGGTTCGGCCCGCGGAACTCACGGTCACCGATCGCGCCCTTCGTGCCTTTGCGGTTGTGCCGCGTCGCGGTCCGCATCGGGAAGAGATAGCGCTTGGCGGCACGCGCCTCGGCGAACTGCTGGATCGGCGTCGCGTCGTCGAGGATGAACACCCCGCGACCGTGCGTCGCGATGATCAGATCGTTCTCGCGCGCATGCACGAGGATCTCGTGGACCGGCACGATCGGGAGTCCGCGCAGGGCGAGCCGTTCCCAATTCTGCCCGCCGTTGTACGACACGAAGAGCCCGATCTCTGTGCCGGCGTACAGCAGGTTCGGATTCCGACGATCCTCGCGGATCGCCTGCAGATACGCCATCGGCGGGAGATCGCCGGCGATGTTCGTCCACGTCTTGCCGCAATCAGTCGTCTTGAACAGGTACGGCTTGTAGTCGTCCATCAGGTGCCGCTCGGCCCCAGCGTACGCGGTGCACGCGTTGGTGCGCGACGCCTCCAGCGCGCTGAGCACCGCCGCCGACCCGACACCGGGGAGATTCGCGGTGAGATTCGTCCACGTCTTCCCGTCGTCCTGCGTGAGCTGGAGGTTGCCGTCGTCCGTGCCCACCCAGATCACGCCGGGCTTCACCGGCGACTCGGCGATCTCGTAGATGTTCGCGTAGTACTCCGCGACGGTGTTCTCGCGCCACACCGGGCCACCGGCTGAGCCCTGCTTGTCCTTCTCGTTCTTCGAGAGATCGGGGGAGATGATGTCCCACGTGCTCCCGAAGTCCTTCGAACGGAAGAGCACCTGCGCGCCGAAGTACACCACCTTGCCGTCGTGCGGCGACGCGACGATCGGCGCGTTCCAGTTGAAGCGGTACTGCAAACGGTCCACCGGATCGCCGTCGGCACGCCGCGGCTGCGGCGACACGTCTTGCTGCTCCATCGTCCGCATATCGGTGCGGTAGATCCACCCACCCTGCTGATCGGTCAGGAAGAGATCAGGGTTCTGCGGATGCGTGACCGAGTAGTAGCCGTCGCCGTAGCTGACGATGCGCCAATCATCGGTGAGGATCCCGGTGGGTTCGCGTGTGCGGCTCGGCCCCGTCCAGTTGCCGTTGTCCTGCAACCCCATCGTGAGGTTGTAGAAGGGCTCGCGATCATCCGCGGTGATCTGATAGAGCTGCGCCAGCGGGAAGCCGTTGTAGTGTTCCCACGTCGCGCCCTGATCGCGGGACGCGTAGATGCCACCGTCATCGACCTGCCAGAGGCGCTTCGGATCGTTCGGGTCGATCCAGATGCCGTGGTGGTCGCCGTGAAGACTGCCGGAGATCCCCTTGAAGGTCTTGCCGCCGTCGATCGACATCGAGAGCGAGCAACCGATCATGTACACGCGCTCCGGGTTCTGCGGATCGACACGCAGATCGGCGTAGTAGAAGCCGCGGCACATCAGACTGCGATCGCGCTGCACCGCGGTCCACGTGTCGCCCTTGTCATCCGAGCGGAAGAGGATGCCATCATTGCTCTCGATCGCCGCGTACACGGTGCTCGGCTGCGACATCGCGACTTTCACGCCAATGCGACCCGCGAGCTTCGGCAGCCCCTTGGTCAGCTTCGACCAGCTCTTGCCACCGTCGACCGTGCGCCAGATGCCGCCGAGCGTGTCGCCGGACTTGTGATCCCACTGCTTGCGGTCGAAGTACCAGAGCCCGGCGTAGAGGATGTTCGGGTTCGACGGATCGACATCGAGATCGGAGCAGCCGTGGCGATCATCGAGGTAGAGCACCTTGGTCCATGAGTCACCGCCGTTCTCGCTCATGAACACGCCGCGCTCGGCGTTCGGGCCACCCATATGTCCGAAGGCGCAGACGTAGACGCGCTTGGGGTCGGCAGGACTCACGAGGACGCGGGTGATCTGTCGCGTGTCGGTGAGGCCGAGGTGCTTCCATGTCTTGCCCCCGTCGGTGGACTTGAAGACGCCCTGCCCGAAGGAGATGGAGTTGCGGAGGTTGCCTTCGCCGGTGCCCGCGTAGATCACCTCGGGGTTGCCGGGCTCGAGCGCGAGGTCGCCGATGGAGAGCGTGCGCTCCTTGTCGAAGATCGGCGTCCAGGTGGTGCCGCCGTTGGTGGTCTTCCAGATGCCACCCGCGGCCGTGCCCACGTATACGAGATTCGGATTCCCCGGCACCCCTTCGATGTCGGTGGAGCGCCCGTGCATATTCGCCGGGCCGATCGCACGCACCGCGAGGGCATTCAACGCGGAGTCGAGTGGGAGCGCCGCACGCGCGGGTGTAGCGGGCGCGGTCTTCGGTTTGGCACCCTGCGCGGTGAGCGCGAGCGCGGGAAACGCGAGCAATGGGAGCGCACGGAAGAGCATCGGGAGGGCCTCGTGGGGGAGAACGACGACCCTCGATTTTCTCGCTCTGCACCGCGCGGCGCTAGGGTCTCAGCACATCAGCGCGCGGGAGTCCAACCGTACTGCCGCTGCAGAAAGCGCACGGTGATGGCCGCAAGTGAATCCGCGTAGCGCTGCCGATTCGCTGCCGAGTCGCGGAGCCCCGGGAAGGGATGCTCCAGTTGGATCGCATCGACGACGCCTCCCGCGCGCGACCCGTGGCGCTGCGTGTTGTACCCGCCATCGAAGAATGGCTCACCGACGAGCGGTGCGGGCGCCGTCGGTGATGGGACGGCGGCGTAGCCGGCGGCCGCCAGCGCGCCGCCGAAGCTCGTCGCCCCGCGCAGCACCGTGAGGGGGTCGTCCCCGCTCCGCCGATCGACGACTAGTCGTGCGATCGACGACTGCGTGAGCGCGGCCTGGATCGTGGCGTCGCTCGCCCGCAACGTGGACTCGCTCAGCAAGTACCCGAGCTCAATCCGCGCGATGGGATGCGCGTGCCCGTGCAGATCGAGGAGGAGTGCCCGACCGTTCCCCGCGCGCACCGCGCGTGCCGAGGCGGAATCGATGAACCGATGGAAGGTGGCCCAGGTGTCGAAGAGCACTGGTGCCCCACCCGTGGCCTCGTCGCGGTCACGATTCGCATCGAACTTGGCGCGGTCGAGTCGGTTCACCACCAACTGTGGTCGCCGACCAGTGCGCTGTGCGAACGACTCGACGATGCGGCGCGCGAGGTCCTGCGTGTTCGCATCATTGCCGGTGACGCACACGGCGCAGGATCGATCCGCGAGTGAGGCTGGCGCGATCGAACCCCCATGCGGCGCCACGAGCACGAGCGGCGCGGTGCCGAGGGTGAGTTCCACCCAGCCGTTCGTATCCGTGATCGGGACGCCGACGGCGAGCGAATCGACTGGCGCCGACGTCGCTGACGGCGCCGCACCGCCGCAGCCCATCGCGAGCAGCGCGACGCCGAGCACCCGCCGCGGTGCGCTCACCGTTCGGCGCGCACGAACTCCAGGCGATCGCCGACCACCTGCGCGGTGATGGTGTCGCCATCGCTGAAGCGACCATCGAGGAGCGCCATCGCGAGGGGGTTCTGCACGAGCCGCTGAATCGCGCGCTTGAGTGGCCGCGCGCCGAACGCTGCGTCGCATCCCTCGCGGGCGATGAAGGCCTTGGCCTCATCGCTGAGCTGCAACGTGACCTTTCGCTCCGCCAGCAGCGCATCCATTCGCGCCAGCTGGAGCCCCACGATGTGCCCGATCTCCCCCTCGCCCAGCGGGTGGAAGACGATGATGTCGTCCACGCGGTTGAGGAACTCCGGCTTGAAGTGGCCGCGGAGCGCCGTGGTCACGAGACGCTCGGTCTCGCTCCACTCGCCGCCGGTGCGCTCGAGGATCATCGCGCTCCCGACGTTCGAGGTCATGATGATCACCGTGTTCCGGAAATCGACCGTGCGCCCCTGCGAATCGGTGAGGCGTCCGTCGTCGAGGATCTGGAGCAGGATGTTGAAGACATCGGGATGCGCCTTCTCGATCTCGTCGAAGAGGATCACCGCGTATGGGCGCCGTCGCACGGCTTCCGTGAGCTGGCCGCCCTCGTCGAAGCCCACGTATCCAGGTGGCGCGCCGATCAATCGTGCGACGGCGTGCTTCTCCATGTACTCCGACATGTCGATGCGCACCATCGCGTTCTCGTCGTCGAAGAGGAACGCCGCGAGCGCACGCGCGGTCTCCGTCTTGCCGACACCGGTCGGGCCGAGGAAGATGAACGACCCGATCGGACGGTTGGGGTCCTGCAACCCGGCGCGGGAGCGGCGCACCGCGTCGGCGACCGCACGGACCGCCTCCGGCTGCCCCACGACACGTCGCGCGAGCTCTTGATCGAGTCGCGTGAGCCGTTCGCGCTCGCTCTCGAGCATCCGCGAGACCGGGATCCCGGTCCACTTGGCGACGATCTCCGCGATGTCGTCGGCGCCGACCTCCTCCTTCAAGAACTTCGCCCCGCCCTCCTGCTGACTGGAGAGCCGCGCTTCCGTGTCCTTGAGCTTCTGCTCGAGCTGCGGGACGGTGCCGTACTGGATCTCCGCCGCCTTGCCGAGATCGCCCGCTCGGGTGGCACGCTCAGCGTCGGTCCGCGCCTCCTCGATCTGCTGCTTGAGCTTGCCGACATTGCCGAGCGCGTCCTTTTCCAACTGCCACTGCGCCTTCATCCCCGCGCTCCGCTCGCGCGACTCGGCCAGCTCCTTTTCGAGTGCCGTGCGGCGGTCCATCGACGCCGCGTCCTTCTC
>JAIETI010000112.1 GCA_019745365.1 Gemmatimonadaceae bacterium | reverse complement strand
GAACATCACGCCGAGTGACCTCCCGCCGTTCAGTCGTATCTCCGTGATCGACGCCGGGGCGCACGCGCCGGGCACCGCGTACCTCGCCGCCAAGCGCTATCAGCTCGACGACCGCGCGCCGTATCTCTACCGGACGCACGACTTCGGCAAGACGTGGAGGCGGATCGTGCAGGGGATCCGCGCGGACGCATACACGCACGTGGTCCGCGAGGACCCGACGCGCGCGGGACTCCTCTTCGCCGGCACCGAGCACGGGGTGTATGTGAGCTTCAACGACGGCGCACAGTGGCAATCGCTCGATCGCAATCTTCCCGACGTGCAGGTGCCGGACCTCGTCGTCGAGGGGCGCGATCTCGTCATCGCCACGCACGGGCGCTCGATGTGGATCATGGATGGCATCGATGCGCTGCGGCAGCTCACGCCCGCGATCGCGCAGCAGCCGGTGCATCTCTTCACGCCCGCCCCAGCGATCCGTGGCGTGCAGACCGGCGGCTTCGGGGCGTCCGGCCTCTACGACGCCACCTTCGACTATCGCCTCGCGGCGCCCGCGGACTCGCTGACGCTCGAGGTGCTCGACGCCACCGGCGCGCTCGTGCGACGCTACCGCGCGGTGCGGCGCGATCCGAAGGCACCCGCCCCCAGCGCGCCCACGATCCCTGGCACCCCGACCGACTGCGAGGAGCGGTCGCGTCCTGACCAGGTGCCCGGGTTGAACGCGGGGATGAACCGCTTCCGCTGGGATCTTCGCTACCCTGGGGCGACAACGTTCCCCTGCATGATTCTCTGGAGCGCCAGCTCCACGGCTGGCCCGCAGGCACCGCCGGGGCGCTATCAGGTCCGGCTCACGGTGAACGGCACCACACAAGTCGCCGCCTTCGAGGTGAAGCGTGATCCGCGTCTCAAGGGAGTCACCGATGCCGACCTGCGCGCGCGCTTCGTGATGGCGTCGCGCATCCGCGATGAGGAGACCAAGGCCAATGACGCCGTGATCCGCATCCGCACCCTGCGCGCGGCCGCCGCCGAGCAGGTGGCCAAGGCGCGTCGGACCGAGACGAAGGCGCTCGGCGACTCGGTGTCACAGCGTTTCACCGCGATCGAGGAAGCGCTGTATCAGACGCGCAACCGCTCAGGACAGGATCCGCTGAACTTCCCGATTAAGCTCAACAATCGGATCGCCGCGCTGCGGCGCTCGGTCGAGACGGGCGAAGCGCGTCCCACCGCTGGATCATCGAAGGTCCTTGCCGAGCTCGCTGCGGAGTTGGCAAAGGAACTCGCCGCACTCGATCAGTTGGTGAAAGTCGATCTCGCGCGGCTCAACGTTGCGCTCAAGGCCGAGTCGCTCGGCCCCATCATGTAGTCTAGTCCTGACCCTCTACCGAGAACGTCCCTGATGCGTCACCGCCACCTCTGGTTGGGGCTGCTCCCCGCGCTCCTGTGCGCGCAGCAACCGATCGACTCCGCCTACACTGCGAAGATCCGAGAGCTCACGCCCACGGACCCGGTGCACAAGTTCACCACCGAGCTCGTCGATCACCTCCCGGCCTCGCCGACGGTGCCGACACCACTCGCGGTCCTCGGTTTCGTGCCGGGGACCGTCGGGCGACTCGGCTACTCGCACGAGATCTACAAGTACTTCCGCACCGTGGACGAGAAGTCGCCGCGCGTGCAGGTGTGGTCGATCGGGAAGACCGACCTCGGCAAGGAGATGATCGTCGCGGCGGTCGCGGACAGCGAGACGATCGCCCGACTCGACGACTACAAGAAGTTGACCGCGCGGATGGCCGATCCGCGGGGGATGAGCGCGGAGGAGAAGGCGAAGCTCCTGCGCGAGGCGAAGCCGATCTACGCCATCACCGGCTCGATCCACTCGCCGGAGACGGGGAGTCCGGACATGACGATGGAGCTGCTCTATCGGCTCGCCGTCGACGAGTCGCCGTACTACCAAGCGATCCGGAAGAACATGATCGTGATGATCACGCCGATCTTCGAGGTCGATGGGCGCGATCACATGGTCGACTGGTACAACCAGCAGAAGGCGCTCAAGCTCCCCGCGGGCGCCGCGGGCGGATTGCCGTATTGGGGGAAGTACGTCGCACACGACAACAACCGCGACGGGATGGTGGTGAGCCAGCAGCTGACGAAGAACTTCCTCCGCAACTTCCTCGAGTGGCACCCGACGATCACGCACGATCTGCACGAGTCGGTGCCGTTCCTGCACACGAGCACCGGGACGGGGCCGTACAACGAGGAATTCGACCCGATCGTGATCGACGAGTGGCATGTGCTCGCGTATCAGGAGATCACCGAGCTCACGAGGCGCGGCCTGCCGGGGGTGTGGACGCATTCGTTCTACGACGGGTGGGCGCCCAACTACCAGCTCGCGATCGCGAACCTCCACAACTCGGTGGGGCGCTTCTACGAGACGTACACGTCGAGCGGAGCCGACTGTCAGACGGTGCGCCTCGGCGCCCAGCAGACCTCGCGTACCTGGGACCGTCCCTCGCCGCCGGTGAACGGCGTGCGGTGGTGCATCCGTTCGAACCACAACTATCAGCAGTCGGCGCTGCTCGTGGCGATCAAGTACGTGGCCGACCACCGCGAGACTTTTGTCGCGAACAACATCGCAAAGGGCGAGCGGATGATCGCGCGCGGCGTGAACGGGCCGTTGCGTGCGTTCGTGATCCCGCGTGGGCAGCGACATGCGGCGGAGGCCGCCGATCTCGTGAACCTCTTTCGTACCCAGGGCACGGAGGTGCACGAAGCCACGGCGGACTTCAGTGTGACCAGTGACGTCGGTGGCGCACTGGATGTGAAGGTCGGTGATTGGATCGTGCGGCTCGACCAGCCGTACAGCGGATTCCCGCGCACGGTGCTCGCGATCCAGCGGTTTAAGCCCGAGGATCCGAATCCGTACGATGACACGGGGTGGACACTCGACGAGCTGCGGCATGTGCGCACGCTCAAGGTCGGCGACGCGGCGATCTTCGCGAAGCCGATGAAGCCGCTCGCGGCCGATGCGAAGGTGGACGGCGCGGTGCGCGGGGCGGGGGCGACGCTGGTCGTCCGACATGTCGGGGACTGGCGTTCGGCGATGTTCCCATGGAAAGCGGCGCCGGCGAAGCTCCGCGTGGCGGACTCGGCGTTCACCGTTGGCGAGGCGCGCTTCCCGGCGGGGACGTGGATCGTCGCCGATGCGCCGAAAGTGCGCGAGGCGATCACGCTCCTTGGCCTCGAAGCGACGGCGACGCCCACCGTGTCCGTCGCGGCTCATGACGTGACGCTCCCGCGCGTGGCACTGGCGCACTCCTGGCTGAGCACGCAGGACGAGGGATGGATCCGCTACACCTTCGATGTCCTCGGCGTGCCCTACACCTATCTGAGCGACCAAGGATTCAAGAATCCCGGCGCGCTCGATCGGTTCGACGTGATCGTGTATCCCCACGTGGGGGGGCAGTTCAACACGTTGCTCAACGGACGGCTGAAGGCTGGGCCCCCGATCCCCTGGAAGAAATCCAAGGAGACACCCAACCTCGGCGACATCGACGCGACCGATGACGTGCGCGATGGGATGACACTCGCAGGGGCGCTCGCGCTCCGACAGTTCGTCGAACGCGGTGGGACGCTGATCATCGAGGGGAACTCGGTGCAACTGCCGATCAACCTCGAATTCACCACCGGGGTGCAGCTCGCGCAGCCGCGCGCGCTGCAGGCGCGTGGGGCGGTGTTCCGTTCGCAGGTCGCAGATGCCGCATCGCCGATCCTGTACGGGTACGAGCCGCGCGGCTTCCCGATCTTCTTCAGTCAGAGTCCGTTGCTCCAGACGGGCGGAGGTGGATTCGGCGGAGGAGGAGGCGGTGGCGCCGCCGCCCCGGATCCGGTCATCGCGGCGGCGCAACGTGCAGTACAAGCGCGCACGGTGCTCCGCTTCCACACCAACGCTGACTCCCTCCTGATCTCCGGGCAGTTGAATGGTGGGGCGGAGCTGGCGGGGAAGGCCGCCGTCGTCGATGCGCCGGTGGGGAAGGGGCACATCGTGCTGTTCGCGACCCGGCCGTTCTGGCGGTGGCAGACGCAGGGCGCCTTTGCCATGGCGTTGAACGCGATGGTCCACTGGAATGCACTCAGCGGCGTGCCGGTGGCGCCGATGGCCCCGGCCAGGGCGACGACGCGATAGGACTGTCGCCGGACAGCGATCGCCGGGCACCGGCGACCCGTGCGATAAGTTTATCGGGGGCGCTCCCAAGATCCGGAGCGCCCTCGAGCGCATCCCCTCATACCCCGTGCTCCCCTATGTCGTCGACTCCAACCGCAGTCCCCATCACCGTCGCCTATGGTGACGGCATCGGCCCTGAGATCATGGACGCCACCCTCCGCATCCTGACCGCTGCCGGCGCGCGCATCGCGCCCGAGGTGATCGAGATCGGCGAGCAGGTATACGCGCGCGGTCAGACGGCGGGGATCGAGCCCGCGTCGTGGGATTCGCTGCGGCGGACGAAGGTGTTCCTCAAGTCGCCGATCACGACGCCGCAGGGCGGGGGGTTCAAGTCGCTGAACGTGACCGTGCGCAAGACGCTCGGACTCTACGCGAACGTGCGCCCCTGCGTGAGCTTCCACCCGTATGTCGCCACCAAGCATCCGAACGTGGATGTCGTGATCGTGCGTGAGAACGAGGAGGACCTCTACGCCGGGATCGAGCATCGCCAGTCGGACGAGGTCTATCAGTGCCTCAAGCTTGTCTCGCGGCCCGGGTGCGAGAAGATCATCCGCTACGCCTTCGAGTACGCCCGGGCGAACGGGCGCAAGCAGGTCACGTGCATGACGAAGGACAACATCATGAAGATCACCGATGGACTCTTCCATCGCGTGTTCGATGAGGTGAAGGTCGAGTACCCGGAGATCCAGACGCATCACATGATCATCGACATCGGCGCGGCGCGGCTCGCGACGCGTCCGGAGGACTTCGATGTGATCGTGACGCTCAACCTCTACGGCGACATCATCTCGGACATCGCGGCCGAGGTGACGGGGTCGGTGGGGCTCGGTGGCTCGGCGAACATCGGCGATCAGTGCGCGATGTTCGAAGCGGTGCACGGCTCGGCGCCCGACATCTCGGGGAAGGGGATCGCCAATCCGAGCGGGTTGCTCCTCGGAGCGGTGATGATGCTCGTGCACATCGGGCAGGGCGACGTCGCGGAGAAGATCCACAACGCGTGGCTCGCGACGCTCGAGGACGGCGTGCACACCGGCGACATCTACCACGAGAAGGTCTCGGAGCTGAAGGTCGGGACGACGGCCTTCGCCGATGCGGTCATCGAGCGTCTGGGGAAGCAGCCGGTGAAGTTCGCGCCGGTGGCGTACGCCGGCGGCGCGCCGATCGCGGTGGCGGGGCGGATCACGCCGACGAAGCCCGCGAAGAAGGAGCTCGTGGGTGTGGACGTCTTCCTCCACTGGCGTGGTGCAGCGTCGACGCTCGGCGAGCAGCTCCGCCGCGTCGATGGCGACGGACTCACGCTCTCGATGATCTCCAATCGTGGCGTGAAGGTTTGGCCGAACGGTCTTCCCGAGACCTTCTGCACCGATCACTGGCGCTGCCGGTTCACCGCGACCGACGCCTCGCATCCGCTCGCGCTCTCGCAGGTGCTGAGCTTGCTGATGCGTGTGGGGAACGCGAACTTCGACTTCGTGAAGACCGAACACCTCTACACCTTCGACGGCGTGAGCGGGTTCTCGCTCGGGCAAGGGCAGTAAGCGCTGGCGCACGCCGTCCTCTATGCCGATCTGACCTCCGCCGCCTCGCACGCGATGCTCGCCCGATTGCGTGCACTCGGCGTGTTGGCGCGCGTCAGTTGGCGTGGGGTACAACACGACCCGGCGGTCGCGACGCCGACGCGGGTCGCCGACCGACGGCAGAAGCGCGCGTTGGACGATGAGGTGGAGGACGTCTCGCGGATCGCGCCGGAGGTGCCGTTCCGCATCCCCTCGCGAAAGCCCAACACGGGGGCGGCAATCGCAGCGATCGCCTCCGTCGGACGAGTGCACCCGGGGCGGGGCGCGCAGCTGCGGGATGCGCTCTCCACAGCGTACTGGGAACACGACGAGGACATCGGTGATCCCGCGACGATCGTCCGACTCGCTGAGGAGGTTGGGATCCCGGGCTTCGTCGACCTCGCCTCGTACGAAGGGCGGTCGGATGCCCGCGCGTGGGAGCGTGAGTGGACGCTCGCCCGGCTCGGGGGCGTCCCGCGGCTGGTGCGCGACGACGGGAAGATCATCTGGAACCTGGTCCCGGTCGCCGAGCTGCGCGGCTGGATGGGGTAGAACGCAGAACGGGCGCCGCGGATGCGGCGCCCGTTCTGTCTGCGGACAGCTCCCGAGGAGGGACTCGAACCCCCGACAGGGTGATTAACAGTCACCTGCTCTACCACCTGAGCTACTCGGGAATAGCTAGTGAAAGTTAGCCGCTCCCGGAGTGGGGTCAAGCGGTCGCCGCAGCTATCGCGGTCGCGCCCTGATCCACCGCTGCGGCCCCGGCCGCCGCTCATCCAGCGCGTGCGCGAGCGGTCCAGGGATCAGGTGGCGCAGGAGCGGGAACGCACCGCTCGGGAGGTCGGCGATGGTGCGCGGCCGCGACGTGACCTCCTCCAAGAGATGCGAGGCCGCGAGGTTTCCGCGCACGGCGGCGTGGATGCCCGGGACGAAGATGTCGTGCGTCTCGATGATCACCGTCGCGTGTTCGAGGGCGGCGAAGGCGTCGACCCCGGTCAGCGTGTCTTCGCCGCCGTCCACGTCGATCAGGACCAGCACCCGCCCCTCGACATCGGCGGTCGCACGCGCGAGCGCCTCGGCCGTGGCGAACCCCTCGACGCGCACGCGCGTGCCGAGGCCGCTGCGCGTCACCATGTCGCTCAGACGCTTCTGCATGTCGGGGTCGGCTTCGAACGCGACAGCGTCGGCACCCGGCACACACCGGAGGAAGCCGGCCACCTCGTAGCCGTCGGCCGCACCGACGACGACCACGCGCGCGAAGCCGCGGCTGATCTCATCGACGAACCACGGATGGATCTCGAGCTCGTAGGTCCCCAGCAGCGCGCAGAGGACGGCGTCCTCGGACACCGGGAGTCCCGCAAAGGGGCCACTCCACACGGTGCCTCCGCGCGACCGCCAGAGGCGGGAGCGGAGGAGTCGGTTCACCCGCCGGCGCCACTCACCCATGCGCGCCACTCCGGGCTCGCGCTCGCGCCGGACGCGACTTCGCGGCGCCGACCGGCCCAAGCACCGGGCGCAACCAACGTCCGGTGTGTGAGTCCTCGACCGCCGCGACCGTCTCCGGCGTCCCCATCGCGACAAGCGTTCCGCCGCCCGCGCCCCCTTCGGGCCCGAGATCGATCACCCAGTCGGCGAGCTTGATGACATCCACGTTGTGCTCGATCAAGAGGACGGTGTGGCCCTGGTCGACGAGGCGATCGAACACCTGTGCCAGCGCCCGGATGTCCTCAAGGTGCAACCCTGTGGTCGGTTCGTCCATCACGTACAGACCACGGCCGAGTCCCTTGGCGCCCAGCACGAGCTCACGCGCGATCTTGAGGCGCTGCGCCTCACCGCCGGAGAGGGTCGTCGCGCTCTGGCCGAGCCGCAGATAGCCGAGCCCCACCTGTTGGATCTCCCAGAGCGCCTGCCCGAGCTTTTCTTCGTGGTGGAAGAAGCGGATCGCTTCGTCGACCGTCATCTCGAGCACGTCGATGATGTTCTTCCCGCGGAAGGTCACCTCGAGCACGGTGGGCTTGAAGCGCTGACCTCCGCAGCTGTCACAGGGGACGAACACGTCGGCCATGAACACCATCTCCACGCCGATCGCACCGGCCCCTTCGCAGGTCTCACAGCGTCCGCCGGCGACGTTGAAGCTGAAGTGCCCCGGGGTGAGTCGGCGCTGTCGTGCGAGTGGTGTGTCCGCGAAGAGCTTGCGGATCTCGTCGTACGCCTTCACGTACGTCACCGGATTCGAGCGCGGGGTGCGGCCGATGGGCTCCTGATCGACAAGCACCACGCGCTGGATCGACTCCGCACCCGTGAGCGTGTCGAACGCCCCGACGCGCTCGCCGAGATGCTGACGCGCGGAGTGCTCGCCGGTGAGCCGCGTCTCGAGCGCGCGGTACAGCACGTCGTGCACGAGCGTGCTCTTCCCGCTCCCGCTCACGCCCGTGACGCAGGTGAGTGCGCCGAGCGGCACGCGGATGTCCACACCGCGCAGGTTGTGCTCGCGGGCGCCGGTGAGGGTGATCCACTGCGTCGGTGCGCGGCGTTCGGCGGGCACGACGATGTTCCGCGCGCCGGAGAGGAAACCGCCCGTGAGCGGGCTCTCGTGGAATCGGTCGCGCGGACCGCTGAACACCACGTGCCCGCCATTCGACCCGCTCCCCGGGCCGAGCTCCACCATCCAATCGGCGGCGCGGATCGCCTCAAGGTCGTGCTCAACGATCAGCACGGTGTTCCCGCCATCGCGGAGTCGTCGCACGATGTCGATCAGGCGATCGAGGTCGCGCGGATGGAGGCCGATGCTCGGCTCGTCGAGCACGTAGAGCGTGTCCACGAGCTGTGCGCCGAGGGCGTTGGCGAGCGTGATGCGCTGCGCTTCGCCGCCGGAGAGCGTGCGGGTGGGGCGGTCGAGCGTGAGGTACGTGAGCCCGACGTCGCACAGGAAGCGCAGTCGCGCGCGGGCTTCGTGCAGCACGTGGGTCGCGATCGCCATCTCATTTGGCGTGAGCGCGAGCGCGTCGATCCAGTCGCGCAGCTGATCGACAGGCCACGCGGTCACGGTGGTGATCCGTTCGCCTCCCACACGGACGTCGCGCGCCGCGGCGGTGAGGCGGGACCCGCCGCAGCTGTGGCACTCCACCGCGAGCTGGTACTGTCGGAGGAAAACGCGGATGTACTGCTTGTACTTCTTCTCCTCGAGCGAGACGAGGTGGGTGACGATCCCCGTGAACCCCTTCGCCTTGCCGCGGAGGATGAGCGCGCGCTGCGCGGCGGAGAGCCGCTGCCACGGGACGTCGAGGGGGATCCCCTGCGCGCGGCAGTGCTCCGCGAGCGCGCGGCGCTTGTTCTCGTAGCGCGGCATCGTCCAGGGGTGGACCGCACCGCCGGCCAGCGTGCGCTCGGGGTAGGGGACGATGAGCGACTCATCGTACTCAAGCGTGGCGCCGAAGCCGTTGCAGGTGCTGCACGCGCCCTGCGGATTGTTGAACGAGAAGAGTTGCGGCGACGGGACGGGCGCCCGGTGGCCGTCGTTGGGGCACTCGAAGCGCGTGGTGAAACGGAGGCGCGTGTCCGTGTCAGGAAAGAGCGCGACCGCATCGCCTTCGCCCTCGGTGAACGCGAGGTGGAAGGCGTCGTCGAACCGGGTGCGCGTCGCGGGATCGACGCTCAGGCGATCGACGATGACCACGCGCTCCGTCGCGCGAGCGAGGTCGAGCTTGGGCGGGAGCTCATCGAGATGGAGCATCGTGCCGTCAACGAGGAGTCGTACGAATCCCTTCGCGCGGAGCGCATCGACGAGCGTCGCGTGCGTGATCTTCTCCGACGCATGGAGTACGAACCCGATCATCACGCGCGCGCCTGCGGGATGCGAGAGCACCGCATCGGTCGCGCTCGCGGGGGTGTCGGGGCGCAGCTCACGGCCGCACAACGGGCAGATCGTGCGCCCCGCGCGCGCCCAGAGGAGACGCAGGTAGTCCGCGATCTCCGTGGCGGTCCCCACCGTCGACCGTGAGCTCTTCGAGGGCTCCGACTGTTCGATCGCGACGGCGGGAGAGAGCCCCTCGATGAGATCGACGTCGGGCTTCGGCATGCGCTCGAGGAACTGGCGCGCGTACGCGCTCAGCGATTCGACATAGCGGCGCTGCCCTTCGGCGTAGATCGTGTCGAACGCGAGCGACGACTTCCCGGAGCCCGACGGACCGGTGATGACGGTGATCGCGCGCCGCGGCAGGTCGAGGTCGATCCCCTGCAGGTTGTGCTGCCGCGCGCGGCGGACGATGAGCCGATCGGACACCCGTGGAAGCTACATCGGTGCGCGGAGATGTTAGAATCCCCACTGTGACCGCGCCCGTGGAGACTGACGACGCCCCGCCACGTGGCGTGGAGACGCGCTACCTCCGTCGGCTCGCCCCCTACGTCCGTCCGCACCTCGGTCTCGCGCTCGCGGCGACGGCGCTGCTCCTCGCCGAGGGAGCACTACAACTCGCGGGGCCGATGCTCACGCGGGACGTGGTCGACGTCGCGGTGCCGGCCGGCGCGATCGGCCGGGTGCAACGCGACGCGCTCCTCCTAATCGGCGCGCTGTTGGTGCAGTTCGCGTGCGGATGGGGCGAGTCGATCCTCACCGCGCGTCTGGGTCAGCGTGTGATGCACGCCCTGCGTCGCGACCTCTTCGCGCATGTGCAGCGGCTCGACATCGCCTGGTTCGACCGCACGCCGGTCGGGCGCATCGTGACGCGGGTGACGAGTGATGTCGAGTCGCTCAATGAGCTGTTCACGGCGGGCGTCGTCGCGGGGCTCGGCGACCTCTTCACGGTGACGTTGATCGCGGCGCTGATGCTCGCGGTGGATTGGCGGCTCGCGCTCGCCACCTTCGCGGTCGTCCCCGCGATCGCGTTCGCCTCACGGACGTTCCAGTCGCGGGTGCGTGCGGCGTTCCGCGAGATCCGCGGGAAGGTGGCGCGGATGAACGCGTTCCTCCAAGAGCGGCTGACCGGGATGCGCGTCGTGCAGCTCTTCGGGCAGGAGCGACGCGAGCGCGACGCGTTCGCTGAGCGGAACCAAGAGCATCTGGCGGCACAGCTCAGGAGCGTCACACTCTACGCATTCTTCCTGCCGGCGATCGAGGTGCTGACCTCGGTGGCGCTCGCATTGTTGCTGGTGAGTGCGGCCGGGCGCGTGAACGCCGGGACGGTGACCGTCGGGACGGTCGCCGCGTTCCTTCAGCTCGCGCGGCGCTTCTTCCAGCCGCTGCAGGATCTCGCCGACAAGTACAACACGCTCCAGCAGGCGGTCGCGGCGTGTGAGCGGATCTTCGGGCTCCTCGATACGCCGGTCACCATCGTGGACGGTTCGGCGACGTTGCCACCACGGCGCGGCGGGGTGCGCGTGGCGTTCGAAGGGGTCTGGTTCAGCTACGACGCGACCGCGCCGGACCCGGTGTGGGTGCTGCGTGATGTGTCGTTCGCCGCGGCGTCGGGGGAGACGCTGGCGATCGTCGGGCACACCGGCGCGGGAAAGACGACGATCATCAACCTGCTCCTGCGCTTCCACGATCCCCAGCGTGGGCGCATCACGCTCGACGGGGTCGATATCCGTACGCTGCCCCTCAGTGTGCTCCGGGCGCAGGTGGGGTACGTGCAGCAGGACATCTTCCTGTTCGCGGACGACATCGCAGCCAACATCCGGCTGGCGAGCGAGCGGACGGCGGTCGAGGTCGAGGCGGCGGCCCGCGCGGTCGGCGCGGACCGGGTGATCGCGCGGTTGCCCGGCGGCTACGCTCATGTCCTTGGCGAGCGCGGCGCGACGGTCAGCGTCGGGGAGCGTCAACTGCTTTCCTTCGCGAGGGCCGTCGCCGCGGACCCTCCCTTGCTGCTCTTGGATGAGGCCACCAGCGCGGTCGACAGCACCATCGAGGCGGAGATCCAGGCCGCGCTTGGCACGCTGCGGGCGGGGCGGACGACGATCGCGGTGGCGCACCGGCTCAGCACGGTCGTGGACGCGGCGCAGATCCTCCTGATGCACCACGGCGAGGTGCGGGAACGGGGCACCCACCGGGAGTTGCTGGCGCTGGACGGGCTCTACGCGCGGCTCACGCAGTTGCAGCGCGGCGCCCAGGTCCCCTGAGGGAATCTGGGCAAGAACGTACCATAGAGCGCGGCGGGGGGTCGTCCTTGCTTGCCCCCCTGCGGGGCGGGGGGTAGCTTCCCCCTTCCATGCCGTACCTCCAGTTCAAGGACCAGCGCATCCCGTTGGCGGCGGGTGAGTTGACCGTGGGCGCCTTTGACGGCGCCGGCGTGCGACTCCCGGGCGACGACGCGTCTGCGAGCGCGGTGATCGTGCTCGCCGGAGAGAAGCAAGTGGTCGTGCGGCGTGGTCGTCCTGACGCGGTCGTGACGGTGAACGGTGTGGCGGCGGGCGTCGAGCCCGTCCCGCTCTTGCACGGCGACCGATTGGAGGTCGGCGGGCAGGAGCTTCGCTACGGCGACGATGACAAGGGCGGGAGCACGCAGTTCATCTCCGCAGCGGACCTCGGCGCACTTGCCAAGGCGCGTGGGGCGGCGCCGGCCAAGCCGACCACGGCGACCGGCGGCCGACTGGTGAGTCTCGTCGATGGTCGCGAATACGCGATCCCGGATGTCGGGCTCACGATCGGCCGCGAGGTCGGGAACGACATCGTGATCGCGAGCGGCGAGGTGTCGCGCAAACACATCGGGATTGCGCTGGGCGAGGGGGGGTACCTCCTCACCGATTACAGCACGAACGGGGCGTTCGTGAACGGGCAGCGCGTGGAGCAGAACCAACTCCTGGGGCGCGCCGATGTGATCAAGGTCGGCCCGGAGGAGTTCCGCTTCTACGCCGATACCGCGAAGGCGGCGGCGCCTGCGCCGAGCGCGCCAGCGCCAGGAGCGCCCGCGGCTCCGGTTGCGCCTGCGGCGCCTGACCCCATCGCCGTCGAGTCGGCGATCGCCTCCGCGGCCCCAGCCGAGCCCGTGGCGCCTGTTGCTCCTGTTGCGCCTGTTGCTCCTGTTGCTCCTGTTCCTCCGCGTCGCGCTCCACTCGCGACGCTCGAAATGCTGTCTGAGGGCCCCGCCAAGGGGACGCGGTTCGAACTCTACGCTGCGCTCACGAATGTCGGGCGCGGCGAGCATAATGACATCGTCCTGAACGACGAATCCGTCTCCGATTCGCACGCCAAATTGCAAAAGCGGGGCGACGGGTGGTGGCTCGTCGATCAGGACTCGACGAACGGGACGTATCTCGGCGGTCGCCGAGTGCAGGGTGAGCAGCGGATCGAAGGCGCGCCGGACCTTCGGTTCGGCGGGATCAAGATGACCTTCCGGGCGGTGGGCGATGCGCCTGACGCAGGGAAGGGGACGCGCGCGATCGCCGCGCTCAATGTCGATGCCGCGAAGCGTGCGGCGACGACCGCGAAAGCGCCGGCCAAGACGGAGGCGGCTCCGGTCGCCGAGAAGAAGAAGGGGTGTGCGGTAGTGATCGCGGCAATCCTGACCCTCGGCGCCGCAGGGGCGTCGATGCTCGTCCTCCTCCTCAGCACTCGGGCATAAGCGTGCAACTCGCGGTGGGAGCCGGCACTGACGTCGGCATGGTACGCTCGGGCAACGAGGACAACTTCTTCGCGGATGCCGATGCGCATCGCGGCGTCTTCGTCGTCTGCGACGGGATGGGCGGACACGCGGCCGGCGAGGTCGCCAGCGAGATGGCGTGCCAGATCGTCTCGCGCGAACTCTTGCAGCTCCGCACGGTCAACGACGCCACCGCGCATCAGCGCATGGCGAACGCGCTCAAGGAAGCCAATCGCGCGATCTACGATCGCATGCTCTCGGAGAGCGACAAGCAGGGGATGGGGACGACCGCGAGCGCGCTCGTGCTCTCGGACAACCGCTACCTGATCGGCCAGATCGGTGATTCGCGCGTGTACCTCCTGCGTGACGGCGCCCTGACACAGCTCACGAAGGACCACTCGTACGTGCAAGAGCAGGTCGACGCGGGGCTGCTGACGCCGGAGCAGGCGCGCTACCACCCGTACAGCAACGTGATCACACGTTGCGTCGGCGCGTCGGAGGAGGTCGAGGCGGACCTCTACGAAGGCGAGGTGAAGATCGGCGACGTGTTCCTCGTGGCCAGCGACGGCCTCACCGGGATGGTCGACGATCGCCGCCTCCAACAGATCCTGCTGGTGCGGGCGGGGCCAGGGCGCGTGGTGGACTCGCTCATCAACGAGGCGAACGGTCGCGGCGGACTCGACAACATCACCGCGGTCGTCATCCAGGTCTCGTCGCTCGACACCGCCGCGATCACGAATGGCTGACGCGGCACCGCCCACGGTCGCGGGGCTGTCGGAGCTGTACCTCGGCAACATCCTCTACGCCCTCGAGCGGTGCGCCTGGTCGCTCGAGCAGGAAGGGAAGGTGCCCGACGCCGCGTTCTACCGTGGCATCGCGCGCGAGCTGGCCGCCGCGCACGGACGCACGAAGGGCGCGTGACCGCGCCCGCGCCGCGCGTCCCACCCTCGACGGCGCGGATCCTCTTCGAGATGCTCATCGGGCGCCGCCCGATCGAGCGCAGTGGCCCCTTCCTCCGCACGTTCAAGCACCTCCCACCGTGGACGCGCGATGTCGTCCGGTGGATCCTTCGCCCGAAACAGCGCTTCCTCTACGGGCGCCTCCGTGCGGCCGCGGACGATCGCGTCCTCTCCGGCGCCTTCGTCGGGATGCAGCTGATGGGACGCCCGGCAGGGTCCGAATTGATCGGGACGTACGAACGCGAGGTCTTTCCGTGGATCGCCGAGTGGTGCGCCGCGCCGCCGCACACGATCATCAACATCGGCGCACGCCACGGCTACTACGCGATCGGGCTCGCGCGCCTCATGCCCAATGCGATGGTCTGGGCCTTCGAAGGCGACGAAGAGGCGCATGCCACCCTTGCCGCAGCGGTCGCAGCGAACGGTGTCGCCGCGCGCGTCTCGATCGGTGGCTTTGCGGATGACGCACGGTTGGCCGAGGTGCTCGGCGACGGTCGTGGCGTGCTGATCGTCTGCGACATCGACGGCGGCGAAGTGCCGCTCCTCGACCCGGCGCTGATCCCAGCGCTCACGCGCGCGGAACTCCTGATCGAATGCCATGGCCCGCCCGAGACGCCGACGGAGCCGGTGATGCTCGCGCGCTTCAGCGCGACGCACACGATCACGCGCGAAGAGCCCGGGGTTCGGACGCCCGCCGATCTGCCGGCCGCGGTCACGCCGTGGTGGGCTCGGCGGATGCCGGCGACGCTCGTGGAGTTGATGCGCGAACGGCGGACCCCACCGCAGAGCTGGTTGCGCGCGGTCCCGCGCGGCTGACGTGCGCCGCTACGCCGACGCGAGCGCGTCGAGGATGACGCGCTCGGTGACGTCGATCCGCCGCACCGTGAGCACGCGCAGGTACCGCGCGGTCCGATAGAACTCGTCGGCGAGCATCGGGAGGTTGATCAGTCCGCGCATCCCGTCGTCGGTGAGCTGTCGGATGGTCCCGTCGCGCGAGAGCACGGGGAGGTCGAGGCCGAGCATCCGTTCCTTCGCGGGATAGTCGAGCAGGAGCTCGCCCGGCGCGAGACCGAGCTGTTGGGCGAGCGCATCCTCAGCGCGCCGCGTGCGCGCCGGGTCGGCGGCGATCCACTCGAGCGACGTCCCCTCGAGGTCCGCGGCGCTCCGCTCGAATGACCGCTTGTAGAGGCGCCGCAGGCGGATCGCGTCGAGGAGGGCGCCGGGGGCGGCGGTCGAGAGCGCGTGCAGGAGCCCTTCGTCGGTGAAGCGCGCCACGGCGCGGCCGTCCAATCGCCCCGCGGCGAGCGCATCGGCCACGAGCCGCTTGTACATCGCCGTCGCGCTGCGCGCCGCGTGATGCCAATACACGTTGCGGTACATCTGGTACTTCGCGAAGAGCAGCGACTCGAGTGCGGCGAGCCCCTTCTCGCGGATCCCCACCGTGAGGCGGCCGTCGCTGGGGCGGGAGACCACCACGAGTGCGTGCAGGAGCCGGTCGAGGTCGATCTCGCCGTAGGGCACGCCACACATCCGCGCGTCGCGCCGCAGGTAGTCGATCTTATCGAGGTCGATCGAGCCCGAGATCAGGCCACCGAGCGGGCTCTCACTCGTCCCTTGGATCATCGCGAGCACGCGCGACGGCGCATCGGGAGCGAACCCCCGGAGCACGTCTGCGATCGGACCATCGAGGATGAAGGGGACCGCCACGGACTCGTGGTGCTCGAGCCCGATCTCCTCCAAGGCATGGGAGAACGGATAGTGGCCGATGTCGTGGAGCATCGCCGCCGCCATCACCAGCGCCGGCTCCTCGGGCGCGATCGCGGCGAGCGCGCCGCGCTCGCGCAGCATCGCCGTGGCGACGCGCGCGAGGTGATAGGCGCCGAGCGCGTGTTCGAAGCGCGAGTGCGTCGCGCCCGGATAGACGAGGTGTGCAAGGCCGAGCTGCCGCACATTCCGGAGGCGTTGCATCTCCGGACCGTCGAGGATCGGCAGGAACGCCGATTCGACGGTGATGCTCGAATAGAGCGGGCAGCGGATATGGAGCATCGCGCGGAGAGCGCGGCGGCGCGCGAGGCGCCGCCGCCGCTCCGTTACCCCTGCGGGCCGGCCGCGAGGATCGGGGCGCTCACCGCGCCGCCGAACTTCGTGATGTTCTCCCGGAACATCGCGGCGAGCTTCTTCGCCTGCGCGTCGTACGCGGCGCCGTCCGCCCAGGTGCTGCGCGGATCGAGCACCTCGCTCGGCACCCCCGCGATCGCCGTCGGCACGTGCAGACCGAACACCGGGTCGGTGCGCAGCGCGGTGCCGTTGAGCTGGTCCGCCAGCGCGGCGCGGACCATCGCACGGGTATGCACGAGCTTCATCCGCGTCCCGACGCCATACGCGCCACCGCTCCACCCCGTGTTCACGAGCCACACCTGGCTGCCGTGCTCCTTCAGCAGCTGGCCGAGCATCTCAGCGTACTTCGTCGGGTGCCAGACGAGGAACACCGCGCCGAAGCAGGCGGAGAAGGTGGCCTGTGGCTCGGTCACGCCGCGCTCGGTGCCGGCGAGCTTCGCCGTGTAGCCCGAGAGGAAGTAGTACATCGCTTGTTCGGCGGTGAGCTTCGCGATCGGCGGGAGGACGCCGAAGGCGTCCGCCGTGAGGAACACCACATGCTTCGGGTGCCCGCCGCGCCCGTTCGGGACGTGGTTCTTGATGTAATGCAGCGGGTACGAGGCGCGCGTGTTCTCGGTGATCGACTGCTCCTCGAAGCGCACCTGCTTGGTGTCCGGATCGAGGACGACGTTCTCGAGGATCGTACCGAACATCTCCGTGGTCTGGTAGATGTCGGGCTCGCCCTCGGCGGAGAGGTTGATGACCTTCGCGTAGCACCCGCCTTCGAAGTTGAAGGTGCCGGTGGACGCCCAGCCGTGCTCGTCATCGCCGATGAGCTCGCGCTCTGGGTCCGCCGAGAGCGTGGTCTTTCCCGTGCCGGAGAGCCCGAAGAAGAGCGCAGTGTCGCCGCCGCTGCCGATGTTGGCCGAGCAGTGCATCGAGAGGATGCCCTGCTTGGGGAGGAGGTAGTTCATCACGGTGAACATCGACTTCTTCAACTCTCCGGCATAGCGCGTGCCGCCGATGAGGATCGTGCGCTTAGCGAGGTTGAGCACGATGAAGGTTGAGGTGCGCGTGCCGTGACGCGCGGGGTCGGCCTGGAACTCCGGCGCGTGGTAGACCGTGAAGTTCGGCGCAAAGCCCGCGAGCTCATTCACCGGCGGGCGGATGAACATGTTGCGGACGAAGTTCGCGTGCCACGCGTTCGGCAGGATATAGCGCACCGAGAGGCGGGTAGCCGGGTCGGCGCCGCAGTACAGGTCCTGCACGAACAGCTCATCGAGCCCATTGAGGTACTGCTTCACGTCGGCGAGGAGCGTGTCGAAGTGCGCCTCGGTGATCGGCTGGTTGACCTTGCCCCAATCGACGTCGGCCTCGGACGACGGTTCGCGGACGACGAACTTGTCGTTCGGCGAGCGACCGGTGTGCGGCTTCGTGACCGCGACGAACGGCCCGCGCGCGGCGAACTCGCCTTCGTTGCGACGCGACGCGGCGAGCATGAGCTCGGGCGTCAGCAGGTTCCAGTGGATCGTCCCCGCGGGCGCGAGCCCTTGGGCACTGAGGCCGGCAGCGGCGTGGCGGGTGGTGGCGGCGGTCGAGGAAGTCGAAGGCGTCATGGATCGGGGAGGGTAGGGACCCGCAGCCGGTCGAACGGCGCGGGGTGGTGGGGTCAGTTGATACGCGCGCGCTCTTGAGCATCGATGACCGCGACGGCGGCCATGTTCACGATCTCCTGCACGTCCGCGTTCTGTTCGAGCACGTGCACCGGGTGCGCCATCCCGACGAGGATCGGGCCGATCGCGGTCGCGCCACCCACCTGGGTGAGCAGCTTATACGCGATGTTGCCCGCGCTGAGGTTCGGGAAGATGCAGACGTTCGGGGCCGACTTGAGCGCGGAGAACGGATAGCGCCCGGCGAGCACGCCCTCGCTGAAGGCGATGTCGGCCTGCATCTCGCCGTCGACGATCACACTCGGGTCACGCTCGCGCACGATGCGCACCGCGGCCGCGACCTTCTCCGCTTCGGGATGCGGTACCGAGCCGAAGTTCGAGAAGGAGAGCATCGCCACCCGCGGTTCGAACCCGAAGATGCGCGCCACGCGCGACGCGGAGAGCGCGATCGTCGCGAGCTGTTCGCTCGTGGGGTCGATGTTCACGGTGGTGTCACCGAAGAGCAGGAGATGCTTGTCGGTGACAAGGAGATAGAGCCCACTCACAAGCTTGTCGGTGTCGTTCGCACCGATCACCTCGAGCGCGGGGCGCACCGTCTCGGGGTAGTGCTTGTTGAGCCCGGCGACGATCGCGTCGGCATCGCCGCAGGCGACCATGCACGCGCCGAAGTAGATCCCGCGATAGAGGCGCTGGTGCGCCTCGTCGAGCGAGAGCCCCTTCCGCTGGCGGCGCTGCCAGAGGTACTGCGCGTAGCGGTCGCGGTGAGGTGAGTTGCCCGGCTCCTCGATGTGGATCCCCTCAAGCGAGACGCTCAACTCCTCCGCGGTCGCGCGGATACGATCGGCCCGCCCGAGGAGGATGGGATGTGCAAAGCCCTCCTCGACCGACGCGGCGGCCGCGCGGATCACCTTCGGATCCTCACCTTCGGGGAAGACGACGCGCTTGGGGTCGTGATGCGCACGATTGATGAGCCCACGCATCACGCCGCGCAGACGTCCGAGGCGCCCTTCGAGCTGTTCGCGGTAGTCGTCGAACTCGACGATATCGCGCGCCACGCCGGTGGCGACCGCGGCCCACGCGACAGCCGGTGCGACCCAGAGGAGCGCGCGCGGATCGAAGGGGAAGGGGATGATGTAGTCGCGCCCGAACTTCACATGGCGCAACCCGTAGAGCTGGGCGACCGAGTCCGGCACCTCTTGGCGCGCGAGCTCGGCGAGCGCCTTGGTCGCGGCCATCTTCATCTCTTCATTGATCTCCGTTGCGCGCACGTCGAGCGCGCCGCGGAAGATGAAGGGGAAGCAGAGGACGTTGTTGATCTGGTTCGGATAGTCGGAGCGCCCGGTCGCGATGATTGCGTCGTCGCGCACCGCACGCACCTCGTGCGGGAGGATCTCCGGCACCGGGTTGGCCAGCGCGAAGATGATCGGGTCCTTCGCCATCCCGGCGACCATCTCACCGGTGACCGCGCCTGCCGCGCTGAGTCCGACGAAGACGTCGGCGCCACGCAGCGCTTCGGCGAGCGAGCGCGCTTCCGTCGCGACGAGGAAGCGCGACTTGTACGCGTCGAGCCCGGTGGTGCGCCCGGCGTAGAGCGGTCCCTCGCGGTCGCACATGATGATGTGTTCGCGCTGCACGCCGAGCCGGATGTAGTGCTCGGCGGTGCTGATCGCGGCGGCACCGGCGCCGCTGAAGACGACGCGGATCTGCGCGAGCTCCTTGCCGACGAGCTCCACCGCGTTCAGCAGCGCCGCGCCCGAGATGATCGCCGTCCCGTGCTGATCATCGTGGAAGACGGGGATCTTCAGCGTCTTGCGGAGCGTCTCCTCGACGTAGAAGCAGTCGGGGGCCTTCACGTCTTCGAGGTTGATCCCGCCGACGGTGGGCTCGAGGAGCTGGCAGAACTTGATGAGGTCGTCGGGGTCTTGGGAGCCGACCTCGAGATCGAAGACATCGATGTCCGCGAACTGCTTGAAGAGATTCCCTTTCCCCTCCATGACCGGCTTCCCGGCGAGCGCGCCGATGTTGCCGAGTCCGAGCACGGCCGTCCCGTTCGTGACGACGGCCACGAGGTTTCCCTTGGCCGTGTACTGGTAGGCGTCGTCGGGGTTGGCCTGGATCTCGAGGCAGGGCTCAGCGACGCCGGGCGAATAGGCGAGTGCCAAGTCCCGCTGATTGTTCAGCGGTTTGGTCGGGACGACCGCGATCTTTCCGGGTCGGCCGCGGCGGTGGTATTCGAGGGCGTCTTCGCGTTTCATAGGGAGCCGTGAAAGTTAAACGCCTTCGCCCCCCAGTGGGGGTCCGGCCGAGCAAAACCCGAAACGCGGCCTACAATCGGAGCTGGTAGGGTTGGGCGACCAGCCAGCGCAGGGTCTGGATGTCGCGGTCGCTGAGCTGGGCGGTGGTGGGCGCCGCGAACATCACGTCCGTCGGCTGCGTGGAGTGGCCTCCAATCCCCACGGCATGTCCCAACTCGTGGGTCACCAGCGCGCGGAGTTGTGTGTTCGTCGTCGAGGAGAAGGTCGCGATCGTGATATCAACCTTCACCCGCCCACGCGGCCCGGTCAGGAGCGGGAGGGTGAGCGCGGTGTCGGTTCCCGGGCAGATGAAGGTGACGCCGCCGCCGCTGGGGCTCGGGGCGCTGCAGGTGGCCGCTCCCACGAGCGCGGGCGCATCGCGGAGGTGGATGATCACGTCGGCGTCGTCGGCGCGACTCGCGATGCGGAAGGTGAAGTCGCGGTTCTGGAGCGCTGCGACCCAGGCGGTGGTGCCTGCGGTCACTGCACCGGCGAGATCGAGGGTGGACGGGACGGCGGTCGGATCGACGAAAACCGCGATGGTGCGGCCGCTCGGCCAGCGATAGCGGACACCGCCCGTGAGCTGCGTCGGATCGAACGCCGGCGAGGCGGGGGGAGGGGCGAGCGGGGTATCGCCGGCACACGCGACGACGCTCAGCACGAGGGCGCATCGGAGCAGAGAGCGCATGGCGCGCCAAGCTGATGCGCTCGACGAGCCACCACAAGGGCTGAACTTGCATGGGCAGTCCCGCGTATACTTGAATGCGTCCCTTTCGGTATCGGAGTTCCTCCTGCCGCGCCCCGGTTCCGCTCGCACTGTGCTCGCACAGCTCCTGATGGTCGCCTCCGCGCTCCTCCAGTTCGGCGGGGGCGTCGCGGTTGCGTCGATCGAGGCGCGCGCGATCCAGGATGGGACGATGGATCGGGCCGTCACGCACGTAGAAGAGGCAGGGGTCCGCCATGCGTGGGCGCACGACGACCGTTGCGTGCTCTGCCAGCAGGTGGCGGACACCCGGAGTTCGCCGCCGCCATCGCCGACGCTGGCCGTCGGGATCGCCACCACCGCGCCGGCGATCTGGCCGTCGTCGGCGCAGTTGCCGCTGCTGCGCACCGTCGCGACGCAGCGCTCCCGAGCGCCTCCCACCGTCTGACGCTGCGACGCCGCTGGCGTCGTGCGCTCGGCCTGGTGCTCGCGACCGCGGCTCGCGGTCCTCTTCCGTTCTCGATTCCCCTCTTCGTCATGTCCATCGGTCATTGGCGTCGCGCGCTCGCGACGCTCCTCCTCGCACACCCGGTAGGGCTCGCGGCCGCCGCGACCCCCGCGCTGGTGGGCACCGTCAAGAGTGACGCGGGCACACCGCTCCCGAACGTCGCCGTCGTCCTCGTCGAACTCGGCCGCACAACGACCACCGATGCGAACGGTGGCTTCACGCTGCGGGGTATCCCCGCCGGGCGCTATCACCTCACCACGCATCTCATCGGTTTCGCTGCGAAGCACGTCGACATCGTCATGCCCGCCGCCGGCCCCGATGTGCGGGTGAACATCCAGATGACCGAGACCGTGCTGCAGCTGCAAGCGGTGGTCGTCGCGGCCGCACCGGGCGGTGGCGATCCGCATGGTGCGACGCAGGCCGTGGCGGAGCTCTCGGGAAAGGCGCTCTCCCGGACGATCGGGAGTTCGGTGGCGCAGACGCTGGTCGCGTCGCCTGGCGTGGCGATGCGCTACAACGGTCCCAACGCCGCGATGCCGGTCATCCGCGGGCTGACCGGCGATCGGATCCTCGTGCTCCAGGACGGCGAGCGATCGGGTGACCTCGCCTCGAGCGCACCCGACCACTCAGTCGCGATCGATCCGCTCGCGGCGCAACGCATCGAGGTCGTGCGCGGACCCGCCGCACTGCTCTACGGTAACAACGCGCTCGGCGGCGTGGTGAATGTGGTCTCAAACGATCTGCCGAGTGCCGTTCCGTCCCATGTCGAAGGCACGATGGCGCTCCAGGCCGAATCGGTGAACCCGGGCGGCGCGCTGCACGGGAGCGTGACGGCGCCGATCGCGAAGAACTGGGCCGTGGCCGCGAGCGGAAGTGCCCGCCACACGGGTGATGTGCGCCAAGGTGGCGGCGTGCGCATGCTGGAGACGGACGCGCTCAATCTGAACGGCACGATGGCGCTCGGCTACGTGACCGACCGCAGTAATGGCGGCGTCGTGCTGCGCGGGTACGACTTCGACTATGGGCTGCCAGCGGAAGCGGGATCGGATGAGGTCGGCGTGCGCATTCGCGGGCGTCGCCTTGGCGCGACCGGTCGTGCGACGTTCAATCCCAGCTCGGCGCGATTCCCGTATGCGAAGCTCGAAGCCTCCGCGCTCGACTATCGTCACGATGAAGTCGAGCCCGACGGGAACATCGGCACGAGTTTTCATCTGCAGACCCAGACGGCGACGGCAACGGTGAAGACAACGGCCGGCCCTTGGCACGGCACGCTCGGTGCCCAAGGATTGTTCAAGCAGTACTCGGCGAGTGGCGAAGAGGCGTTGACCCCCGCCGCGAACAGCAATGCACTCGGGCTGTTCGCGTACCAGGAGGTCGCGCTGGCCGCGGCCGCTAACGGCGATGCGCGTGTCCCGCGGATCCAGGCCGGCCTCCGGTATGACTACTACGGCATCGCGTCACAGGTGGGCGATCGGAAGTTCGGCGCGGCACAGTCACGACGCTTCGACAATCTCACCGGCTCCTTCGGCGTCGCCGTCCCCTTGAGCGCGCGGTGGTCCACGAGCGCCAGCGTGGCGCGCGCCTTCCGGGCACCGACCGTCGAGGAGCTTTTCTCCAACGCGTATCACTTCGCGACGGCATCGTATGAGCAGGGGACGGCGTCGCTCAAGGCCGAACACAACGTCGGCGTCGACGGCGTGCTCAAGTTCGAAGGCGCACGCGCCAACGCGCAGATCGCGGGCTATGTGAATCGCGTGAGCGACTTCATCACCGTCGATGTGACCGGCGACACGGTGTATGAGGGCAACACCGTTCCGCTCGCGCGCTATCGGCAGGGCGACGCGACGCTCCGGGGCATCGAAGGGCAGGCGGAGTGGCGCGTGGGGCAGCGGTGGGTCGCTGGCGCGAGCGGCGATCTGACCCGGGGCGCGTTCGCGCGCGGGGGCGACCTTCCCTTCATTCCCGCCGCGCGCCTCGGCGCGTCGATGCGATGGGATGACGGCAAGCGCACCTTCGGCGGCGACGTGCGGCATGCCTTCGCGCAGGATCGCACCTCGGGCGGGCCGGTGGACGTCGTCACCGGGGCCTACACCGTGGTCAACGTGAGCGCGGGGTGGAACGTGATCGTGAACGGGCGCGTGCACTCGTTCACGGTCCGAGCTGATAATGTTGGCGATGTCCGCTTTTTCGACGCGGCGAGCCGCATCAAGAGCTACGCCGCGAACCCCGGGCGCAATCTCTCCCTGGTGTACAAGGTCGTCTTCTAACGAGGGCGTCCGCGCGGGCGAGGCGACGCACGTCGCTTCGCCCGCGGCGCGTCCGCGAAGCCGCGGAGCTTTGCGAGCATGGCGCGATCGTTGGTGACCATGTCGTCCCCTTTCGGCGTCTCGAGCACCTTGGGGATCGCTGCGAGCGCCGGATCCTGCATCAGCCGTGCGAAGGCGGCATCACCCACGGCGCCTTCGCCGATGAGGGCGTGCCGATCCTTGTGCGACCCGAGCGGCGCGGCGGAATCGTTCAGATGGATGAGGCCGAGCCGATCGAGGCCGATCGTGTCAGCGAAGCGCGCCCAGACGCCGTCGTAGTCGGTCGCGAGATCGTAGCCCGCGCCGCAGATGTGCGCGGTGTCGAGGCAGACGCCCACGCGCGCCTGCAGCGCACGCGGGATCCGCGCGATCAGCATCGCCATCTCCTCGAAGGTCGACCCGATCACCGTCCCTTGGCCGGCGGTGAGCTCCATCAGGAGTCGCGTGGGGCCGCGCTCCGCTTCGAGCGCCTCGGTGATCGCGTCGGCGTTGCGTGCGATCCCCGCGTCGCGGTCATCGATGAAGTTGCCCGGATGCGACACGAGCGCGTCGAGCCCGAGTGCGTGACAGCGGCGCAACTCGGCGCGAAAGCTCTCGATGGAGCGCGCGCGAAGCGTCGGCTCCGGCGATGCGAGATTGATCAGGTAGGAGTCGTGCGCATTCACGAAGCGTACGTCGGTCGCCGCGAGCGCGGTGCGCCACGCCTCCGCTTCGGCGGCGTCGATCTCGCGCTCCGCCCATCGATTCGGTTGCTTGGTGAAGATCTGCATCGCCGTAGCGCCGATCTCCACCGCCCGCGGCGGCGCGAGCGGGACGCCGCCGACCGTGCTGATGTGCGCGCCGAGCGGTGCGCTCACTCGATCTCCACCACGCTGCCGCGCAGCTGTCGGCCACAGCGCGGGCAGTGTAAGTCACCCGTCTCCGCGAGCGCGTACTCGAACGCACGTCCACAGCGACATTGGGGTTCCAGTGCCTCGCTCCCGCAGACGATGCAGAACCGGTCCTCCGGTTCGTACAGGCGGAAGCGCGTGCAGACCGCGCAGCGCGCGACGTTCATCGCGGCTGCTGCCGGAGCCAATCCAGCGGATCCACGGCGCGGCCACGCGGGCGGATTTCGAAGTGCAGGTGGGGCTCCATGTCGGGGTCGGCGCGACCGACGGTGCCGAGCGTCTGCCCCTTCGTGACCTTCTGCCCCTTCTTCACATCAGCGCGCGCGAGCGACCCGTAGACGGAATAGTCGCCACCCCCGTGCTGTAGAATCACGGTGAGGCCATAGGTCCCGACGTTCTCGGCGACGACGACCGCGCCGTCGGCCACGGAGCGCACTGGCGTGCCCGCGATCGCCCCGATCCCCACACCGTTCCATCGGATGGTGGTGTTGTTGGGGTTGATCGCGCGGCCGAAGCGGTAGAGGATGGTGCCATCCACGGGCCACGCGAGGCGCCCGAGGTCGGTGGTGCGCAGCGTGGAGATGCTCGCGGGACCCGCGTTCGGGCGCCCCTCGACGCGTCGCCGTTCGGCGTCTGCTGACGCGATGAGGGTGGAGAGTCGCTGTTCGTCGCGCTGGATCGCGGCGAGTCGTGCCGCCGTGCGCGTCTGCTCGCGTTGCGCGGCCTGCAGGGACCGTCCGCGCACCCCTTCGAGCTCGCGCAATCGGCGCTCCTCAGCGGCGCGTTCCTCGCGACTGAGTTCCATGTCCGTCCGCAGCCGGACCAGTTGGGTGCGATGCCCGCCGATCTGCTCATTGAGCGTCTCGACCCGGTGCACGAGCACCCGGTCACGCTGCGCCGCGAGATGGAGATACTTGTAGCGCGCGACGAGGGCGCCGAACGACTGCGCCGAGAGAAGGGCTTCGAGCGAGTAGAGCGGTCCGCGTTTGTAGATCTCGCGCACCCGACGACCGAGGAGCGCACGCTTGATCACGAGTTCATCTTGCGCGAGGACGAGCGAGGCCGAGGCGTTGTCCACCTCCTCGCCAAGCGAGGTCAGCTGCAGGTCGAGGGACTTCACGACCCTGGCCGTCGCATCCGCCTGCCGATCGAGATTGGTCACTTCCTCGCTGAGCGAGTGGACCTGCCCCTGGATGCGCTGCATCTGCTGTTGGAGCTGGTTGCGTTCATTGCGCACCCGCTCAAGTTCGTCCCGTTGCTGTCGGAGTCGCTCCGCGGACGGCACGGGGGCCGGAGTCGGCGCGGGCGGTTGCTGCGCGTGGCCGATCGCCGCGCACACCCCCAGCGCGATCCACGCTCCGTGCCGCATCAGGCGCGCGAGAGGTGCCGCCCGACGCTGAACGCCGAGCCGAGGAGCCCGATGAGCGCGCCCGCGAGGATCCCTGTGAGCGCGAGGCCGGGGCTGAAGAACTCGGTCACGATCACGAACCGCCCGAGAATCGCGGTCGTCACCCAGGCAAGGCCGAGCGCTAGGATGCCGCCGAGCGTCCCTTTGAGGAACCCCTCGATCAGGAAGGGTGCGCGAATGAAGCCGTCAGTCGCCCCGACGAGGCGCATGATACTGATCTCGCGCGCACGCGCGAGCACGGCCATGCGGATCGTTGAGCCGATGATGATGACCGCGACGATCGCGAACACGGTGCCGAGGGCGATCCCGGCGATGGTCGCGATGTTGCGCAGGCGATAGAGCTTCTCGACCCATTCTTCGCCGAAGCGCACGTCGTCGATGAAGTCATAGGTCTCGATGCGTCGAGAGATCCCACGCACCGTGGCGGGATCGCGCAGCCCTGGCTTGAGACGGACCTCGATCGAGGCGGGGAGGATCCCCTCCTCGAACACGTCGCTGAACTCTCCGAGCTCGCGGCGGGCGCGCGCGAGCGCGTCGAACTGCGACACGTATCGGACCGTGGCCACCTCGGGGAAGGCGCCGATGTCGCCGAGCGCGGCGGAGACCGCCTCAGCGCCGGTCCCGTCGATCACGAAGGCGCGGATCTCGACGCGATCCTCCACCTGCTGGAGCGCGTTGCGGATGTTGAGTGCGACGAGGCCGAACAGGCCGAACGCGAAGAGCGAGAAGGCGATCGTGGTGATGCTGAGCGCGCTCAGGACGGGGGCGCGGCGGAATGCGTCGAGTGCCTCGCGGAATGCGAGTCTCATGCTCCCTCCCCGGCGCGGCCTTCACCGCCGTCCGCGGTATCGAACACGAGTTGTCCGCGATTCACTTCGAGCGTGCGCAGATTCGCCCGGCGCACGAGATCGAGGTCGTGTGTGGCCATGAGGACCGCGGTCCCAGCGGCATTGATGTCGCGCAGGAGTTGGAAGACGCCGCGGGTCGCGCGCTCATCGAGGTTCCCGGTGGGTTCGTCCGCGAGGAGGACCACCGGATCGTTCGCGAGCGCACGCGCGATCGCGACGCGTTGCTGCTCGCCCCCAGAGAGTTCGCGTGGGAGCGCGTTCGACTTCGAGGAGAGTCCGACCTGCGTGAGCAGCCGCGAGACCTTCGGGCCGATCGTCTCGGGACGTGCGCCGGTGACCTCGAGCGCGAACGCCACATTCTGCTCCGCGGTGCGGTCCTCGAGCAGGCGGAAATCCTGAAAGACGATTCCCAGTCGGCGCCGGAGGGCCGCGACGCCGTTGCCGCGGATGCTCGATGCGGTGAGCCCGGCGACGCGGATCTCGCCGCGGCTCGGACGCTCCTCGAGATACAGCAGCTTGAGGATCGTGCTCTTGCCCGCGCCGCTCGGCCCGGTGAGGAACGCGAACTCCCCCTTCCCGAGCTGGAACGACACATCCTGCAGCGCGGGGCCGGTCTTGGCGTACTCTTTCGAGACGTGCGAGAAGCGGATCATCAGTTACTTGAGCGCCTGTTCGAGATCCGCGATCAGATCATCCGCGTCCTCGATCCCGATCGAGATGCGAAGGAAGCCGTCGGGGATGCCGATGCGGGCACGTTGCTCGGTCGAGAGGCGCGCGTGCGACGAGTAGCGTGGTTCCGAGACGAGCGTGTCCACGCCGCCCAGGCTCGCTGCATGGGTGACGAGGCGCAGCTTGCGGAGGAACTTGTCGGCCGCCTTCGCCCCACCGGAGAGTTCGATCGCCAGCATGCCGCCGAACCCATCCATCAGTTCACGCGCGCACTCGTGGTCGGGGTGGTCCGGGAGCCCGGGGTAATGGACGCGCTTGATCTCCTTCCGGTCGAGGCACCAGTTGGCGATGCGCGCGGCATTGTGGTTCTGGCGCCGCACCCGCACGTCGAGCGTCTTCAGCCCACGCTCGAGCAGCCAGCAGGAGAACGCGTCCGGGGTCTGCCCCCAGACGATCTGCTTCTGGAGCACCTCTTCGATGTACGGCGCCGTGCCACACACCACGCCGCCGAGGACATCGTGATGGCCGTTCAGGTACTTCGTCGCCGAGTGGATGACGACGTCGGCGCCGTGTTCGAGCGGGCGGAAGTTCACCGGGCTCGCGAAGGTGGAGTCCACGACGAGGGCGAGTCCGATCTCTTGCGTGAGGTACGAGATCGGGCGCAGGTCGAGCACGCGGGTGGTGGGATTGACCGGCGACTCGAGGAAGATCGCGCGCGTCTCCTTCCGCAGCCGTTTGCGCCACGCGCGCGGCTCGAAGGGATCGACGAGGGTGACATCGATGCCGAGCGCGGTGAACTCCTCGGTGAAGAGCCGGTGGGTCCCACCATAGATGTACTGACTCGCGAGCAGATGATCGCCCGGGCGGAGCAAGGCGAGCATCGCGCATGCGGTCGCGCCCATCCCACTCGCGAGGACGAGAGCCGCCTCACTCCCTTCGAGCATCGCGAGGCGTTTCGATAGCCGCTCGGTGTTCGGTGTGTTGAGGTAGCGCGCGTACTTCAGTCCCGCGTCGGTCCCGATCTCCTGGATGAAGTTCGCCGAGGGGACGATCGGTGGCACGACCGGATCGCCGTGTGCCTTCGGGTCCGCAGCACCGTGGAGGACGATCGAGGCGGGGGAGAGCGCGCGAGGAGCTTTACGGGAGGCCATTAGGCGAATTTAGGGTCGAGGACGGGGCGGTCGACGTCGAGCTTCACCAAACGGACGATCTCGGTCAGCGCAACGCCGGCGAGGTCGCGGACGACGACACTCCCGCGCGGGAGCTCGTCGTTGAAGTGCACCGGCGCGAGGTCGTGCCGTCGCGGACCGTAGACCCAGACCAGCTCGCCCTCGTCCAGCAGCCGCATCCGCGCGTCGTCGGTCCGCAGCCAGATGGCGGGGCCACGCTCGGCGTCGCCGCGCTTCGTGCCGATGAAGCCGACGACCTGCAGCGGCGGGTGGGTGCGCCCCATCCGCCGCTCAGCTCACCGCCGCCGTCCCGACGGCGGCGTACTCGCCCGAGAGACGGATCAACAACCGGCGGCGCATGAGCGCTTCGAGAAGATTCTCCGCCGCATCCTCATCGAGCCCTGCTTCGGCCGCGACGTCGCGCGCATGCGTGCGCCCACGGGTGTGGACGACGTGCCACGCCCGCCGCTCATCCTCGTTCACGGCGCCCACCAGACGCGCGCCGCCGTCCTCGACAAGCACCACGAGCGCGAGTCCGCGGTGGTCGAGCACGGCTTCGATCGCCTCGAGATGATACTCCGTGAGGCCACGCACCACCACGTAGGCACCGCGCGGGATCTCATTCCCGGCCACGAGGAGGAGGAGCTTCGCGACCACCTCATCGGCGCACGAGTAGTCGATCATCCCCACGTGCGTGAAGTCGAGGGCCGTCACGGTGCCGTCCTTCAGCGCCGAGAGCTCGCGCTCGATGCTGTGCCGCACCGCCATCCCGGTGGAGCGGGTGACGAGATCGGTATAGCCCTGATGCACCGCTTGCCGCAGGACGCCGCCGACGTCGATGTGGCTCATACCGCGCGGTCCGCTTCGGGGATCAGGATCTGCATCTGCGCGCCCGGGAAGGGGGCGAGCCCGTCCTTGCGTGGCACATCCTCATCCCACGCGGGGATGTTGATCGAGAGCCTCGCCGTGCCGGAGCGCACGGAGACCTTTCCCTTCAAGCGCGTCACGTAGCCGCGGATCCCCTTCAATCCTTGGCCACGGCCGGGATCGTGGTACCGGCTCGTGCCGTAGAGGAGCGCCGTCTCGAGTGCGATCGCGTCGTCCCATCGGTCGCTCTCGGGCCGCCCGCGTCCGCTCTCGAGCGACCGGCGGAACCCGACGCCGCCATCGCACACCGCGATCACCACGCCGTAGCGCCCGATCCGCTTCTTCATGTTGTAGGCCTGCACCGCGACCCAGCCACCGCGCCCCGCGTGCTCGACGATGTTCTGGCACGCTTCGCTGAGCGTCATCGCGAAGCCCATCACCGAGCGGGACTCCAGGTGGAGCTTGCTCATCAGGATGTGCTGCGCCCGTTGCTTCACGCGCTCGACCACGGAGTGCACGTCGTCGTTGCGCGCGATCGGGGTGACTTCGAGCAGCACGTCTGACTCCCCGGCCGCGCGAGGCTTCGGGATCGCGGCGTTGAGCGTGAAGAACTCCTCGGCGTAGCGCAGGAAGTTCGACCGCGACCAGTACGAGATCACGTTCTCGTCGATCGGGGGCGCGAACTCGGGCTTCACCTCGCGCGTCTGCGCGAGCGTGAGGAGCGCGGTGAAGCCGTAGGGCGAACTGAACGTGCAGTGCCGCGCGTCGATCAGCAGCTTGGCATCGGCCGGGAGCGGCGCGACTTGGTCGAGCACGTGTTCGAACGTGACATCGTCAAGCGAACGGGGAACAGTAATGACGGTCGTCACGCGGGGTGGAGCCCTCCTCGAAGGAACGTGGCCAGGCCGGTAGCGCCCCGGTGCTCCACGTTGCGAGCGGCGGCCGCGGAAGCGGCGTCGATCGCATTCAGGAACTTATCACCAACGAGGAGCCGTGAGTAATAGGTCGCACCCCACACATCACCGCATCCGGTCGGGTCGCCGGTCTTGACATCGTGCGCGGCAGGCATCAGCAACGCCGTCCGCAGCGGGGCCAGCTCCGCGGTGCGCCACGGGTCCGTCGCGCGCGCGAGCGGCGCCTCGTCGAATCCCGGCGCGGCCACGTACACGATGCCGCGCGCCCCGAGCGTGACGGTGAGGCAGCGGACCCCCTGATGCATGGCGGTCGCCGCGAGCGCGAGTGGGTCCGGTGCAAGCAGGCGCATCTCGTCCTCGTTCACCTGCAGGAGATCGAAGCACCGGAGCCACGCCGGCGCGTCCGGCAAGGTGCGCGGCGTGCGCAGGCCATCGGGCTGCACAGCGAGCAGCAAGGAATGCAGATCGCCGTAGATCGGTCCGGCGAAGTGTTGCCGCATCATCCACGCTGTCTCGAGGTCGAGCTCGAAGCCGGAGATCAGATTGACGTAGAGCGCGTCGAGATCGGCGAGCAGCGGCTTGAGTCCAAGCCAGCTCCAACCGGGCACGCCCCCACGCAGCTGCTCCGTCCGCCGCTCCGCGCTGGTATAGCGCAGCACCACCCGATTGTTCGCCTGCGGGACGATGATCGGCGTCGCGTCCGGCGCGATGCGCGAGAGGGAGCGGAGGTAGTCACGCGCCTGCGGCGCGAGATCCGCGCCGACCTTCACGAGTGGGACGATCTCCCAGCCATCGTCGAGCGCCGCGTCCGCCGCAGCGAGCGCGTAGGTGATCCCACCCCACTCCTCGACCGGCGCGCGTGCGGGGTCGCGCCCGTGGATCTCATCCCAGACGAACGACCCGATGACGCCGAGTCGACGTCGGCGGCTCATAGCCGCGTCTGCGCCAGGAAGCTCGCGATCGCGCCGACCGCGCCGGCATTCCCGCCGAGCGCGCCCGGCACGATCCGGCAGGCGTCCACGGCCGGTTTGAATGCGCGTCGCCGCACCTCGGCGCGCAACGGACCGAAGAGCGCTTCGCCGGCCTGCGCCACGCCACCGGCCAGCACCACTACTTCCGGGTTGTACGTGTTGAGGATGTTCGCGACGCCGGTGCCGAGGAAACGTGCGGTCTCTCGCACCACCTCGCGCGCGATCTCATCCCCCTCCTGCGAGGCCTCGTACACGATCGCCGCCGTCACACGCGCGAGATCACCGTCCACCAGTGCGGTGATGCGCGATGCCTCGCCGCCGGCGAGCGCTTCGCGTGCGCGCTCGGCGATCGCAGGGCCCGAGGCGTAGGCCTCGAGACACCCGTAGTTGCCACACTTGCAGCGGCGCCCCGTGGAATCGATCGTCGCGTGGCCCAGTTCGCCGGCCACGTCGCTCGCGCCGTGGAAGAGCCGTCCGTTGAGGATCAGTCCGCCGCCGATCCCGGTGCCGATCGTGATCCCGACCACATGACGTGCGCCGCGTGCTGCGCCGATCCACCACTCGCCGAGCGTCGCGCAATTCGCGTCGTTCTCGAGCGTCGCGGGGAGACCGAGTCGCTCGGTCATGAGGTCGCGCAACGGGAGATCGTGCCAGCCGAGGTTCGGCGCGACGTGGATGATCCCCCGCTCGCGGTCGAGTGGCCCTGGCGCGCCGACGCCCACCCCGCGGATCTGCGCACGTGTGGCGCCCGTGGCCGCGCAGGTGTCGGCGATCACCTCATCGACGAGCCGACACATCCGCGCGACCACCGCATCGGATCCCTCGGCGGCGAGCGTGGGCTCCGTGCGCACCGCGATCGGCGTTGTCCCGTCGGGTGCCATCGTCCCGACCAAGATGTTGGTGCCACCCAGGTCGACGCCGACGACGTACTCGGAGGTGGGCGACATCAGCGCGCGGGGAGCAGGGGACGGACGAGTGCTGCGACGCGGAGGGCGTCGAGGGTGGACATACAATGATGGTGCCCCAACGGGCAGACCGCAGGGCCATGCGGATGGCACGGGCGGCAGGCGAGGTCGTCCACCTGCGCGATCGTCGAGCGCGGCGCGAGGGGCCCGAAGCCGAAGGTGCGATCCGTCGGCCCGAAGAGTGTGACGGTCGGTGTCCCCATCGCACTCGCGAGGTGCTGCGGGAGCGAGTCGTTGGTGACGAGCACATCACACCGCGCCAAGGCCGCGGCACTCGCGAGGAGCGGGAGCCGCCCGGTCGCGTCGATCACGCTCGCGGCACCCACGGCCTCGGTGATCGCTGCGGCGAGCGGCGCATCGGAGGCGCCGCCCAACACCAAGAACCGACACGGTGCGAGCGCGCGCGCGAGGGCGGGGAAGTGCGGCCAGCGCTTAGTCGCCCAGACACTGCCGGGGGCGAGCGCGACGAGCGGCGCGGCACCACCGCGCTCGGCGAGCACGGTATCGGCGAGCGCGCGGTCATGCGCGGAGGGGGCGAGCGACGGGCGCAGCGCGTCCTCAGTGATCACCTCGCCGAGCTGCGCCAGCCCGAGGAGCCGTGCCGCATGGTGCTGCGAGCGCACATATGGAATGCGACGCGAGTAGAGCCAACGCCCCGCACTCGTGCTGAAGCCGATCCGCTCAGGGATCGCCGCGGCGGTGACGAGCGCCGCGCTCCGCAACGACCCCTGCGCGCAGTACGCCGTCTGATAGCCCGCGCGGCGGAGCCGCGCCGCGAGCGCGAGGAACCCACCCACGCCCCGCTCGGCGCCGCGCTTATCCCACGCGATCACGCGGCGCACCGCCGGGTGCCCCTCGAGCAGCGCCGCGCTCGCGGGCGTGGTGATCACGTCGACCGGGCCGCGGGCGGCCAGCGCGCGCAGCAGCGGCGTCGTGAGCACCACGTCGCCCAGGAAGGACGTCTGCACGCAGAGTTGCTGCACCGTCGGGCGCTATTCGACCTGCAAGACCGCGAGGAACGCCTCCTGCGGGATCTCGACTGCACCCACCTGCTTCATGCGCTTCTTCCCCTCCTTCTGCTTCTCGAGGAGCTTGCGCTTGCGCGAGATGTCGCCGCCGTAGCACTTCGCGAGCACGTCCTTCCGGAGCGGCTTCACCGTGCTGCGCGCGATCACCTTCTGTCCGATGGCCGCCTGGATCGCGACCTCGAAGAGCTGCCGGGGGATCAGATCCTTCAGCTTGTCGGCGATCTTCCGTCCCCAATCGTACGCCTTGTCCTCGTGGATGATCACCGAGAACGCGTCGATCGGGTCGCCATTGATGAGCATGTCGAGGCGGACAAGCTTGCTGCGCCGCAGCTCGAGCATCTCATAGTCGAGCGAGGCATAGCCGCGACTCACCGTCTTCATCCGATCGAAGAAGTCGAGGATGATCTCGCCCAGCGGGAACTCCCACTCGAACTCCACGCGCGTGGGGTCGACGTAGTGCATCCCCTTGTACTCGCCGCGCCGCTCCGTGCCGAGCGTCATGATCGGTCCGATGTACTCGGCCGGGACCATGATGCGCGCCTTCACGTACGGCTCCTCGATCCAGTCGATCTCGACCGCGGGCGGCATCAGCGCGGGATTCTCGACGAGCCTCAGCTCGCCGTCCGTCATCCGCACTTTGTACTCCACGCTCGGCACGGTGGTGACGAGGTCGAGATTGAACTCGCGCTCAAGGCGCTCCTGTACGATCTCCATGTGCAGGAGCCCGAGGAAGCCGCAGCGGAAGCCGAAGCCGAGCGCGGTGGAGGTCTCTGGCTCGTACTGCAGTGACGCGTCGTTGAGTTGGAGCTTCTCGAGCGCGTCGCGGAGCGTCTCGTACTGCTGCGTGTCGGTGGGGTAGACGCCGGCGAAGACGAACGACCGCACGGCTTGGTACCCTGGCAGCGCCTCGCTCGCGCGCCGCTCCGCATCGAACACGGTGTCGCCGGCCCGCGTCTCCTTCACCGATCGCACGGCGGCGACGACGTAACCGACTTCGCCGGCACCGAGCGCGTCCGTGGGAACCTGGCGGAGCTGATTGTAGCCGACTTCCTGCACCTCGTAGATCGCGTCGTTGGCACCGAAGGTGATCTTCGTCCCCTTCTTGATGGTGCCGTCGACGACGCGGATGCTCGGGATCGCGCCGCGGTACCGGTCGTAGTACGAGTCGTACACGAGCGCGCGAAGGGGTGCGGCCGGATCGCCCTTGGGCGCCGGTACCTTTGCGACGACCAGCTCCAGCAGCTCGGGGATGCCGATCCCTTCCTTCGCGCTCACGGCGAGGACGTCTTCTGGCGCGCAGCCCAGGAGACTCACCACCTCGGCGCGCCGCTTGTCTGGCTCGGCACCGGGGAGGTCGATCTTGTTAAGGATCGGGATGATCTCGAGCCCGGCTTCCATCGCGAGGAAGAGGTTCGAGAGCGTCTGGGCCTGGATCCCCTGCGACGCATCGACGACGAGGATCGCGCCCTCGCAGGCCGCGAGCGAGCGCGAGACTTCGTAGGTGAAGTCCACGTGCCCCGGGGTGTCGATGAGGTTCAGCTCGTAGGTGATGCCGTCCTTGGCATCGTAGCTCATGCGGACGGCGTTGAGCTTGATGGTGATCCCGCGCTCACGCTCGAGATCGAGCGTGTCGAGGACCTGCGCTTTCATCTCCCGCTTCTGCAGCATGCCGGTCGCCTCGATCAGGCGGTCGGCGAGCGTCGACTTGCCGTGGTCGATGTGGGCGACGATGCAGAAATTGCGGATGCGGTCGAGCTGCACGGAGGGCCTGGGAAGACGTGGGGCGGGAGAACCTTGAAAGATAGTCGGTCCCCCGCTCCTTCCAACCGCCGCTTCATTAGAATTCCGGCGTGTCCACCGCCCACGGCCGCGCCGATCTGATCGACCCGCTGACCCTCGCCCAGCTGGGCACGGTCGAGGTGGGCGCGCGCTGGATCGTGGACGGCTTCATGAGCGGGCTGCACCGCTCCCCGCGCAAGGGTTTCTCCGTCGAGTTCGCCGAGCATCGGCCGTATCAGACCGGGGACGATCTGCGCTACCTCGACTGGAAGATCGCCGCGCGGCTCGATCGCTGGATGGTCAAGCTGAACGAGGAGCAGACCAACCTGCGCGCGACGATCGTTCTCGACTGCTCGCGGTCGATGGATTGGACGGGGTCGCCCGCCCGGCTGACCAAACAGCGCTATGCCGATCGGCTCGTCGCCGCCCTCGCGCTCCTCCTCCTGCGACAGAAGGACGCGGTGGGCCTCGTGCGCTTCGACGATACGGTGCGGTCGCTCATCCCACCGCGCGCACGCCAGACGCATTGGCATCGACTGGTGCAGGCGCTCGACGAGCCGCGCGCCGGCGCGACGACGGACGCGACCGGCGGATTGCTCCGCGCCGCGACGATGGTGGGGAAGCGCGGACTCGTGGTGCTGGTAAGCGATCTGCTGATGCCGCCGGAGGCGCTCGACGAGGCGCTGCGTGCGCTCCGCACGTCGGGGCACGTCGTCACGGTCTTCCAGGTGCTCGACCCGGCGGAGATCGATCTCTCGCTCGCGGCGACGGATGTGCGGTTGGACGACGTCGAGTCGCCGGATTCGACCACGATCACGGTGCCCGATCTGCAGGGCGCCTATCGCGCGACCGTCGACGCGGTGCGCACGGAATGGCGCGAGCGCTGCGCTGCGCAGGGCGCGATGTACGAGACCGTGCGCACGGATGAGCCGTTCGGGGTGCCGCTGCGCCGAGCGTTCGCGGTGCGTGAGCGGATGCCGTGAGCTGGGGAAACCCGCTCGCCGCGCTCCTCGCGCTCGGCATCCTCGTCCCGCTGGTCCTCCACCTGTGGCATCGCCACACCACGGAGCATCAGTCGTTCCCGGCACTCGCGTGGGTGCGCCGCGCGGAGCGCGAGCATGGGCGGGCGCTGCGCACTCGCAACCTCACGCTGATGCTCCTTCGCATCGGCGCCATCGCAGCGCTCGCGCTCGCGGCGGCGCGCCCGGCCGCGCGACTCCTCGGAGTGCGCTCCACGCCCCGCACGCTGGTCCTGCTGATCGACAACACGATGAGCAGTGGCGCGGTCGACGGTGGGGCGACGGTGCTCGACGCCGCGCGTCGGGCGGCGCTCGCGCTCCTCGATGAGGCGCACGACGCCGAACGGGCCTGGGTCGTGACCGCGGACGGTGCGGTGCTCGGCGGCACGGTCGACGCCTACTT
>JAIETI010000021.1 GCA_019745365.1 Gemmatimonadaceae bacterium | reverse complement strand
TCGGGCTTGATGTCGCGGTGGACCACACCGTGCGCGTGCGCGAAGGCGAGCGCGCGGGCCACATCGCGCAGGATCGAGATGATCTCGCCGATCGGGAGCGGTCCCTGGCCGAGCCGCGCGCGGACCGATTCACCCTCGACGTAGGGCATCGTGAACCAGGGGAGCCCATCGGCATCGCCCGCGCTCAGCACCGGCACGATATGCGGATGCTGGAGCTGAGCCGCGAGGAGGATCTCGCGATTGAACCGTTCCACACTCACGCCGGCGAGGAGCTCAGGCGCGAGCACCTTCACGACCACGCGGCGATTGAGCGCGCGCTCCGTCGCGACGAAGGTGCGCGACATGCCGCCGCCGCCGAGCTCACGATCGATGACGTACTGACCAGCGAGCGATGCGTCGATGCGTGAACGGAAGTCGGACATGCGGGCGGGAGGGGGTGGGCGTACCAAGGAAATATGCGGGTCTGACGGGGCGGTGGTAACCGACTTGCTGTGCGCGACCCCCATAGGCACCTTGAGGACGTCGGCCCAGGGTAGCGACACTCAGGCGAGAGCGGCGCGGTGTCCGTTGCGGGTCGAGAGGAGTCGTCGTGTTCAGCACCACCGCACAATCGTGGCCCCGTGCCGCACGGGTCGCGGCCGTTGCCCTCGCGGTCGCCTCCACGGACGCGCAGCAGCGCCCGCAGCGCGATGTCCTTCGCGGCCGTGTCACGCAGGATGATGGAGCGCCCGTCCGAGGGGCGCGAGTCTCGGTGACCCGCGGGCCGGACCGAAAGCTCTATACCTCCCAAACTGACTCTGCGGGGAGCTGGCGCATTGTGGTCGACAGCGGAACCGGCGACTACTTGGTGCACGTCAGTGCTGCCGGTCGCCGCGCCGTCCGACGTCGGCTCAATGAGGCTGGCAGTTCGGGAGAATTCCGGGCCGACTTCGTGCTGATGCGCGAGGATGCCCCGCAGGAGCTCGCAACTGTTCGCGTTTCGGCGGAGCGCCGGCGGCCCAAGCGGGGCGACGCGGCAGTGGACCGACTTGCTGAGCCAGTGGGAAGTGCGGCGCAGCTGGTCGGCGGGATGCGCGCGGCGCTTTCCCCCGCGAGTGAGGGAGACCTCACGCAGCTCGCGGCGACGGCTCCGGGCTTCGGCGTGTCGGATGGCGGGCTCACCTTCCAGGGACTCGGGCCCGGCCAGAACAACGTGACCATGAACGGCGTCGCGTTTGTCGGGGGCGCGATTCCGCGCGGGATGAGCACGCAACTGCGGGTCTCCGGTACGCAGTGGGAACCATCGCGCGGTTGGGCCAGCGGCGCTCAGCTCGCGATCACCATCGACCCCGGCGACATCTACACCGACCTGAGTGCTCGGACGACGATCGTGCCCGCGGTCACGCAGTCAACCGACGCCGTTGGGCGTTTCAGCGGCGCCCAACAGCGACAGCAGCTGCTCTCCGCGGCCGGGAGCGGGATGCTTCGCGGCGAGCGATGGGCATGGAGTGGGGGTGCGCAGCTTGAGCGGTTGGAGTCGCCGCGCGAGCCGTTCGATGCGGACGCGACCTCGCCGCGCGTGTGGGGTGGGGTGTCTCTTGATTCGCTGACGCGTGCGCTCGCAATTGCGCGCGGGCTCGGCGTCGTTCCCGCGGGTGCTCCCCCGGCTGCCACCATCGGACGAGACCGGGGCGTGTTCCTGCTTCGTCTCGACCACGACTGGTATGACGCCGTCAACCGACGCCCCTCCACTCGGACGTTAAACATCACTGCCTACCTATCGGCAGAACAAGCGCGCGGCGGGGCGGGGCGCGCCCTCTGGTTCGCGGATCCCGCCAGGAGACAACGGAGTGATGCGGCATCGCTCACGCTCGAGCATTCCGCGTTCCTCGGGCGCTCGGGGTACTTCCTCGTCGAGACAAGGTCCGTGCTGGCCGCACGGCGTCGCGGCGCGGATGCGGAAGGACGTCTCCCGGCGGCGTCGATCCTCGTGGGGGCCACCGCGAGCGACGGCCTTTCCGACGGTTCGGGGCGGATCGGTTTCGGCGGCGGGACACACGAGAGCCGCGCATCGACGGTCACATGGGAGACGATGTCCGATCTGACCTTCTTCCCGGGGCTCAGCGCGCATCGCCTGAAGGGGAGCGTCGCGTTGCGCCTCGATCACGCGCGGGAACGCACCAGCCTCGTCGCGCCTGGCACCTTCGAGTATCCCTCTCTCGAGGCATGGAGTCGGAATGCGCCGAGTCGATTTGCACGAACCACGGGCGAGGTCGATCGCCGACTGCCCGCGTTGAACTGGTTCGGATCGCTCGGAGACTCTTGGCGCGTGTCTGAGCGTTTGAGTGTATTGGGTGGGCTGCGCGTCGAAGGGACGGCAATTCCGACGGCGGAACTCCTGCCCGCAGGCGCGCTCCTTGCAGGGCCGTCGGCCGGCGGCGCTTCCGTGAACGGAAGCGTCGTCGTCAGCCCTCGCCTCGGATTCTCGTGGACCCCTCGACGGCGCGTCACCGGTGCCTCATCGAGGCTCGGACCAGTTGGCTCGTTCGTTACTCCGCAGTTCGGCGCGCTCCGTGGAGGTATCGGCCGATTTCGCAACTTGCTCGGGCCGTCGGATGTGATCGCGACCTTCGCCGACTCGGACCTCGGGCGACTTCCTCGAGAGCTCGTCTGCCTTGGTGATCGAGTTCCGTCCCCGAGCTGGGACGCGTATCTGAGCGGCGGGATGTCCGCGCCCCTGTCCTGTCGCGACGGAACCGCATCCGCGTTCAGTTCGTCGCTCCGCGAGGCGCGCGTGTTGGGAGCCAGTTTCTCCGCGCCGCAGTCGTGGCGGTCGAACCTATCCTGGACCTCTCGGATTCGGTCGATCGCGTATACCGTGGAGGCGATCGGATCACTGAACGAGCGTCAGCCAAGTCTCATCGATGCCAACTTCGCCGACACTCGCGTATTCTCCGCCGCCGATGATGCACGCGCAATCTACGTCGCTCCGACCGCGATCGATCCGCGGAGCGGGCGCGTCGCGGTGGCCGACAGCCGCACGGTCGGAGCTCTTGGGCGGGTACTGGAACTCCGCTCAGACGGTCGCTCGCGTGCGGCGCAGGTGAACCTGCTGCTACAACCGAACTTTCGCGAACGACGGTCGCCCTTGCTGTGGACACTCGGCTACTCGTGGCGCTCGGCGACGGTGCGCCAGCGCGGCTTCGAGAGCGGAACCCTCGGAGACCCCACGCGGTGGCAGTGGCTCCGCGGTTCGTTCGATGCGCGCCATCAGTTTACGCTGCAGGCGGGCATATCGGGGCGCGGCATCACGGCGTCGCTCTTCACGCGCATCGAGTCCGGACAACCGTTCACTCCGCGTGTGGATAGCGATGTGAACGGCGACGGATTCGTGAACGACCTCGTTGATCTCTCTGCCATTGTTCGGGCCGAGGGCGACGGCGCGCGACGAGCGGTCGACGTGCTGCGCACCGAGGCACAGCCGCACGTTCGAACGTGCATCGCGCGCCTCCTTCGCGCCGCAGGCGTCGGCCAGCAGTGCGAGCGACCGTGGACGACGGGATCGAATGCGCAGGTCGCGTTCGACCTCAGCCGTTGGCGCACTCGTCCCGGCACGAGTGTCGTGCTCAATATCGAGAATCTCGTGGCGGGAATCGACGCGATCGCTCATCGAGGCGCACCGCGCGGCTGGGACGGAAGCGGCGAACCCGACCCTGCCTTGCTCGTGGTACGCGCGTTCGACCCGAGCGCCCGTCGATTCCTGTACGATGTCAATCCGGGGTTTGGGAGCACGCGACCACTGGCGACCGGGTTCCGCTCCACCGCGCGCGTGAGTGTCGAGCTGTCTATCCCACTCGGTGCGTCCGTCCCGTCGCAGCAGATCGATCGGTTCCTCCGTCCCGGCCGCGCGGGCGATCGCCAACCAAGACTCCCCGCGGCCGACCTTGCTCGCCGCTACGCGCGTGCGCTCCCCGATCCGTATTCAGCGATCGCCGTGCTGAGCGATTCGCTCTTTCTCACTACCTCGCAACTGCGGGCGCTGGCGAGCGCGAGTGCCGAGTTGACGACGCGATTGCAGCCGCGCTGGGCGCGGCTCGGCGCATTCTTGGCCGAGCAGCCTGACGCGTACAAGAAGGGCGAGTTGATTAAGCATATGCAGGCCGAGATCGACGCCGCCTGGGAGGAGGGTCGACTTCATGTGCAGCGCACCCTCGCCGAGCTGCTCCTACCAGAGCAGCTGCGTCTGCTTCCGTATCCGGCGGGGCTGCTTTGGCGGAGTGCGGTGCCGATCCGCGGGCTCGGGCGAACGTATGTCTACTAGCGCCGATGTGGTTGGAGTGCACAGGCTGCCCACAGGCCAGCATGTCGTGGGGAGCGCGACATGATCGCACTAATCTCGTTCGACGCGGCCCTTGCCGCGAGGCTGGCTACGGGTGCGCGCGACTCGGTCATGCGGTTCGATGGCACCGCGCCAGCCAACGCCTATCGTGAGGTGAGATGCGTGGTGCTGGATTGCCGTTCTTCGCTTCCGCAGGTCTGCCTCGAACGCGCTCAAGGGATCTTTCGAGTGGATCGGACGGCTTGGATCGCGCTTGTCGACGAGTCGCGCGAGGCAGCTCGGCGCGCCGCCGCGTCGGGGAGTGCCCAGCTATTGTGGTCCGATGAGATAGAAGCCGGGCCGTTCATTCGTGTCATCGGCGAGGCGCGTCGGCGCGCGGAGCTCTCTCGCGCGCTCCAAGTCATTCGACGCGCCCTCAGGAACTGCAGTGATCGCGCACTCTGCGACGCAATCTGCGTGGCCATGGAGGCCGATGCCAGTGTAGCCTCCGTAGCTCAGTTAGCGCGACGACTTGGCGTCGCCGCAGATACGCTTGAGCGAAGGTGGCGACGGCAGCTGACGAGGACACCGCGTAGTGTCAGCGGAGTCGTACGCTGGGCAACGGCGATGCGCGCGGCCTGCCTTCGTGGGGCGACGACGAGTTGGTCGGCGGCCGCGCAGGTCGTCGGCGTGTCGCCGCGTACGCTTCAGCGTACACTCGCGAAGTGCGGCATCCACGATCTGACCCGACCACCGCGCGCAGTTGAGACGGAACTACGAGCATTCCTGCTGCGTGCGGCGAAGAAGGCGCGCATCAGGGCGCCGGCGTCGCCTCCTTGTCCCAGACGAACCGCGTGAGGAAGCGTCCCATCTGGTTCCAGGTATCGATCCAGTTCTTGTCGATCATCGACTCGTGCAGGTCGTCGGGGACCACGATCAACTCGTGATAGACCTTGCGGGCGCGGAGGAGCTGCGTACCACCGCCGCGCCCAACTCTATTGCGGTACTACCACAGAGCGACGCGTCGATGCGCGAAAGACGGACGCGCGGATCGGAGGGAGCGGAAGTGCTGAGGAACCATGGTGCAGGGCGACGGAGTGCTTCGTGGTCGGCGGATCGGGAATTGGCGCTGTTGGGTCGGATATTGGCGCTAGTGCGAGTGCGGGGGGGGGGGGGGGGTATCGTATCACGCCGAACGCCTTCTCTCGGCAGCAACTCTCGGGGCTACCTCGTGCCCGAGGAGCATCCCCTTAACCCTGAACTCGGCGTACCCGTAGATGCGTTGGACGTCGCGAAGGACGCTCGAGCTGTGTGTTGTGTTGAGTTCGCTGGCTGCGGCAGCGTGTACTGCGGATTCCTCCGTGTCGCCGGTGCGCTCGGACGAAGCCGATGCCGTTGCTCCGGTCGTAGCTCGACTGCAATTGCCGCCGCAGGCTGGTCAGCCGCCAATGAAGCGCGATCGTGGGTCTGAATCGCAGACGATCGCCGGGAGCGACGACTACGTTCCATTGAGCGTCGAGCAGAGGAACAAGTACAGTCGATCGCTCGACTTGATTGCGAAGCACTCTCCTCGCGGAGAGAAGGCCGTAGAATTTAGGCGTCTGCTTCTTCAGGCGATGGCGGCGCCGACGCGAGCGGAGTATCGTAGGGTGATGAAACCGTTCCACGATCGACGTGGTGGGGGCGGGCGAGCGGACGTTATGGGTGCCGAAACTGAAGGCCTCCACGCCACGGCAGGGTTTGACGTGCGCGCGGCGTCAGAATCGTCGTCCGGCGCTGACGGAGTGGCATGTATGACGGTTCGCGAAGGCTCGGAAGTTCCTTCGGAGTGCGAGAGCACGTTTGTGCTGTCCGCCCTGTCCAGCGAAACCTGTACAACCTTCTGGCAAGGCGAGACGCACGTAGACGAGTGCGCAGATGAGGCGGAGGTGCTTGCTTTTCACGCCGAGCTCGACGCGTTGAGCGCCGAGCTGTCCGCTGACGTCGCTGAACTTAGCGCGCTCTGCGGAGGCACGTGCTACGACGCGGAAGAGCAAGCTGGTAGCCTCGGCTCACCTCTGACGGCTGGGCAAGGGGCGCTTTCCTCTTCCCTGTTCGCCGCCTACGGAGACGCACCCGCACCTGGGTGCGGCATCGGCGATGAGGCGTTACAAGAGGCGGCGGTGCCCGCGAACCGAAAGGACTGCATCGACGGCGCTGTCGCGGCCGTCGGCGGTGCCGTCTACTGGATTCAGGAAGCAGCCGGCTTCAAGGGGCTTGGAGCAAGGGTAGCGAGCATCGCCTTCAAATCTACGCAGGGGAAGTTGATTACTGGCGCCTTCCTGATTGGGTGGGGGATTGGTTCGGCTATCAACTGCTACGCGTCATAGCTGAGCACTACTCGCCAATCCAGCCGTGCCGACGCGTCGCTCGGCACGCAGTCGAACGGGTTTGGTGTGTCTAGGAGCGGGGTGAAACGTGTGGGGTGCAGTTGCAGAACCAGAGTACCTGCACCTCCAGTGTTGTGGTGAAGCAAGCGGCGCGGCGCGGCGCGGCGTAGCGCGGCGTGGTGAGGTGCCGTTGCGTGCTGAGCGCGGAACGAAAGCTGGTCCACTCGAACGAAAGGAGGACGCGAATGGTGAATTCACTGGTTGTCTACGTTGGAGCGGCCGCGTGCGCCTACGGCGCACTGCTACTGAGGGGGAGCATCGCAGCGCGCGACCAAGTTGAGACGCTAAACAACCTGCGCTTTCTTCTGATCTTGGGTTTCGCCCCCGTTGCGCTCGGGGCGCTCGATGCGGGGCTGCTCCGCTGGGTAGTGCTCGGCAGTCTCTACGCCATCGGAATCGCGACAAGCGTTTTCGAGCGGCGTCTCAAGCGTGCACGACATCAGGATGCGCAGCGAGACCGCCACTCAGACGAAGCGTCTCCGCCATCGGGTCCGATGTAGGGTTCCATGATCGCTCTGATCTCGGAGGACAGCGCACTTGCCGAGCGACTTCACGAAGTCGTTGGCGGGGGAGCACAAATAGTCCACTTCGTCGATGGCACGCGTGAGCTGAGTCACCGGATGGTGCGCTGTGTGCTCGTGGACTGCCGATCAGCGTTTGCCGCGGACCGCATGGAACGCGCACAGGGGCTGTTTGGACGCAAGAGCTGCGCGTGGCTGGCACTGATTGATGACTCGCGGGCGTCGGTTCGTCGCGCGGCGACTATCGGAAGCACGCAGGTGCTCTGGGTGGATGAACTCGAGGGTCGAACCCTGGTTGAGGCGATTGGCGCGTCGCGGCGACGGGCCGAGATCGATCGGTCGGTGCGCTCGCTGCAGCGAGCCTTGCGTGGCTGCAGCGACCGCGGACTGTGCGACGCTATCAGCGACGGGCTACGACGGCCGCGTGCGGTGACAACCGTATCGGAACTGGCGCGGCAGTTCGGAATCGGACCAGATGCGATGGAACGACGCTGGCGGCTCCAAGCCCAGCGGACCTTCGCCACGTTGAGCACGCTGGTGCGCTGGGGGGTGGTGCTGCGCGCGGCATGCCATCGCGGCGCCGCGACCAGTTGGAGCGACGCGGCGCGGCTGGTGGGCGTAACGCCGCGAACGCTCCGACGGATGCTGCTCGCGTGCGGCGCGAAGGAGCCGGAAAAGCCAGCACACATCGTCGAACGTGAGTTGAATCGGCTCTTTCAGATCGCATCCAAGCAACTGTACCTCACGGCGCCGGCGGCGCCTCTTTGTCCCAAACGAACCGTTTGAGGAAGCGCCCCATCTGGTTCCAGGTGTCGATCCAGTTCTTGTCGATCATCGACTCGTGCAGATCGTCGGGGACCACGATGAGTTCGTGATAGACCTTGCGCGCGCGGAGGAGCTGGACGAGCCCCACGGTCTGCGCGAAATCGACGTTCCGGTCATCATCGCCGTGCACGAGCAGTACCGGCGACTTCCATCCGTCGATCGCGGAGATTGCCGACGAGCGGTACGCGAGATTGGTGGAATCGAGCGAGTTGCCATAGAGGTGCACCCCGGCGAGATCGACGCCCGCGCGGAAGATGTCCGAGTTGCGAGCGAGTGCCTGCGACGTGAGGAGGCCGCCGTATGAGAGCCCCCAAATGCCGAGTCGGGTGGCATCGACATCTGCACGGCCCTGGAGATACTTGGCACCCGCGAGCACGTCCTGATACTCGGAATTCCCTCGCGCGTTCGTGCCCGCCGCAGTCTGGAAGGCGCGCCCGTAGCCGATACCGCCGCGGTAGTTGATCGAGAGGACGACGTACCCCTGATCGGCGAGCCACTGGTTCACCGCGTACGCCCAGTGGTAGAACTGCATGTAGTGGTAGCCGGGAAGCATCTGCCGCACCGGGCCGCCATGCACGAACACGAGCGCCGGGCGCTTCTCTCCGGGTTTCATGTCCTTGGGGAGGAAGAGCTGGTTGCTCACCGAGGTGCCGTCGGCGGCCTTGGTCCAGACGATCTCCGGCGTGACATGCGCGCTCTTCGGGAACTCCTTCCCCAGCGTGGGGAAGATCGTGCGTGGCGCGCCGCCCTTCGTCGCGACGAGCCCGATCGAAGCCGACGTGCTCGCGTCGAAGTAGAGATGCGCGAGCTGCGTGCCGCTCGCGAGCGGGGCAGGGTGCGTCTCGATCCCGTTCCCCGTCGAGATGCGTGTGGGCGTGCCACCCGCGACGGGGACGCCCCAGAGATGCCGCCGCTCGATGTCGGTCGCGTTGGTGGTGTAGTAGAGCGTGCGCCCGTCCGCCGAGAGCGCCGCCGAGGTCGGCCCTTCGATGAGGCCGTCGGTGGTGGTGAGGAGAGTGGGCGCTGCGCTGCTCCCCGCCAGCGGGATCGACCACCACCGATCCCAATCATCGCCTGGTCGGTTCAGTGCGAACACGACATGCCCAGCACCCATGCGGAGCCCGTTGATGTTCGCGAAGACGCGATCGCCCGGCGCGTTATGCCAGACTTCCTTTGCCTGTTTCGTGGCGACATCCGCGAGCATGAGCGAGGTCGTGTAGCCGCCGCTGAACGTCGCCGTATAGAGCCCCGGCGAGCGCCGCACGGTGTCCGGACGCGCCCCGGCGCCCCCGCCGCCACCGCCCCCTCCGAATCCGCCGCCACCACCGCAGCCGCCGCCGAAGCCGAACGCGCGTGCGCGCGCGGCCTGCGCCGCGTTGTTCGGATTGAAGGCAGGCCCCACCGGATTCCCGATCCCGTTCGTCCCCTGCTGTGCCTGCGCGCCGAAGGGCGTGCCTGGCCGCCGGATGAAGGCGATCTGCTTTGAGTCGGCGGTCCACACCGGGCTCACATCACAGTCCACACTCGGCGCGATGTAGTCGAGCGACCGCGCGGCCACGTCGTAGAGCGCGATGAAGGCGTGATTCTCCCGATCGCTCGAGAAGGCGATGTAGCGACCGTTCGGCGACCAGCGCGGCGTGCCTTGGCGACCCCACGCCTTGATGAACGGCTGCTCACCGCGATCCATTGCGCTCTTCGCGGCACCCATCGTTGTCGGTGCGCGATAGATCTGTCCGTCGCGCAGATAGAGCACCCAGCGGCCGTCGGGGGAGAGCTCGGGTGCGGCCCCCTCGGCCACGCGCCACGCGGCGCCGCCGGCGGACTTCACCGCCCAGATCTCGCGACGCGCGCCGTCCGGTGAGTGGTTCGGGTTGGCGATCCACCCCACGCTGTTCGGCGCGGAGCCGCGCACGAAGACGATCAACGCGCCGTCGTCAGAAAGCGTGACGTCGGTGAGGTTGGTCCCATCGTCCTTGAGAAAGGCGGTGACGCGGATCGGCTTGAAGGCGGGAGCGGCGGCGGTGTACACGTTGCGCAGTCCCTTGTCGTACGCCATCCACGCGACCCGATCCGCCTTCGCGGCGGTCGTGATCTCGAGCGGGGAGGCGGGGGAGAGGAACTGCGCGACGGTCGGCTTCTGCTGGGCGGTAAGCGCGAGCGGCGCGAGCAGAGCGAGTGCGAAGGAGCGAGAGAGGCGCATCGCGTGGAGGGGTAAGGGTCCACTCCAACCTACGCCCAACGCGGCTCGGCTGTTGGCGCTACGGGAGGCCGAGGAAGCGTCGGACGGGGACGAGCGTCGCGGCTGGGTCCTCTTCCTGCGGGATGTGCCCGAGGGAAGGAAAGCGCACGAGGGTGCTCCCCGCGATGGCCGTGTGGAGGCGCTCACTGGACTCGACGGGGATGAGTCGGTCGCGGTCGCCCCAGAGGATCAGCGTCGGCACGTGGATCCGGCTCACCTCGTCGATTCGGGCGGCGTAGTTCGCCTGCGAGAATCGGATCGAGAGTGCGCGGCGGTTTCCGGCACGACGCGTGATCGCCTCATAGCGTTCGACCTGACGCTCGGTGACGCGTGCGGGGTCGCCGTAGGTGTTCTCGATGCTCGAGCGGACGATGCGGCGCGGCAGGATCGACCGCAGCAGCGGCGCAAGCACCCGATTGCGCGCCAGTCGGAATCCGATCGGCACCGACACGCTCGGTGTAGGATACCCGGTGGCATCGACGAGGATGAGTGCGGCGACCTTGGCCGGATGGTCGAGCGCGAGACTCCACGCCACGCCGCCACCGAAGGAGTTCCCGCCGACGATCGCGCGTGCGATGCGGAGCGAGTCGAGTAGCGCCGCGGCAAAGCGCGTGTAGCGCGCGGCACGGTAGTCATCGTGTGCATCAGGGCCCGTGAGCCCGAAGCCAGGCATGTCGACGGTGATGACGCGTCGAGACCGCGAGAGGTCGGCGGTCCACCACTCCCACGTGTGCAGGCTCGAGCTCGTCCCGTGGAGTAGCAGGATCGGCAGTGTGTCGTCGCGGGGCCCCTCGTCGCGGAGGTGCGCATCGAGCCCGTCGACCACGCGAAACTGCGAGGGCGGGGCGCCCATTCCGCGCGCAGCGCGCTGACGGGGAGGTCGGGGGCCCAAGCGGTTGCAACGACAATCGCGAAGGCTGTGAGGAGCGCGACGGGGGCGATCCCGTGAATTGGCCGGAGTTGCCTAGGGTACTTCATCGTGAGAGTCTTCCTTGCGCGAGTCGATGAACGGGCGGTACCGGTTCTCTGGTACCGCCCATCCAGCCAGCACTACCGCTGCGGCGGCTCGAGCTTCTTGAGCTTGGCCTTGAGCGCGGCATCTTCGCGGTCGGACTCCTCTCTCGCCAACAGGAACGACCGCGTCATGCGCATGGCGGCCGCCATCATCGGCGGCACGACAACCATCCGCCCACCCCGTGCCACTCTGACGGTATCGCGTCCGAAAAAGACTCTGGTAGTTTCGGGTGGAGTCCCGGCACGTGTCAGGAACATCGTGTCGGCCACGAGCCGGGCGGTGGCCCCCTGCGCCGGAGGTCTCGCTTGCGCGGGTACGGAATGAATACTGCTCATCACAAGCAGCAGACCGAGAATCTCCCACGGGCGTTGGGATGTCACTGCCAGCAGTTACCAGCGGCGTATTGCGTCGCCATGATGTTGAGATCGGTCCGGATCATAATGACTTCGAGGCCCGCCGTAGAGTAGTTGAACGCCGCGTTCTCCAGATCCGCGAGGTTCGAGGGCGATGGGTTGGATGTGTAGTCGTCAGCGGCGCTCGCGAGATCATCAGCGGTCTGTGCGAAAATGTCCCGCGCGTCATTGTAGGCAAGGGTAGTCACATAGATGTTGATCGCCACCGCCTGACAGTACTCGGGATCCAAGCGGGCGATCCGGCGCGGGGCGAAAGAGAGTCCACCGTCGGTCGCAAGCAGAGCTGCCGACGGAGCGCTCGTTGGGGCAGAGGTCAGCGACGCGTGTACCAGCGCATACGTCGGTAGCTTCCCGCCCGCGCGGAGGTGCGACGCCACCCGGTCGATACTCTTCCGCGACCCCGCGAATCGAGCGAAGAAAGGCGCGAGTGCGGAGTCTCCCCGCGCGGCATCGGACGCGATCTTCTCAATCTGCTCCGCCTGCGGCGTTCGCGCGGCGCCGGTTCGGGCGGCGGGGAGAGACAACGATCGCGCGCTGGCACTCGCCAGCCGTTCGGCGGTGCGCATGGTTGCCGTGACCTGCAAGGCCTCGTGAGACTGTGTGAGCGAATCAGTCGCGAGGGGGGGGGGGGCATCGGAGCAAGCGAACACGGCAAGCGCCCCGAGGCTGACGATGGTCGTGCGGGAAAGACGGTTCATCGAAACTCCTTTCGCAGTGTGGGCCGGAGCCCACGGTGAACCGGTACGCTGCGAGTCGATTCAGTTCCGCGCATGGGGCAAAACATAGGGCATCCTATCGCGAGTGCGCTACCGCCACAGAAGCGGTCAGTTCTACGCCACGCCTAGCAGCCGCCGCGCCAATCGTACCGCACCACGCGCCGGCTTCACCTCATCAGGACGGATCGTCCCGCCCGGCACCGCGCTCTTCAATCGCCGCTCGACGAGCTGCCGCAACAATGTGCCTCGCGCCATCAGCCCACCCGTGAGCGCGAGCGGCACCGCGGCGCGTTCATCCATGAACAGCGCACGCGCCAAGGTGCGGACATGCAACACCAGCTCCTCCGCCGCCATCGCGAGGAGTGAGTTCGCCCGCAGATCGCCTGTGGCCGCGACCGCCATCACCGGGGTCGCGAGCTGCGCGAACTGCGCGTTCGTCGCATCGGCAGCCCACGCGATCAACTCCTCCGCGTGTTCGAGCTGCAACGACGTGAGCACCGCCCCTTCGAGCGAGGTCATTGGCTCGCGTCCATCATGGCTCGCGGTGATCACGCTCAGAGCGCGCCGCCCGATCCACTGGCCGCTCCCCTCGTCGCCACACACGGGGCCCCAGCCGCCGCAACGTTCGAACTGCCCTGCCGGGCTCCGACCGAACGCCACGCTCCCGGTCCCACACACCAACAGAACCCCCGCGCCGTCGCCGAAGGCGTCCTCGAGCGCAACCAACGCATCGGGCTCGACGATCACTTCTTCGGCGATCGCCTCGTTCACCAGCGCGCGCCGCAGCGCCTCGCGCTCCGGCTCGCGACCGACCCCCGCAACACCCACGCAGATCGCCTTGACTGGCGACCCTTCATGATCACCAGCGAGCAGCGCCTGCCGTGCGAGCGTCGCGATCACATCCGCGCTCTCCACCGCCTGCCCCGGACGGACCGCACTCGGCCCACCCGTCGCGCTGCTCAGTTCGGTGCCGTGTTCATCGGTCACCACCACGCGGGTCTTCGACCCGCCGCCATCAACGCCGATCAGGAGAGCTGTCATAAGAGCGGAGTCTCTCCCGCGCGCACGCGGGAGACAAGGGGGAAAAGGTTACGCGCGCGAGCGCGGGACGAGATAGCTGGCGAGCGTCCCCGTGGTGACCGTCACCGTGGTGCCGATCAGCACGAACCACGGGAAGGCGATCCCTTCGACGGGGCCCAGCACCGGCTTGAGGGCGGGCACCGCGCCGGTGACGAGTTTCGCGAACACCACGAGCGCCATCACGACCAGCCCCACGCTCATCCCAACGAGCGCATCGCGTTGCTGAGCACGCTTCACATAGATGCCGAGGAAGAAGCCGCCCAGCAGGGCGCCGTAGGTGAACGAGGCGATGCTGAGCGCGATGACGACGACTGGCGTGCGCCCCTCAGGGAAGAGCAGAGCGCCGAAGGTGAGCACCACGCCCCACGCGAGCGCCGCGAGCTTCCCGAAGCGGAAAGTGGCCGGGTCGTCCGCGGAGCGCCCCGTGAGCGGGAGGTAGATGTCGTGCGTCGTCGTCGCCGCGAGCGAGTTGATCGCTCCCGAGTGCGTGCTCATGGTGGCCGCGACGATCGCTGCCACGATTAAGCCGAGCAGCCCGTGCGGCATCCGCTCGACGATGAAGGTCGGGAAGATCGCGTCAGGCGTGTCGAACACGCGGCCGCCGTAGTACGCCCAGAGTCCGAGGCCGACCATCAGGAAGAGCGTGAACTGCGCGAACACCACGAATCCGCTCCCGATGATCGCGCGCTGCGCGTCCTTCAATGACTTCGACGAGAGGAGGCGCTGCACGATGAGCTGGTCCGCACCGTGCGACGCCATCGCGAGGAATGCGCCACCGATCAGCCCCGCGAAGATCGTGTGTGGCTTGGTGAGTGTGGTGCTGGTATCGATCAATCGCAGCTTGCCGGCGGCGCCCGCCTGTGAGAGGATCTCACTCCACCCGCCGGGCGTGTGCACACCGATCAGCGTGATCGCGGCGATCCCACCGGTGATGTAGATGCCGGCTTGCACGAGCTCCGTCCACACCACCGCGCGCATCCCGCCGCGATAGGTGTAGAGTACGGTGAGCAACCCAAGCGTCAACACCGCGACCGGCATGAGATACTGACGCGGCAACACCGGGCCCATGATCAACGCGATCGGGATCGCCGTCGCGAACACGCGCACCGCGTCGGCCATCGCGCGCGTCGCCATGAACACGATCGACGTGAAGCGGCGCGTGGCCGAGCCGAATCGCTTCTCCAACAGCGTGTACGCCGTGACCAGCTCGCCGTCGAAGTAGCGCGGCAGGAGCACGCTCGCGACCACGAACCGACCGAGGATGTAGCCCGCCACCACCTGCAGAAAGCCGAGGTCGCCGAGGTACGCGAGCCCCGGGATCGAGATAAAGGTCAGCGCGCTCGTCTCCGACGCGACCACGGAGAACATCACCGCCCACCAAGGGATGGACCGGTCCGCGACGAAGTAGTCCCGCGCACTCGTCTGGCCTCGCCCCATCCAGACGCCGAAGATCGTCGTCCCGCCGAGGTAGGCGATCAGGACGAGAAAGTCGATCGGTCCCATCCCGGTGGACTCAGACAACGACGTACGCCTCCATGGCGAAGTACTCGGCGAGGCCGAGGCGGTCGAGCTCCGCGGCGGTGTCCTTGTTGCGTTGGTCCACGCGCTGCCAGAACTCGCGGTCGTCAGCGCCCGGGAAGGGCATCGAGTCCTTCTGCGATTGGTGCTTGAAGATCGCCTGGATCTTGAGGCGCAGCTCTTCTTGTGAGAGGGGCACGAGCCATGTGGCCTCGGTGACCGGCCACTCCTGCCACGCCCCGCGATAGAGCCAGATCTCCGGAGCCGGGAGCGTGCCCGCGGCGACCGCCTCGGCGACGGCGAGATCGATCGCTTCCTTGCACATCCGGTGCGTCCCGTGCGGATCGGAGAGGTCGCCCGCGACGAAGATGATCTCGGGCTGCTTCTCGTCGAGTAGGCGCCGCACGATCGCGACGTCGGCCGGACCGATCTCGTCCTTCTTCACCTTCCCCGTCTGATAGAAGGGGAGGTTGAGGAAGACGCCCTGCGACGAGGTGAGCCCCAGCGTCTCGATCCCACTGACCGCCTCGGCCTCGCGGATGATGCGCTTGATGTCCTGCACCTCGGCGATGTCGACGTCGCCGGGATGCTTCGCATCGAGGAAGGCGCGAACGCGCGCCTCGTAGGCGTGGGCGCCGGCGGCATCGGTGCCGCGCACGTCTGCGAGACGCGCGAGGAAGTCCACGTAGCGGCGCACGTCGTGATCGAAGACGGCGATGTTCCCGCTCGTCTGGTACGCGACGGTGATCGCGTTCTCGTTCAAGTGCAACTTGTGCAGGATCCCACCCATCGAGATGACGTCGTCATCCGGGTGAGGTGAGAAACAGACGATGCGCTTTCCCTTGGGGAGCTTGCTCTTGCCGCGGATCTTCGCGCCGAGCGCGTTGAAGACCTCGCCGTTCACCGCGCCGGGCGAGCCGTAGCGCGCCACCAGTGATGAGAGTCCGTGGTCGGCGTAGTCCGCCTGCGTGAGCTTCAGGATCCCGCGCCCCGTCTGCGCCGAGAGCCAGACGACCGCCTTGATGGCGAGCGCCGGGGTCCACTTCACCTCGTCGAGCAGCCAGGGCGCTTCGATGCGCGTCAGGCGATCGGCCGCGGCGGCGTCGACGTAGAACGTGGTGTTCGGGTGCCGCTGCAAGAAGGTGGCGGCGACCTGCACATCGATCTCGCCTTCGACCGCGCGTCGCACGACCGACGACTTGTGTTCACCCGTCGCAAGGATCGCGATCTCGCGCGCATCGAGGATCGTGGCGACCCCCATGGTGAGCGCTTCGCGCGGGACATTGTCCTCGCCGAAGAAGTCCGCCGCTGCATCGCGACGTGTGATGTGGTCGAGATGGATGAGTCGCGTGCGGCTCTCGGCGCCCGAGCCGGGTTCGTTGAAGCCGATGTGCCCGGTCTTGCCGATGCCCAGGAGCTGGAAGTCGATGCCGCCGGCGGCGACGATCGCGGCCTCATACGCGGCGCAGGCTGCGTCCACCTCACTGCGCGCGACCGTCCCACTCGGCAGATGCACGTTCGCGGCGTCGATGTCGACATGGGAGAAAAGGTTTTCCCACATGAAGCGGTGATACGCGTGGATCGAGTCCGGCGGCATAGGCCAGTACTCGTCGAGATTGAACGTGATCACGCGGGCGAAGCTGAGCCCTTCCTCGCGGTGGAGGCGGATCAGCTCGCGATACACGCCGATCGGCGTCGAGCCGGTCGCGAGCCCCAGCACGGCAGCACGTCCCGCGGCGTTCCGCTCCCGGATGATCGTCGCGATGCGCTGCGCGACATGCACCGCTAGCGCGTCGTGGTCCGCGAAGACGAGCGTCGGGATCCGCTCGCGTTGGGTCAGGGCTGGGGGAACGAGCGAAGGCCCGCGCTCCCCGAGGGAAGCACGGGCCTTCAATGCGGTCCCGGCAGCGGACGCGCGATGCACGCGCGTCTTACGCCGAGAACGAACTGCCGCAGCCGCAGCCGCCGGTCGCGTTCGGATTCTTGAAGGTGAAGCCCGACCCCTGCATCGACGTCACGTAGTCGATCTGGACGCCGTTGAGGTACTGGAACGAGAACGGATCGACGAAGACGTTGAAGCCATCCTGCGGGAGGATGGTGTCGTCATCGGCGGCCTTGTCCTCGATGAGGAGCGAGTACTTGAAGCCCGAGCATCCGCCGGGCTGCACCGAGACGCGCAGACCGCCGACTTCCGGCGTCACGTTCTCAGCGACCATGAACTTCTGGACTTCGACTGCGGCGGCCGGACTGATGACGACCGCGACTTCGGGGGCATTCATCGTGCTCATTGGGATCCTCCGGATTCTGGCGCGGAAGAGGGTCGCGCCGACCCTTCAATATACATCGACTCGCCCTGATGGGGACTCCCGGGGCGTACCGGATCAACTGATGGGGAGGGGGGGCTCGTTCCCCATTCCTCGCGGCCGCCAGCGCTCGCGCGCGGGTCGCTCGATCCATCGGTGCACGGCCGTCGCGAGCAGGAACGCGAGGGCGAGATACACGCCGAACAGCGCCCAGCCCTCGATCCACGCCGAGAGGCCGACGCGCGTGGCAACGGCAAGCAGGTAGCTGTGGAGCGGGGCGTGGAACAGGTAGAGTGCGTACGATGCCTCGCCGAGCCGCACCACCAGCGGACGCGACGCCCAGCCTGTGGGATCGCTTGACGCCCACCCGACGATCAACGCGGTGAAGGGGACAAGGAGGAGCGCCGAGAGGAGAAGCCCGGTCGCCCATGGAGGGGTGAACGCGGTGATCGCGATGGCCGCGACGATCCCGCTCCCCGCCGCGACGCGCCGAGCGACGCGCGAGAGCGCACGCCCGCGCATCAGTCGCGCCGCGGCGATCCCGAGGATGAACTCGGGAAGTCGAACGATCGGCGACCACCCGGAGAGTCCCCACCGTGCGAGCGGCGTCGTCGCACCAGCGGACCACTCGGTGCCGCCCCCTTGGTCAAGGAGTCCGATGGCGATCGCCGCGAGCAGACATGCGCCCGCGATGAGCACGCAGTCACGCGTCGCTCGCCGAACGATCAGTGGAAGCAGGACGGGGAAGAGGAGGTAGTAGAACGCCTCCACCGAGAGCGACCAGCCGGGGCAGTTCCACCAGCACCCCCACCCTGGGACCCATGCTTGGAGCATCGCGATCGCGCTCGCACCGATCGCGACCGTCTGCCCCGTCCCGAGGGGTGGTGCGGCGACCCTCGCATCGCGGAGGAAGAGCGGGAGCGCAAAGAGGAGCGCGGCTGCGTACGCGGGGTAGACGCGGGCGGCGCGCGCACGATAGAACCGCGCGGCCGACACCCGATCGCTGCGATCGTAGACGTGCGCGAGGATGAACCCGCTCAAGATGAAGAAGAGCGTGACGCCACTCCATCCGTGCGCGAAGAACTGCGCGACCGGTGCTGGCATCGACGCGCGCGGCATCGTGTGGAAGAGCACGACCCAGAGCGCGGCGAAGAAGCGCAGCCCGGTCAGCGCGGGGAGCTCGGACGGCCGCGCCACGCGCACCGCGTCAGCGTGCGCCAGCGACGCGCTCCGCGAGATCCGCCACGGCCTGACGCACGGCGCCGATGCGCGTGTTCTGCCGCGTGGGATTCACCCGATTCGTGAGGAGGAGGACGAAGAGGTCGTGCGCGGGATCGATCCAGAGCGAGGTGCCGGTGAAGCCGGTGTGCCCGAACGCGGGACGCGTCATGAGGCGTCCCGCGGAGTTGGAGCCAGTGGGCGTCTCCCAGCCGAGCGCGCGATGCGAGAAGGTGCTGTCCTGCACGGCGGTGAATCGCGCGACCGTCGCGGGCGCGAATACTCGGGCGCCGCCGAGTGCGCCGGCGCTGAGGTACATCTGTGCGAATCGTGTGAGGTCGTGCGCCGTGCTGAAGAGTCCCGCGTGCGAGGAGACCCCACCGAGCGCGGCGGCGTTCTCGTCGTGCACCTCACCACGAAGATGCCGCTGGCGCCACGGATCGATCTCGGTCGGGGCGATGCGGTCGTGCCAGGAGGACGGAGGGAGAAAACGTGTCTCGGTCATCCCCAAGGGCGCGAAGACATGCTGATCGACGTAGCGGTCGAATCGCTCGCCGCTCACGCGCACCGCGATCTGCCCGAGGAGGATCGCGCCGAGGTCGCTGTAGACCATCCGGGCGCCGGGGACGGTGTCGAGCGGCTGACTGAAGACGAGCGCGAGTGCGGAGTCCGGGGTCGTGGCTTCCTTGTAGAGCGGACGCCACCCGGGGAGCCCTGAGGAGTGTGTGAGGAGATCGCGCACGCGAACACGGTCCTTGTAGGCACCACGCCACTCGGGGAGATACCGCTGCACCGGGGCATCGAGGTCGACCTTTCCCTGTTCAACGAGTTGCATCATCGCGCTCGTGAGGGCAACGACCTTCGTGAGCGACGCGAGGTCCCACACCGTACGATCGGTGGGCGCGGGACTCCCGGACGCCCAGTCGATATGGCCCGCGGTCGCGGTCGCGAGCACGCGGTCGCGTCGCCCGACCACGGCGATCGCCCCAGGAAAGGCGCTATCGGCGACGGCGCGCGCGAGGAGCTGTGTGAGCGAATCCGTGAGCGGATCGCGGGCGAGCGGCATGTCGCCATCCTGATCGTTCGGGGTGACGGCGCGCGCTCGGCGCTGTTGTCCGTCGCCGATGGAGAAGAGCCCTGGGAGCGAGATTGGCGCGCGCCCCGTGATTGCGCTTGTGCCGACGATCGCGCGGGCGGCCGCGCGCTCGAGCACCGCACCAGTGCCATACGTGACGAGATAACTCCCGACGCGCGGGAATTGGCGCAGCATGTACGGATTGCCATGGGCCACCGCGACGACTGGCTTCACCGTGGACAGTGAGTCGATCCACTGCCCGGCGACCACGGAGATCGCCGGACGCCCCTCACCCTCGATCGCGCGGCCATGCGTGGAGAAGATCACCCGCTCTGCGGTGCGTGCGATGGAGTCGAGCTCCGTGCGCGAGGTGCGCGGGCCGACGCGCACGAAACGCATCCCCTTCAGCGTGCGACGCAGTTCCGCGGCGAGCGCGGTGCCCGCGTCGACATCCACCTCCTGCGCGTAGGCGACGTGCAGGGTGGCGGGCCCCGGCGCGAGCGGAACGAGCGACGCCTGATCACGGATGAGCGTGATGGCACGCGTCGCGATGAGCGCGGCGGTGTCGCGGTGTGCCTGCGCGCCGACGACCATACGCAACGTGTCGAGCGGCACGAGCGGCCGGTGGATCGCCCCCGCACGCAACTTCCACTCGAGCAATCGGCGCACCGACTGATCGATGCGCGCCCGAGTGATCTCACCGCGCTCGACCGCCGCGACCACCGCATCAATCGCCTTGGTCGGATCGGTCGGCTTGAGCAGGATGTCCGCACCCGCGAGCACCGAGAGCACCGCGCTCTTCTCGACCGTGAACCCTGCGCCGATCCCTTCCATCGAGAGCGCGTCCGTGCTCGTCAGTCCGCGGAACTGCAACGTGTCGCGCAGCAGCGCGGTCACGATCTCCGTGCGCAGCGTGGCCGGCGTGCTGTCGCCGCCGATCGCGGGGAGCGCGATGTGCGCGGTCATCACCCCCGCCGCGCCCGCGGCGATCGCGTCGCGGTAGGGCACCAACTCCATCGCATCCAACCGCGCCCGATCGCTGCGGACCACCGGGAGGGCGAGGTGGCTGTCCGTGTCGGTGTCGCCGTGCCCAGGGAAGTGCTTCAGGGTGGCCAGCGTTCCTTCGGCCTGCACGCCACGAACGAAGGCGGTCGCCAATCGCGCGACCGCGGCCGGGTCCTCGCCGAAGGAGCGTGTGTTGATCACCGGGTTCGACGGATTGTTGTTCACGTCGATCGTCGGCGCGAAGGCCATGTGGATCCCCACGGCACGCGCTTCCGCGCCGGTGATCCGCCCCGCCGCCGCCGCGAGCTGCGCGTCACCCGTCGCGCCGATCGCCATGTTGCTCGGGATCATCGTCGCGCTCCCCGCGCGATACGTGTACGGGGTGAACACCCCGCCTTCGAGGCGCCCAAGACCCGGCTCGAGATCCGACGAGATCAGCAGCGGGACCTTCGCGAGCCGCTGGAGGTCGTTGACCTTCGCCGCGACCTCGATCGGCGTCCCAAGCGACATCACGATTCCGCCCACGCGGTCCTTCACCACCCAGTCCACCGCTTCCACGTACGACGGGTCGGTGGTCGAGGTGTAGTCCCCGAGCAGCCAGACGGTCACCATCTGCGCGACGCGCTCGCGGAGCGTGAGGGAGCTCAACGTCCCTTCGATCCACGCGGTGGCGTCCGCGTTCAACGGCGCCGTCATCGACGGTTCCCAGCGGGGCGCCGGCATCGCGGCGGTCGCGGGCGCGGTGCGGACACCGCCTGGGACGCAGCCAAGAAGGGCGGCTACAGCCGTGAACCGAAGCAGAGAACGGAGCATAGGAGCGGGGCGGAGAGGAGGGGGCGGCACCCGGGCGCAATGTACCCCTACCGCTCGGCGCACGGAATGCGACGCGTCTGCCCCCCAATAGTTGCTCGGAGGGTCTCCGGACGGGTAAATTGCTGGGCTTGCGATCCTGTGGGCTCGCTTCCGCTAGCCCGTGGTGCCGCAATCGGTTAGGCCCCCTTTCGTCCCCCTCACGCACCTCGATGTCCAAGTCGGTCTGGGCTGCCACAGAGCAGGGGTTCCGGCGTGTCATCGCCCCCCTGTCGGATTATCTCGTCGCGCGACGGGTGAATCCGAATGTCCTCACCACGGTGGGGACGCTCTGCGCGTGCACGGCCGGGATCATCTTCGCCACCGGGCACATCTCGATCGCGGGATGGACCCTCGGACTCACGGCGACGATGGACTTCTTCGATGGGGAGGTCGCGCGCCGGACGGGGCAGAGCACCGTGTTCGGCGCGTTCTACGACTCCACCTTGGATCGCATCGCTGACGGATTCGTGCTCGGCGGCCTGACCTTCTTCTACGCATCGAATACGGTCCATCACTCGTTGGTGATGGTCGTGATCCTCCTCGCAGGACTCCTCGGCACCTTCGTCACCTCCTACACCCGCTCGCGCGCCGAGACGCTCGGCGTGCCGATGAAGGGCGTGGGGATGATGGAGCGCGCGGAGCGGATCGTGTTGCTCTCCGCGCCGCAGGCGTTCTTCGGACTCGCGCTGAACGGCTGGGTCCTCCGAGTGATCATCACCTTCCTCTGCGTCGCCGCGGTCATCACCGCCGGTCAACGCATCCTGCACGTCGCCCGGGTGACTGGCGGCACTCCCCTTCCTCCTCCTTCTGGAGAACCTGCTTCGTGACTCCTTCGGCCAAGCCGCCGGTGAACATCAAGCCCGCGTCGGGCAAGCTCGGCATCCTCACTCCCGGCCTCGGCGCCGTGGCGACGACCTTCATCGCTGGTGTCGAGAGCATCCGCCGCGGCCAGAGCAAGCCGGTGGGCTCGCTCACGCAGATGGCGACGATCCGGCTCGGCAAGCGGACGGACAATCGCGCCCCGCTGATCAAGGACTTCGTCCCGCTCACCAAGCTCGAGGACATCGTCTTCGGCGCGTGGGACCCGATCCCGGATGATGCCTACACGGCGGCGAAGAAGGCCGGGGTACTCGAGCCGCAGCACCTCGAACCGCTCAAGGACTTCCTCTCGCAGATCAAGCCGATGCCGGCGGTGTTCGACCAGAAGTACGTCACGCGCCTCGTCGGCACGAACGTCAAGACGGGGAAGAACAAGCGCGACCTCGCGGAGCAGCTCCGCCAGGACATCCGCGACTTCAAGAAGGCGAGCGGCTGCGAGCGCGTGGTGGCCGTGTGGTGCGGGTCGACCGAGATCTTCATCAAGCCGAGCGCGGTGCATCAGTCGCTGGCGGCGTTCGAGGCGGCGATGGAGGCCGACCATGAGGACATCGCGCCCTCGATGCTCTACGCGTGGGCCTGCATCATGGAGGACGTGCCGTACAACAACGGCGCGCCGAACCTCGCGGTCGACACGCCGGCGCTGCTCGAGCTCGCGAATGCGCGCGGCGTGCCGGTGAGCGGCAAGGATTTCAAGACGGGGCAGACCTGGATGAAGACGATCATCGCGCCGGGGCTCAAGGCGCGTATGCTCGGCCTCGCCGGGTGGTACTCGACGAACATCCTCGGCAACCGCGACGGCGAGGTGCTCGACGATCCGGCGTCGTTCAAGACGAAAGAAGAGTCGAAGCTCTCGGTGTTGCACACGATCCTGCAGCCGGAGAAGTACCCCGACCTGTACAAGGATTTCTCACACGTCGTACGGATCAACTACTACCCGCCGCGTGGGGACAACAAGGAAGGGTGGGACAACATCGACATCGTCGGGTGGATGGGCTACCCGATGCAGATCAAGGTGAACTTCCTCTGCCGCGACTCGATCCTCGCGGCGCCGATCGTGCTCGACCTCGCCCTGTTCAGCGATTTCGCGCACCGCGCCGGGATGAAGGGGATCCAGGAGTGGCTCTCGTTCTACTACAAGAGCCCGATGGCGGCGGCCGGTCTGGAGCCGGAGCATGACCTCTTCATCCAGCAGACCAAGTTGAAGAACACGCTGCGCCACCTGATGGGTGAGGACCAGATCACCCACCTCGGGTTGGAGTATTACGCGTGACCGCGCGGGGCGTGATGGTCCGCGGGGTGGCGGTGGCGCTCGCCATCGTTGCCGGGTGCAGCGGACCGTCGCGTCCCAACACGGATATGCGACTCTGGACGCAGGAGTTCGCGATCCGAGCATGGCCCAACGTCGTGCCACCGCGTTCGCTCGAACCGATCACGTGGACGCTCATCGTGACGGATAAGAAGACCCGCCAGCCGATCGCCAACGGGCAGGGGCGGATCTTCGCGACGAACGCGGATGGCGTGACGAAGTGGGACGGGTTCAGGTACGGGCCGGAGGTGGGCATGTATCGCGCCACTTTCATGTATCCGGCGGCCGGGGAGTGGGCGATGGCGATCCAGTTCCGTCGCGACAGCACCCTCCCGCTGCAGAAGACCGAGGATTGGAAGCAGATCGTTCGCGCGGCCGCTGAGCCGGGGAGCAAGTAGATGCGCCATTTCCACCGTTCACACCTGATGCCGGACCGCGTGCTCGAGATCGCGGACGCGTTCTTCCCGACGATCGGGATGAAGAAGAGCGCGGGCGCGGCGCGCACGCGCACGTATAGCGGCACCGTCGGCACCCCGGAGGTGCCGATGACGTTGCAGCTGAGCGTGAAGATGGAGGGGGGACACTACACCTTCATCGAAGCGCACACCGACCAGATGGGTGAGAGCCGCTTGGACCGCAACGTGAAGAAGTTCTTCGTGCGGGTGCACCAGCAGGAAGACGCCACCCACGCGATGGGAGCGGCCTACTAGTGAAGGGAAAGAGCAGCAAGGCGGCGGCCGTCGGGAGCGCCGCCGCACAGCTCACGCGCGCCCAGAAGCTCGAGCTCTACTACTGGATGCGGATGACGCGCACGCTCGAAGAGCGGCTCGTGGCGCTGTATCGGCAGACCAAGGTCGTCGGCGGACTCTTCCGTTCGCTCGGGCAGGAAGCCGACGCGGTCGGGGCCTGCTACGCGCTGGAGCGGCGCGACATCATGTCGCCGCTGATCCGGAACATGGGCGCGATGCTGGTGAAGGGCGCGACGCCGGTCGAGATCCTCAAGCAGTACATGGCCAAGGGCGATTCGCCCACGCGCGGGCGTGAGTTGAACATCCACTTCGGCGACACCGAGCGCGGCTTCATCGGTCAGATCTCGCCGCTCGGCGACATGGTCCCGGTGATGGCCGGTGTGACGATGACCTTCAAGATGCGCGGCCAGGACCGCGTCGGGCTCGTCTTCGTCGGGGACGGCGCGACGAGCACCGGTGCGTTCCATGAGGGGATCAACTTCGCCGCGGTGCAAAAGCTCCCGCTCGTGGTCGTGGTCGAGAACAACGGCTACGCGTATTCGACGCCGACGCACAAGCAGACGGCGGCGGCGCAGTTCGTCGACAAGGCGATCGGCTACGGCGTCTATGGTGAGCAGGCGGATGGCAACGATGTGCTCGCGGTGTACGACGTGACGAAGCGCGCCGTGGATCGCGCGCGCGCGGGTGGCGGCGTCTCGCTGATCGAGTTGATGACCTACCGTCGTAAAGGACACGCCGAGCACGACAGCCAGTCGTATGTCCCCGAGGGAGAGATCGAACGATGGGCGGCGGAGAACGACCCGTTCGATCGGTGCGCCGCGATGCTTCGGGACCGCGAAGGGGTGAGCCCGGACGAGATCGCCGCGATCGACGCGCGGGTGCACCAGGAGATCGACGCCGCGACCGACATCGCCGAAGCGAGCCCGCCGCCTGAGGCGCTCGACGCGCTCATCGGCGTGTACGGCGAGCCGGCTGCGGAGAAACCACTCTGGTTCCGCGAAGGCGGCGCCGCGCTCACTGAGCACGAGCGCGCCCAAGGGTGGGGCACCTACGACACGGGGCACGTCTGATGGCGGAGATCACCTATCTCGAGGCCATCCGCGAGGCGCTCTTCGAGGAGATGGCGCGCGACGAGAACGTCTTCATGCTCGGCGAGGACATCGGCGCGTTCGGCGGGGCATTCAAGGTCACGGAAGGTTTGCTCGCGAAGTACGGTGAGGCGCGCGTCATCGATTCGCCGATCTCCGAGATCGCGATCGTCGGCGCGGCCGCGGGCGCGGGGCACATGGGGATGCGTCCGGTCGTCGAAATGCAGTTCATCGACTTCCTCGCGAACGCGTACGACATGCTGACCAACTACGTCGCGACGGCGCGCTATCGCGCCTTCCTGCCGTGCCCGATGGTTGTGCGTGGCCCCTCGGGCGGGTATGTGCGCGGCGGCCCCTTCCACTCGCAGAACCCCGAGGCGGGCTTCATCCACACGCCGGGGCTCAAGGTCGTCTATCCGGCGACCGCCGAGGACGCGAAGGGATTGATGAAGGCCGCGATCCGCGACGACGATTGCGTGCTCTTCTTCGAGCACAAATACCTCTATCGTCGCATCAAGGGCGTCATGCCCGCCGGCGACCATGTGGTCCCGATCGGGAAGGCGCGCACCGCGCGCGGGGGAGAGGATCTCTCGATCATCACCTACGCGGCGACGGTGCATAAGGCGGTCGAAGCCGCCGAGCAGTTGCAGCGCGAGGACGGGCTCAGCGTCGAGGTGATCGACCTGCGCACGCTCGCTCCGCTCGATGATCAGGCGATCTTCGACACGGTGAAGAAGACGAACCGGGTGCTCATCGTGCATGAGGACACCCGCACCGGAGGCATCGCGGGCGAGATCACCGCGCGGATCAACGAGAGCTGCTTCGCGTATCTCGACGCGCCGGTGCTCCGTGTGACGGCGCACGACATCCCGCTTCCGTACGCGCCGCCGCTCGAGGACTTCGTGCTCCCGCAGGTGCCCGACATCGTCCTCGCCGCGCGGCGACTGGCGGCGTGGTGACCGACGAACGTCCGGCCGCCGGAGCCCCCCTCGCGAGACAGCTCGCGATCGGGTGCTTCATGCTGCCGTTAGGTTTCTTCTCCGGTGGGATGATCGGCACGCTGATCGCCAAGACGGTCGCCTTTGCGACCAAGGCGCCGGCGTGCGACGGGATCCCATCGTGCAACTGGTACGTCTATATGCTCGTGGGAGGCGCGCTCGGCGCGTTGACGCTTCCCACGCTCGTGGTGTGGGCACTTCGCCAGCCGGCGAAGCGCACTGAGTCCTGACTGAGGAACCGACCGTGGCCCGTGTCGATGTCGTGATGCCCCAGATGGGGGAATCGATCGCTGAAGGAACGCTCTCGCGCTGGCTCAAGAAGGTCGGCGACGAGGTGAAGCGCGACGAACCGATCTTCGAGATCTCCACCGATAAGGTGGACGCGGAGATCCCTGCGCCCACGTCAGGGGTGCTGGCGGAGATTCTTGTGCACGAGGGGACGACGGTCGCGGTGCAGACCGTGGTCGCTCGCCTTGAGACGGAGAAGGGGGCGTCGATCGCGCCGGTCGCCGCGGCGCCCGCGCCTGCGGCGGCGCCCGCTGCGTCGAAGCCGACGGGGAACGGGTTCGAAGATCGCATCCGCACCAAGAGCTCGCCGCTCGTGCGTCGCATCGCCGCCGAGCGCGGGATCGAGATCGCCGGGCTGCAGGGCTCCGGCATCGCAGGGCGCGTGACCAAGCGTGATCTCGAGGCCTTCATCGAGAGTGGTGCACCGGCGCCCGCCGCGCCGGCGATGCCCGCCGGCCTCCCGGCGCAGATCGTGACGCCGGCGGTCGCGCACAGCGCGGACCCGATCTTCCACGCCTGGCCGGGCGACGTCGTCGAGCCGATGAGCAAGATGCGCCGGCTCACCGCCGATCACATGCGCCAGGCGCGTCAGGTCGCGGCGCACGTGACGAGCTTCTTCGAGATCGACCTCACCCGCGTGTCGCGCGTGCGGGCCAAGATGCGCGCGGACTTCGAGGCGCAGACGGGGCTCAAGCTCACCTATCTCCCGTTCATCATCCAAGCTGTGGTGCAGAATCTCAAGCGCCATCCGATGATGAACGCGGCGGTGAGCGGCACGGATGTGATCCTCCGTAAGCGCTACAACATCGGTCTCGCTGTCGCGCTCGAGCCGACCGGGCTCATCGTCCCCGTCATCAAGCACGCCGAGGATCTGTCACTCTCGGGGATCGCGAAGGCGGCCATCGACCTCGCGACGCGCGCGCGCTCGAAGAAGCTCAACCCGGCCGAGGTCGCCGACGCGACCTTCTCGATCACGAACCCGGGCGTTTTCGGTTCCCTGTTCGGCACGCCGATCATCCCGGTGGGCATGACGACGATCCTCGGGTTGGGCGCGATCGAGAAGCGCCCGAAGGTGATCACGGGGCCGGATGGCGAGGACACGATCGCGATCCGCACCTGCGCCTACTTCTCCTGCTCCTTCGATCACCGCGTGGTCGATGGCGCGGACGCCGACCGCTTCATGGCGGATCTGAAGAAGACGCTCGAGACGATCCCCGAGACCGGCTTCTAGCCCATGCCACGCGCGTTGACGATGACCGAACGTCGGATCGCACCCGAAGATCGGGCCGCGTATCTCGCCGAGGTCGCGTCGCGTCGTGCGGTGCTGGCCGAACGCGCGTGCAGTTTTTGGGTGTTCGAGTCTGCCACCGATCCGAATCGCGTGGTGGAGTTCTGTGAGGCCGCCACGGTGGCGGCGCTCCCGTCGACTGAGTCCCTTTTCACCGAGATGGTCTAGCCATGCCCTCCCGTTCGATCCTCATCGATGGCGCCGCTTGGCGCGTGTACCCCTCCGGCTTCGTCACGCAGTATGACGCCGATGAATTCGCGCTCCGCTTCGTGAAGGGCGAAGGCGAGGGGAAGGAAGAGCGGGTGACGCGCTACTCCCCGCAAGGCGTGCGCTCGCGCGAGCAGTCGCTCGCCGACCTCACCGACGCGGATCTCCGCGCGCTCTTCGCGACCTCGCAACCCAGTGTGCGCTCGCCGGAGGCCGGCTACCGCTCGTGACCACGCTCGATGCGCGTGACGCGGGCTTCGTCGACCTGCACGCGCATTCGACCGCGTCAGACGGGACCTGCGCCCCGGAGGCGATCGGGGCGATCGCGCTCGGCGCTGGGCTCACTGCGCTCGCGCTGACGGACCACGACACGATCGATGGGATCGCGGCGGCGCGGGCCGGCGCGGAGGCGCTGGGCGTCCGACTGATCGCTGGAACCGAGCTCTCGCTCTTCGATGCGATCGGCGAGGTGCACATCCTCGGGCTTCACCTCAAGGATCTCGCTGTGCTCGACGCGACCTTCGCGTCGCTGCGCGAGGGGCGCACCGAACGCGCGCAGCGGATGGTCGAAGCGCTCAACCGGCTTGGAGTCGCCGTGACGTGGGAGGCGGTGGCTGCGCACGCCGCGCGCGGCGCGGTGGGACGCCCGCACGTGGCCCGCGCGGTCGTGGATGCCGGGGGCGCGCGCGATCTGCGCGAGGCCTTCGACAAGTACCTCGGCAACGGCCGACCGGCGTGCGTGGAGAAGCGGCGGCTGGACGTCGGTGAAGGGATCGGCCTGATCCACGAGGCTGGCGGCGTCGCGATCTGGGCGCATCCAGCGGGTGATGGTCGGCGCGAGCGGTTGGAGCCACTGATCGCCGCGGGGCTCGACGGCCTCGAACTCAAGCACCCGAGCCACTCAAAGGAAGATGAGCTCCGTCTGACGGCGCTGGCCGACCACTTCGGTCTGCTACCGAGCGGCGGGTCGGACTGGCACGGGGCGATGCAGGGATACCGCGTGATGGGGTCGATGCACGTCCCGCTCGAGTGGATGGAGCGTCAGGAACAGCGCGCGATCGCGCATCGGGGCGCGGGGCGATGAGCATCGGGCTGCGTCCGGGTGCGGTCGCACTGGTCACCGGGGCAGGGCAGCGCGTGGGGCAGGCGATCGCGATCGCGCTCGCGGCGGCGGGGGCGCGCGTGGCGATCCACTATCGCGAGAGCCGTTCCGGTGCGGAGGCGACGCTGGCGGCCGTGCGCGAGGTGGGCAGCGACGGATTCCTGGTGCGCGCCGACCTCGCCGACGGCGCGGCGGCTGCGCCGCTCATCACCGAGGTGGTCGCGACCGCGGGGCGCCTCGATCTACTCGTGAACTCGGCGGCGGCGTTCGAGCGCGTGCCGTTGGACGCGGTGGACGCGGCCGCGTGGGACCGTGCCTTCGCCGTGAACGCACGCGCGCCGTTCCTGCTCGCGGTCGCAGCCGCGCGAGCGATGGGCGCTGAGGGCGGCGCGATCATCTCGCTGAGCGATCATCTCGCACACGAGACCTCCGAGGCATATCTCGTGCACGGGCTCAGCAAGAGTGTGGTCGAGGCGATGACGCGGCAGCTCGCGCGTCAGTTCGCGCCGCAGGTGCGGATCAACGCGATCGCGCCGGGGTTCATCCTCGCGCCGCCGGGAATGTCGGAGGCGACGATCGCCCACTTCGCCTCGACCACGCCGCTGCAGCGCAACGGCGCCGTGGAGGACGTGGTGGCGGCGGTGCTCGCGTTGGCGACTGCGCCGTACGTCACGGGCGTCGTGCTCCCCGTCGATGGCGGTCGCCACCTCGGTGTCTGAGCGCGCGCCGCAGCGCTACGGCGACGTCATCGTCGTCGGAGGCGGCTGCTACGGTGGGTACTACGTGCGGCAGCTCCGCCGGGCGGCGCAGGCCGGAGCGATCACCTGGCGGAGACTTCTCGTCGTCGACCGCGACCCGGCATGCGCCGTCTTTTGCGCCGGCGGCGACGACCTCACCATGATCGTCGAGGAGTGGGAAGCGTTCTTCGCCCGCTACCTCGCCGACGCGGCCGATGATCCCGTGCTGGCCGCCGACGCGGCGGTTGTTCCGTCGCCGCTGATGCCGCATCTCACCTTCCGCTGGCTCAAGGCGCGCGCCGAAGCGCGCTGGCCAGACCAGTCGGTCACGCTCGTTCCCGTCGAGGGCTCGCTGGCGACCCCGTGGGAACGCGACGGTGACGACGGCACACGCTACGCCTCCTTCGCCACCTGGATGTGCCCGATCAACTGCATCGAGCCGATGACCTGCCCGCACACGAGGGACGCGCGCGACTGGTCACTCCCGGTCCACCTCACGCGTGCGCGTGGCCGCCAGTGGGAACGCCCGGCGATTTTTCTACATACGTCTCATCGGGCGTACGGCGTCGGGATGTTCGATGTCGCGCCCCTGCTGGCGGGCGATCGCGCCATCGCCGAGGCCGGACCAGGGGAAGTGGCGGTGGTGTCGGCCAGTCACTGTCACGGGGCGGTGGCGGTGTTGCGGGTGGGTCCAGCGCCGGCGTAGAGAGTAGATTGGGGGAACGACAGGAAGAACAGGAACCACAGGAACTACGCTTCCATTATTCCGGAGAGATAGTGGCGGTACACGAATACGACGTCGTGATCATCGGTGCGGGCCCGGCCGGGATGTGTGCGGGGATGTACACCGGGCGCTCGATGCTCAAAGCGGTGGTGTTGGAGCAAGGGTTCCCCGGCGGGGAGCTCCTCAACACCGAGGTCATCGAGGACTACATCGGCTTCGAGCATATCCTCGGCCACGAGCTCGCCGAGAAGTTCAATAACCATGCGCTGAAGTTCGGTGCGGAGATCCGGACCTCGGTGCGTGTGGAGAAGGTGTCCAAGCGCGAGGACGGGATGTTCGAGACGCGCGTCGAGGACGGGGACATCTTCCTGTCGCCGACGGTCATCGTCACGGCCGGCGGCACCCCGATCAAGCTCGACATCCCCGGCGAGTTCGAGTACGCGGGGAAGGGCGTCTCCTACTGCGCCATCTGTGACGGCCACTTCTATCGTGGCCACACCATCATGGTGGTCGGCGGTGGCGACGCCGCGTGCGAGGAGGCGGACTTCCTCACGCGCTACGCCGACAAGGTGTACCTCGTGCATCGGCGCGATGCGTTCCGCGCCTCGAAGATCGTGCAGAAGCGCGTGTTCGAGAATCCGAAGATCGAGGTCATCTGGGACACGGTCGTCGACAGCATCCACGGCGGCGCGGACGGCCTGATGACGCACGCGGCGATCCGCAACGTGAAGACGGGCGCCGCGCGCGATCTCATCGCCACCGGGATCTTCATCTTCGTGGGCTTCAAGCCGAACACCGGCGTGATCGACGGGCACTTCGAGCATGACGCGACCGGCTACATCGTGACCGACATGAACATGCAGACCACGATCCCCGGCCTCTTCGCCGCGGGGGATGTGCGGGTCCAACTCACCCGCCAGGTGACGACCGCCGTCGGCGATGCGACAACGGCGGCGATCGCCGCTGAGAAGTATCTCACGGCGCGGAAGGACGCGCAGCGCGCCGCTGCGGCGGTGGGGTGACGCTCCAGATCGGCGTCCACACCGTGGGGCCGTTGCAGGAGAACTGCTATCTCCTGCACGACCTCGCGAGTGGTGGCGCGGTGCTGGTCGATCCCGGGGATGAGCCGCAGCGCCTGCTCGTCGCGATCGAACGCGCGGGCGCACGGCTCGAAGCGATCTGGCTCACGCATGCCCATGTGGATCATATCGGGGGGATCGCGGGTATACGGAGGATCTGGGAGGTTCCGATCCACCTGCATCCTGCCGACCGCCAGTTGTATGATCGCGCGGGGACGATCGCGCCGATGTTCGGCATCGCGTGGGACGAGCCGCCCCCTCCGGACGTCGCGCTCGCCGAGGGGGACACCGTGCGTCTCGGTGTGCACCAGTTCGCGGTGTGGCACCTCCCGGGTCACGCGCCCGGCCACGTGGCGTTCATCAACGAGACACACTTCGTCGGCGGCGACCTCCTCTTCGCGGGGTCGATCGGGCGGACCGACCTACCGGGGTGCGATCCCGCCGCGATGGAGCGTTCGCTGGCGCGCGTCCTCACGCTCGACGATCGCTTGCACGTCCTCCCCGGCCACGGTCCCGCCACGACGATCGGTCGGGAACGTGCCACGAATCCCTTCCTCGGCTGATGCGCGACCGCGTCGCGACGCTCCTGCTCACGCTCTGGTTCGGCGCCGCACTCCTCGCGGTCGCCGTCGTGGCGCCCGCGGCGTTCCGCGTGCTTCCCACGCGATCCCTCGCGGGTGATCTCGTCGGCGCGGTCCTTCCTGTCGTCTTCCACAGCGCCGCGCTGGTTGGACTCGTGGTCGCGTGGCTCTACCGCGGATCCGGGCGCGTGATCGCGCTGCTCGCGGTGTGCATGCCGATCACGGCGTGGTTGAGTGTGTTCGTCATCGATCGCCGGCTCTCGCTCCTCCGCGCGTCCTTAGGGATGCCGGTGGACGCCCTCTTGCCACAGGACCCGCGTCGCGCGCTCTTCGGTGCGTGGCATGTGGCGAGCGTGCTCGCCCTTGGCGTCGCGATGGCGGCCGCCGCGACCGCGCTGATCGTCATCGCCCGACGTCCCCCCGCTCCACGATGAGGCACGCGCTGATGAAGGCCTTTCGAGTTCTGCCCGTGCTAGCGCTTGCCGCGTGCAACCCGGACTCCCCGGCCGCTCCGACGGCGCTCCCGTTCGGTGTCGTCTTCCTCGAGGCGCGAAAGACGACGTCGCTCGCGTCGTCGCCGAGTGGGTTCGTCCTGCTCCCCTCGGCGAGCTTCTACTCGAGCCGCAGCACCTCGATCACCGACAGTCGCGCACCGACCGATAGCTGCACCATCGGCCCCATCCCGGGAACGGAGCCGCTTCCCGGTCCCGTGATCAGCGCCGGTGACCTGATCACCATCGACGTGAACGGGTCGTCGCATCAACTGCGCCCCGTGGACTTCCAGGACGGTGATCGCGCGTACGTCGTGCGCGGCGAGGGTATTCCCTATGCGCCGGGCGATTCCATCCGGATCAACATCCCCGGCAAGAACGGTGGCTTCCCGCTGGCGAACGTGAGCGCGCGCACTGCCGAGGGGTTCACGCTCGGCCCGATGCCGATCGTCACGCCGGGGCAGGATCTTCCGGTGACCTGGTCGCCCGCGGGGAACGCGACGTCGATGATGATCTTCCGTCTGCGGTACGCGACCGAGCAGGGGACCGTCGATGAGGAGATCAACTGCAAGTTCAAGGACACCGGGAGTGCGATCATCCGGGCGCGCTACCTGACGAACTGGTCCGCGGTCCCCGCCACCCAGCGGGCCGTGCGCGCTACCCGGCTCCGCAGCGCGAGCATCGCGACCGGTCCGATCTCACGGATCGGGATCCTCTCGACGTTCACGGTGCCGACGCCGTGAGCGCCGACGCCGTGCGGCGCGAACGCGACCCGCTCGGCGAGCGCGAGGTGCCCGCACACGCGCTCTGGGGGATTCAGACGCTGCGGGCACAGGAGAACTTCCCCATCAGTGGGCTGCGTCCACACCCCGCGTTCGTCGACGCCGTGGTGCGGATCAAGCGCGCCGCAGCGATCGTGCATCGCGGCACCGGGCGACTTGAGGCACCGCTCGCCGACGCGATCATCGGCGCCGCGACCGCGATCCTCGACGGGGCGCATCGGGACCAGTTCGTCGTCGACCCGTTCCAAGCCGGCGCGGGGACCTCGCACAACATGAACGTGAACGAGGTGCTCGCGAACCTCGCGAACCGTGCGCTCGGTGCCCCCCTCGGCGCCTACGCGCCCGTGCATCCGAACGATCACGTCAACATGGCGCAGTCGACCAACGACGTGATCCCGACGGCGATCCGGCTCGCGGCGCTCGCGGGGCTCGCGTCGTTCCACGACGCGGCCGCGCGCGCGGTCGCCGCGCTCGACGCGAAGGCGCGCGACTTCGATGGGATCGTGAAGGCGGGGCGCACCCATCTGCAGGATGCGATGCCCATCCGCTTGGGACAGGAGTTCGGCGCATGGGCCGGGTCACTCGCTCGCGCCGAAGCGCGTATCACCGAGGCGAGTGCGCCGTTGCACGAACTCGGGATCGGCGGGTCTGCGGTCGGCACCGGAGTGAACGTCGAGCCGGCGTACCCAGCGGCGATGGTCGCGGAACTCGCGCGCGACACCGGGCTCGCGCTGACGATGCACCCCGATCGGGTGCAGGCGATGCAGTCGATGGGTGACGTCGCGGCGATGCATGCGATGCTGCGCGTCTTCGCGGTCGAACTGTCACGGATCGCGAGCGACCTCCGCCTTATCGCGAGCGGGCCGCGCACCGGACTCGACGAACTCCGACTCCCTGCGGTGCAGCCGGGCTCGAGTATCATGCCGGGGAAGGTCAATCCGTCGATTCTTGAGATGGTGAATCAGGTCTGCCTGCAGGTGATGGGGCACGACCACGTGGTGAGCGCGGCGGCCGAGCACGGACAGCTGGAGCTCAATGTGATGATGCCTGTGATCGCGCATGACGTGCTGCATTCTCTCAGCTGGCTCACCAACGCCCTCACCGTGCTGACGGACCGATGCCTCGTCGGCATCACCGCGAACGCGGCGCAGAACGCGTATTGGGTGGAGCGCTCCACCGCGCTCGTCACGGCGCTCGCCCCCGCGATCGGGTACGCACGCGCGGCATCGCTCGCGAAGCGCGCCGTCGAAGAGGACGTCGCGATCCGCACGCTCGTCGTCCGTGAGGGGGTCCTCTCGGCGGCGGATGCCGACCGGATCCTCGACCTCGCGCGGCTCACGCGCCTTGGCGTCCCAGGGCGCGACGCGTGAGTGCCTTGTCGTCGTGCGTGGCGGGCGGTAACCTCTCCGCATGAACGTGCCGATCCTCGACCGCCTGCTCGGGAACCGTCGGAGCGAGCAGCGCGTGACGCGCTTCCTCTCGACCGCGTTGCTGGAGCCCGCGGAGGCTGATGTTGTGTGGCTTGCGGAGGCGGCCGCGCAGGGGGATAGCGATCACGCACGCTGGGAGTTGCGCTACGCGCGGCTCGTACTCGCGCAGCTCACCGCCGAGCGGGATGCGCTGGACGACCGCACCGCCTCGGAGGTCGCCGAAGGGGTGCGCGACGCGATCGATCACGATCCGCGGATCGCGGCCGACGCGCGCGGCCTCGCGGCGACTCAGTACGGTGACCGCCTGTCCGCCTATCGCGAGGCGCTCACGCGCCGCGGTGGCGACGTGGGGAGTGGCGAACGGCTCGGACGCGTGCTGCTCGCCTTCGCATCGAACGGTGCCCGCAGCGCCGGTGCGCCACTCGCCCGCGCGGTCCAACTCCTGAGCGGCTACCTCGCGGAGGTGAACGGTGCGCTCCGAGAGAGCTACGGCACCGCCTCGCTCCCGGAACACCTTCCGCCGTCAGAGGCGCGGTAGGCCCAAAGGAAACAGGGGACGCCGGCCGAAGCCGCGTCCCCCGTCTGATGATCCCTGTCGTGCCTGTCGTTCCTGTGCGTCCGGCGGCCCTGCGGGCCGCCCAGTGCCGAAGCCGGGACTCGAACCCGGACGGGCTATCGCCCACTGCACCCTGAATGCAGCGCGTCTACCAATTCCACCACTTCGGCAGGAACCCGGAACGTATCGGTCGTGGATACCCAAGTCAACGCGCGGTCGTCTAATATGGAATGGGGTGCGCGCACCCCAGCTCCCCTGACCCTTCGCCTGTGCCGCCGGAACGTCCTCCGCAGTCCTCCACGTCCGAGACGATCGCGACCAACCGTCGCGCGCGCTTCGACTACGCCGTGCTCGAGACGTGGGAGGCCGGGATCGTCCTGACCGGGACGGAGGTGAAGTCACTGCGCGATGGCAAGGCGCAACTCACCGACAGCTATGGCATCGTGAAGGACGGCGAGATCTGGTTGCTGAACCTCCACATCGCGCCCTATGCGCAGGGGAACCAGTTCAATCATGAGCCGACGCGCACGCGGAAGCTCCTCCTGCACAAGAAGGAGATCCGCCGCCTCATCGGGTCTGTCGAGCGTCAGGGGCTGACCCTCGTCCCGCTCGAGCTCTACTTCAAGGACGGGCGCGCGAAGGTGAAGCTCGCACTCGCCAAGGGCAAACAGCTCCACGACAAGCGACAGGATCTCAAGGAGAAGGACGCGATGCGCGAAGTCGCGCGGGTGTTCCGCAAGCGATGATCGCCATCGCGTGCCTCCCCGCACTCCTCCTCGCGCAGGCGAGCGATTCCGTGCGCGCGCGCGGACCGGTCGCGTCGTCGAGCGTCAGCGTTGAGGGGGCACGGGTCCGCGTCGAGCCGCTGCTCGGCGCGGTCGGTGGGACTGCGCAGCGGCTCGCGAACGGCCACTGGATGCTCGCGCTCGCGGGCCACGCGATCGAACTCGTCGAAGGGGTGCCCTACGCTCGGCTCGGTGATCGCTATGTCTCGATCGCGGGTGCCCCGAGTCGCGCACGTGACGGCAGCTTGCTGGTGCCGGTTCAGGTCGTCGCCGAGCTCCTTCCCGCGCTCGGGA
>JAIETI010000065.1 GCA_019745365.1 Gemmatimonadaceae bacterium | reverse complement strand
CGCTGGCCTCGCAGCGACGGTCGGCGCCGCGCCTCCGACGGCGGCGGCGCCGACCCACCCGGAGCGCGTGACCCGCGTCCAGCTTCCCTGCTTCGCCCCACGCGCGACCCCCGCGCCGGGCCGCACCTCGCCGAGGATCACACCCTTCATGGAGGGTGCCGATCGGAGCCGCATCGCCAATGGGCCGGTGAGCGTGGCGTCGAATCCGTCCTTCCCGGCGCCGAGCTTGGTGCCGTCAAGCCAGCCGTCGAAGGTGATCGACTGTTGATCGCCGCGCCGCTCGCCGAGGGTGACCGTCGTGCCCGCCTTGAGCACCGCGATGACCGCGCCGTTGGGCGCCGAGCGAACATTGGCATCGCGCGTGAGCGCAGTCTGCGCCGCGAGGGGCACGCACGCGAGGAAGGACAGGAGAGCGGAACGCACGTCGTACCGTCGCTGGAGAAGGGGACCGCGGGGTATATTCCGCACCCGCGCCGCAAGGCTTCCCGAAACTACCATCGTGCCCGCCCTCCGTCCAAGATGACGTCGATCGATCGTCCTGTGGTGTTGGTCGTCCTTGACGGCTGGGGGTATCGGGAGTCTCGCGAGGGGAACGCGATCGCGCTTGCCGCAACGCCGACGTGGGACCGTCTCTGGGCGCGCGCGCCACGGACGTTGCTCGACGCGAGCGGTCGCGCGGTGGGGCTCCCCGCCGGGCAGATGGGGAACTCCGAGGTCGGCCACCTCAACCTCGGCGCAGGGCGCGTGGTCCAACAGGACCTCGTGCGCATCGGGAGCGCGATCGAGGATGGGACCTTTCGTCAGAATGCGGCGTTCACTGGCGTCTGTCGCGCGGTCGCCGCGCGCGGTGCCACGCTTCATCTGATGGGCTTGCTCGGCGATGGCGGCGTGCATGCGCATGGTGACCATCTTCTCGCCTGCGTCGATCTCGCGGAGTGGTGCGGCGTCGCTCGCATCGCGATCCATCTCTTCCTTGATGGGCGCGATACCCTCCCCCGCTCTGCGGTCGGCTATCTCGAGTCGTTGATGCGTTCGATCCAGGGCCGCGCCGAGATCGCGAGCGTGAGTGGGCGGTACTACGCGATGGACCGCGACCAGCGGTGGCCGCGGACGGAGCTCGCGTATCGCGCAGTGGTGGAGGGCGTCGGGCGGCCGATCGAAGATCCGCTCGCCTTCGTGCGCGCCGAATACGACCGCGATGTGACCGACGAGTTCATCGTGCCCGGCGTGGTGCAGCGCGCCGGCGCCGCGGTCGCGCCGATGCGCGATGGTGACGGCGTGCTCTGCTGGAACTACCGCTCCGACCGCATGCGTCAGATCGTGCGCGCGCTCACGCAGCCGGGGTTCGAGGGGTTCGCGGTCGCCACGCGGCCGAGTGTTTCCGTCGCGACGATGACGCAGTATGACCAGACGTTCGGACTCCCGGTGGCGTTCGAGCCGTTCTCGATGGCGCGGCTGATGGCGGACGTGCTGCACGACGCGGGGATGACCACGCTACGCACCGCGGAGACCGAGAAGTACCCGCACGTGACCTACTTCTTCAATGGCGGGAATGAGATCCCGTATGCTGGCGAAGAGCGCCTCCTCGTGCCGTCGCAGCAGGTCGCGACGTATGACCTGATGCCGGAGATGAGTGCGCCCGGGATCACCGACGTGCTCTGTGGCGCGATCGACGCGCGGTCGCACCACTTCACGCTCTGCAACTATGCGAACGGTGACATGGTAGGACACAGCGGCAACCTCGCCGCGACGATCGCGGCGATCGAGACGGTCGACCGCTGCTTGACGCGCATCGTCGCGAGCGCCGAACGCGCGGGGGCACGACTGTTGATCACGGCGGACCACGGGAACTGCGAACTGATGATCGATCCGACGACTGGCGGCCCGCACACGGCGCATACGACCAATCCGGTGCCGTTCCTGTTGGTCGACGACGATGCGCCCCCGACGCTCCGCGCCGGCGGCGCGCTCTGTGACGTCGGTCCGACGGCGCTCGCGCTCTTGGGACTCGCCGCGCCCGCCGAGATGACGGGGCGCGATCTTCGACTTGCCGCCGGAGCCGACCGATGACGCGGCGCCTGTTGGTGTGCGCCCTCATCGCCATGCGGCTCGAGGCGCAGGTCGGGCATCTTCCCGAGAAGAGCCCGTATGTCGACCTCGAGTTCAAGCATCATGTCACGCTCAACGTCGGCTACATGAGCCCCTCGGCCGGCCCGGCGGGCGTCGCGCCGAAACCGGGCCCGATGGTCGAAGGTCGCTACGACATCGCCATCGGTGGCCCGGCGAACGTCACCTTCCGCGTCGGCGCCCTGCAGTCCACGCGCGACGTGAAGGACCCCTTCGCGGCGCCGGCGAACCGTGTGCTCGGCGAGAAGAGCTCGAATCTCCTGCTCGCCGACCTCGGGATCACGCTGAACCTCACCGGTCGGAAGAGTTTCCATCGACTGGTGCCGACGTTCGGCGCGGGCGTCGGGATCGTGAGCGATTTCGTCACTGCGCCGGATCCCGGTGGCTACAACTTCGGGACGAAGTTCGCGTTCACCTTCGGGCCGAGTGTGCGCTGGCACAGCGGGCGGCGACTCGAAGCGGGCGTAAGCCTGACGAATCGGGTGTGGCAAACGAAGTATCCGGAGTTCTATCGCGCGAATCTCGCGGGGACCCCGTTGGTGCCACAGACCGCGTCGCTCAGCGCGTTCAACTCCAACTGGGCGTTCACGAGTGGGCTCAGTTGGCACTTCTATCGGTGAGACGGTGAGCACCGTCTCGCTCACGCGACGGGTCACCTTCGGCGCGGCGCACCGCTACCACCGCGCGGAGTGGAGTGCCGCGCAGAACGAGGCGGCGTTCGGGAAGTGTGCGCGACTCCCGTGGCACGGGCACAGCTACGTCGTGGATGTCACGGTGCGGGGTGAGATCGACCCCCAGACGGGGATGTGCGTCTCGCTGGCCGCGCTCGATGCGGCGCTCGCGGCAGAGGTCGTCGCGCGCTGGGATCATCAGGTGCTCAACACGAGCGATGCGGCGTTCGCCGAGGGCGCGAAGATTCCGACGTGCGAGGAGATGGCGCGCCTCATCGCGGAGCGGGTGCAGCCGCACCTCGCGGCGCCCGCCCGCGTCACGCGCGTGACGGTGGCAGAATCGGACACCCTCTCCGCGACGTGGGAGACGTGAACGCCCTCGACGCGGTCGACGAGGTCCCGGTCTGGCTCGAGGTGAACGGCGCGCCAGCGGTGACCTGGATGTGCACGCCCGAGCAACTCCCGGAGCTTGTGGTCGGTTGGCTCCACGGCGAGGGGTACATCGACGCGAAGACGGACGTGCGATCGATGCGTCCGTGCGCGAAGGAGCCGGGCTTCTGGGTCGAGATCGATGCGGATCGGTACGCGGCGGTCGAAGCGACCGAGCGTCGCCGCGTGCTCGCCAGTGGATGCGGCGCGGTGACGACCATCCTCGGCTCGATGTCGGCGGTGCCCCGGCGCACGGCGCCCCCGACGATCCCCGATCTCGCGACGACGCGACTGCTCTTCAAGGAGCTGTTTGCGCGCGGGGAGCGCTATCAGAGCACCGGCGGGATCCACGCGGCGGCGTTGACCGATGGGACATCGTTATTGACGCATGCCGAGGACATCGGGCGCCACAACGCCGTGGACAAGGTGATCGGTGCTCGCCTGATCGCTGGGGAGCGGCCGGACGATCTGATGCTGCTCGTGACCGGCCGCATCTCCGGCGAACTCGCGTACAAGGCCGCCCGCGCGCGGATCGCGGTGGTCGCGACGCCGAGTGTGCCGAGCAGCATCGCGACGGAGATCGCGCGCGCGGCGGGGATGGCGTTGATCGGACGTGCGGTGAGTGGGTCGCCGCAGCTCTGGCCGACGGGATGAGTTGTACCGGCGTCATCCTCGCGGGCGGTCGCGCGACGCGCTACGACGGCCGCGCGAAGGGGTTGGAGCGTGTCGGGGGTGAACGGATCATCGATCGCGTGGCGTCGGCGTTGCGCGAGACGACGGATCGGCTGATCGTCATCGCGAACGCACCGCAAGCGACGGAGTGGCTTCCCGGCGTTCCCGCGTTCCCGGACGTCGTCGCGGATGCCGGCGCGCTCGGCGGGGTGCATGCCGCACTGCATCACGCCAGAGACGACGTGTTGCTGGTCGCGTGGGATATGCCGTTCGTGCCCGCGGCGTTGCTCGCGGCGCTCCGCGCGCGGGGCGAGGCGGACGCCGACCTCTGTGTGCCGGAGAGCGCGGGGAGTGGACGTGGCGTCGAGCCACTGTGCGCGTGGTACAGCGCGCGCTGCCTCCCCCCGGTCGCGGCGCGGCTCGCCGCAGGCGATCTTCGGGTGGTGTCGTTCCATGCCGATGTCCGCGCCGCGCGCCTGTCGGCGGCGGAGGTCGCCCGGTTCGGCGATCCTGCCCTTCTCTTCTCGAACGTCAACGCGCCCGAGGATCTCGTGGCGGCGGAGTCCCGTGCCCAGTCCCCCACTGCTCGCGATCGTCGGTAAGAAGCACGCCGGCAAGACGACGCTGACGGTGCGCCTCGCGTCGGCGCTCGGGCGTCGCGGATGGCGGATCGGGACGATCAAGCATGGCTCGCACTCGTTCCATCTCGACCCGGCACAGACGGATACCTATCGTCACTTTCACGAGGGCGAGGCGGAACGCGTGGCGATGATCGCGCCAGATCGGTTCGCGCTCGTCGCGCGATGGAGCGAGGAGCGATCTGCACGCGAGGTGGCGGACACCCACATGGCCGACATGGACCTCGTGCTCTGCGAAGGATTCAAGCAGTCCGATCTGCCGAAGATCGAGGTCCATCGGCGCGCGGCGCACGCGACCCCGCTCTACGACGCTGCCCTTCCGCACGCGGCGAGTTGGCGCGCCAGCGTGACCGATGATCCGACGTGTGCCATCCCCGGCCCGCGTTTCCTGCTCGACGATCCGGCATGGTGCGATGCACTGTGTGACTGGGTGACGACGACCTTTCTCCCTCCCCGATGATGCGACGTCCTGCCGCTTTTCCCGTGCTCTCGATCGCCCTGGTGGCGGTCGCATGCGTCGGCCCGTTCCGGTCCGCGCCAACCGCACCACGCCGTGACACCGACCGTGCGCTGGCCCGCATGACGGATTCGCTCATCGGTGCCCCGATGTTCGCGAATGCGAACTGGGGGATCCTCATCGTCGATCCCGCGCGCGGCGACACGCTCGTGGCGCGCAACGCCGCGAAGCTGTTCATGCCGGCATCGAACCAGAAGCTGCTGACCGGTGCGACGGCACTCGCGCAGCTCGGGCGCGACTTCCGGTGGCGCACGATGTTGCACGGCGGTGGGCCGATCGTGGACGGCGTGCTGCGGGGCGATCTGATCGTCGTCGGCCGTGGCGATCCGTCGGTCTCAGACGCGGCATACGGCGACGCGATGGTGCCGCTGCGCGCCCTCGCGGACTCGCTCGCAGCACGTGGTGTCCGTGAGGTGGCCGGCGCGCTCGTGCGAGGTGGCGACGCCTTCCCCGACACCACCACGGGCTTTGGCTGGCCGGCCGACGGATTCGATTTCGCCTACTCCGCCGGGGTCGATGAGCTGACATTCAACGAGGGATACGCCACCGTGGTGGTTCGCGGCGGCGCGACGGTGGGTGCTCCGGTCACCGTGCGGACGTCTCCGGCGGCGGGGATCCCGACGATTGGGAGCGTGGCGGTGCGCACCGTCGCGCGCGGTGAGCGCGCGACGCGGGTGGAATGGGAGAGTGATGTGCGCGGGGCGCGGCCGGTGCTCGCCGTGAGCGGCACCGTGGCGGTGGGAGATTCGGCGGTCATCGATGTCGCGCTCCGCGATCCGGGCGCCGCGTGGCTCGATGCCTTCGCGCAAGCGCTCGCCGCGCGCGGAATCCGCGTGCGTGGGAATGTCATCGCGGCGCCGACGGTCCCGCTGCCGACGAGCCCTCCGCTCGTCACCTGGCAGTCGAGGACGCTCGCCGAGGTGCTCCCGCTCTTCGAGAAGCCGAGCCAGAACCAGATCGGAGAGCTCTTCATCCGAACGCTGGGCCTCGAGAAGGGGCGTGCCGGCACCGCGTCTGCGGGGCGTGCGGTGATCGAGCAGCAGCTGAACGCGTGGGGCGCGGATACCATGGGGCGCGCCGTGCGCGACGGGAGCGGACTCTCGCGCCACGATTATGTGACCCCACAGACGATCGTGAAGGTGCTCGACGCGATGCGCCAGCACCCGGACTTCAAGACGTTCTACGACGCGCTCCCGATCGCGGGAGTCGACGGTACGATCCGCAGTCGGATGCGCGGCACCAAGGCGGCGGGGAACGTGCATGCGAAGACCGGGACGGTGGACAAGGTACGCTCGCTCTCGGGCTACGTCACCGCAGCAGATGGACGGGTGCTGTTGTTCTCGATGCTTTGCAACAACTTCACGGTGCCGAACCGCGAGGTGGAGCGCGTGCAGGACGCCCTGCTCGTGCATCTCGCGACCGGGCGCTGATGCTCTCCGTCGAAGAGGCCGCGGCACGGATCACCACTAGCGCGGCCCCGCTCGACGTCGAGACGGTCGAGCTCCTCGACGCCGCAGGACGCGTGCTCGCCGAGTCCATCATCGCGCCGATCACCCTCCCCCACTGGGACAACTCGGCGATGGATGGCTACGCCGTGCGCGCGGCCGACATCGCGGGCGCCAGTGCGTCCACGCCGGTGACGCTCCCGGTGCAGGAGACGATCGCGGCGGGTGCGTTCCCGACCCTGCCGGTGATGGCGGGCACGGCCACGCGGATCATGACGGGCGCGCCGATGCCGAGCGGCGCGGACACGGTGGTCCGGGTGGAGGACACCGACGGCGGCATCGAGCAGGTGTCGATCCGCGATGCTCGTGATGTACAGAAGAACGTGCGACCGCGCGGTGAGGATATCCGCGAGGGCGATGTGCTCCTCGCTGAGGGGCAGCCGCTCGCCGCGGCGCAGATCGGCGTGCTCGCGTCCTGCGGAATCGGGACCGTCCCGGTGTATCGACGTCCGCGCGTGGCGATCATCTCGAGCGGTGACGAACTCGTCGACCTCGATCGCTTCGATGAGGTACGTGCGGGGCGGCGGATCGTCTCGTCGAATCGATACACGCTCACCGCGCTGATCCGTGACGCGGGCGGCATCCCCGTCGATCTCGGGATCGCGGCGGACACGCCCGAGAGTCTCCGCGCGACCCTCACGCAGGCGATGACCGGCTTCGACCTGATCATCACCACCGCGGGGATCTCGGTCGGGGAGTTCGACCACACGCGCGCGGTCTTGGCGGATCTCGGTGCGACGCTCGACTTCTGGAAGATCCGCATGCGCCCTGGCGCCCCGGTGGGTTCTGGGCGCCTCGGCGGTACGCCGTGGATCGGCCTCCCCGGGAATCCGGTCTCGACGATGGTGACCTTCGAGCTGTTCGTGCGGCCGGCGATCCGGCGAATGCTGGGGCATCGGGCGCTGCATCGTGTGCCGGTCGATGTGCGGTTGGCGGAGCCCGTACGGATCGGCGCGCGACTCACGCACTTTCTCCGCGCCATCGTTGCGCCGGGCGCTGACGGTGTGTTGCAGGCGCGCTTGACCGGCCCACAGGGAAGCGGCATCCTCACCTCGATGTCCACCGCGAACGCGCTCCTCATCGTCCCGGTCGACCGCCCGGAGATCGCGGTGGGCGAGCTTGCCCATGCCCTGCTGCTCGACGACGCAGGCGCACGCCGCGAGGCGTTCACGCTGTGACTGATGGCGCGCTCGCGACGCGGCTGGATCTCGTGGACGAGACCGTCACCGTTGGGGCGCATCGATTCGTGCTAGCGAAGCCGCGGCAGGCGGACGCCCTGATCTCTGAGGAGGACTTCGCACGCGATGAACGGCTCCCCTACTGGGCAGAACTCTGGCCGAGTGCGTTGGTCCTCGCCGCGCAGGTCGCCCGTGCGCCGATCGTCGCTCGTTCGATCGAACTGGGCTGCGGCCTCGCGCTCCCCTCGTTGGTCACCCGCGCGCGCGGCGGAGCGGTGACCGCGACCGACTACTACGACGACGCGTTGTTGTTGGCGGCGCGCAATGCCGACCGCAACGGCATCGGAGCACTTGAGACCGCCCTCGTGGACTGGAACGCGATCCCGGCGACGCTCGGGAGGTACGACCGGATCCTCGCGGCTGACGTTCTCTATGAGCGTCGCTACGGGCCACTTGTCGCCGGCGCGATCGACCGGTTGCTCGCGCCAAGTGGGTGTGCGTGGCTCACTGATCCCGGTCGCGTCGGGCGCGAACCGTTCATGCAAGCCGCGGCCGCGTGCGAACTGCGTGTGACGGTGCTCGACGCACCGCCGGTTGAACTCACGCAGGGTGGCGCCGTCACGCTGTACGAGCTGCGCCGCGCGGGAGCCGATCGATGAGTCCGTCGCTCTGGGTGGGCGGGGTCATCACCGTGCTCTTGTTCGTCGGCGCGATCACAGCGATCCGACGCATCGGCGGTTCGCTACGGGAACAGGTGAAGCGCCCGTCGGCGAAAGCGCCCCCGTTCGGCACCGACGTACCGCCGGGACTGCATCGGCTGCTCGCCGAGCGTGGGATCGCCTCCCCTGAGGCACTCGCGGCGATGTCGCCGATGGAGCGAGAACTCCTCTTCCGCTCACTCGCGCGCCCGGAGCCGCCGGTGTTGAAGCGGGAGAAGTAGCGACCCGCGCGGCTACGCCAACCGCTCGGCCACCACTTCCGCGATGTCCTGCACGGTGACGTCGGCCCCGCGGGCCTTCACCGAATCGGCCATCATCGTCATGCAGAAGGGGCACGCGACGGCGACGTTCGTCGCGCCCGTCGCAATCGCCTCCTCCGCACGCTCGACGTTGATGCGCTTGCCGATCTTCTCCTCCATGAACATCCGACCGCCGCCGGCACCGCAGCAGAGTCCCTTGTCACGGGAGCGTGGCATCTCCACGAGGTTCATCACCGGCAACGCACGACGGAGCGCCTCGCGGGGCGCGTCGTAAACCTCATTGTAGCGGCCGAGGTAGCAGGAGTCGTGGTAGGTGAAGGTCGAGACGGGCGCGTGAAGGTCCTCGCGTAGCGGGACCCGACCCTGCGCGAGCAGATGCTCAATGTAGGTCGAGTGGTGGATGACCTCGTATTCGCCACCGAACTGCGGGTACTCATTGCCGAGTTGATGGAAGCAGTGCGGACACGCCGTGACCACCGTGCGGACACCGTACTTTCCGAGCGTCTCGACGTTCTCCTTGGCGAGCATCTGATACAGGTACTCGTTCCCCATGCGGCGCGCGGGATCGCCGTTGCACTTCTCCTCCTGTCCGAGGATGGCGAAGCGGACGCCGGCGGCCTGGAGGATGCGCGCGAACGCGACCGTGGTCTTCTTGGCACGATCGTCGAACGATCCCATGCACCCGACCCAATAGAGCACATCGACGGATTCGCCGCGCGAGGCGAGCTCCGCCATCGTCGGGATCTCGAGTCCGTCGGCCCAGCGGCCGCGGTCGCCCGGGTCGAACGCCCACGGGGAGCCACGCTGCTCCATCGACTCGAAGGCGGGCATCACTTCTTCCGGGAATCGCGACTCGCCGAGGACGAGATTGCGCCGGAGTTCGAGAATCGTGTCGAGCTGATCGATCGAGACCGGGCACTCCTGCACGCAGGCGCGGCAGGTCGTGCACGACCAGAGCTCGTCCTCGGTGATGAAGCCATCGAGCAGCAAGCGACTGTCGTCCGCACCGGCGGCCTTCGCCTCCAGGCGCTCACGCACATTGATGATGATCTTGCGCGGCGAGAGTGGCTTGCCGGTGATGTTCGCCGGGCACACCGACGTACACCGCCCGCACTCCGTGCACGCGAAGCCATCGAGCAGGTTCTTCCACGAGAGCTGGGTGACGTCGTTCGCGCCGAAGACCTCGATGTCGCCCTCGAGATCCATCGGTCGCATCACCCCGACCGCGCCCGGACCACTCGTGTTTGAGAGGAAGACATTCGGGAGCGAGACGACGACGTGCAGGTGCTTCGAGAACGGCAGGTAGTTCAGGAAGCCGAGGACAAGCAGCGCATGCGCCCACCAGTTCCCCACGTGCAGCCACTCGGCGGCACCCACGGGCATCCACGCGAACGCACGCGCGACGCCGTAGGAGATGGGACGGTAGAACGGGGTCGCCAGCTCAGGGTTCGCCACCATGTGGAACGCTTCGGTGCCGAACATCGTGATCATCAGCATCCCGATCCACGAGAGGATCAGGAGCGGATCGTTCGGATGCGTCTCGGCCCCTTGCAGCCGCGGCACGCTGCGCGTGAGCCGCCGGGTAAGCGCCATCGCGACCATCGCGATGACGATCGCGCCCCAGAGATCCTGACTCGAGGTGTAAAAGCGGAAGATCGACTCGGGGAGGACGCGGCTATAGCTGAAGCCGGGGACGACCCCGGCTGCGAGGAACTCGATCGTCCCCGCCGTCAGCACACAGAAGCCCCAGAAGATGAGCGCGTGCATCGGGCCGGCGATGCGGTCGCGGAAGATCTTCTTCTGCGCGATCCCGATGCTCAGCAGGTTCCAGAGCCGCGTGCCGAGATGATCCCAGCGGGCATCGTCCAAACGTCCGATGCGCAACTCACCGATCAGGCGCTGGACACTCGCCGAGAAGAAGCTGACGGCGAGGATGATCAGGACGAGAACGACGACGTTGGATGCGCTCACCGGCCATCTCCGCGGATGCGCACGCGCGCGCCGAGCTGCAGCGACCACTCGAAGGTCTGCGTCTGCGCGGTGACGAGCGACACGAGCCCCTGTCCGGCGCGGTTGACGGTGATGTCCGCAATCGCCGCGTTCGGGATCACCGAGTGCGCGAGCAGTTGACCGCGGAAGCCGACGCGCCTATCGCGCTTGGTGTCGAGTCCGATCCCGAAATCGATCGACACGTGCGAGAGCGGCCGGGTCACATCTGAGATGGGCTGACGACCGTGCCGCAGCATCCCCGCGCCCACGACGAAGAACGCCGGGACATCCGGCTTGAGCTTGAAGGCATAGTGCGCCGCGAATGCCGTGGACATCGACTTGTTGGCGCTCACGCTGAACGACGAGAGGTACTGTTCCTGCGTGGCGACGCCCGGCGTCGCCATCGCACTCAACAAGAGCGCACCGCGACTCGTCACCGGCCAGGTCAGCTCGGCGTTGAAGCCACTGCCGCCCGCGTAGCCCCCCTGCGAGAGCGCGCTCTTGATGTAGACGCCGTAGTCGCGATAGGCGTACCCCACCGTGAGCGCGGGGACGAAGCTCGGCGGCGGAGGCGCCACCTGCGCGCCCAGGGCCGAGGAGAGAGCGAGCACCATCACCGCCACCGAGCTTCGCCGCACATCAGCCTCCGGCTTTGACGTCCTGGACCGCCTTCGTGAACACGGGGAGGATCTCGAGCACATCACCGACCACGCCGTAGTCGGCGATCTTGAAGATGGGTGCTTCCTTGTCCTTGTTGATCGCGACGATCGTCTTCGAGGTGCGCATGCCAGCGAGGTGCTGAATGGCACCGCTGATCCCGCAGGCGACGTAGAGGTCAGGCGAGACCAGGCGCCCGGTCTGTCCGATCTGATCGCTGTGCGGACGCCATCCATCGTCGGTCACCGCGCGCGTCGCGCCGACGGCCGCGTTCCCGAACGCCGAAGCGAGCGCTTCGACGAGCGAGAAGTTCGCCGCTTCTTTGAGGCCGCGGCCACCGGAGATGATCACCGGAGCCTCGCCGAGGTCGAGCTTGGCTCCGCCGCCTGCGACCGTCTCGGTGACGACGACGCGCACTGCGGCGGGATCGATCGCGCTCGTGATCGCCTCGGCCGCGCCCGCCTTGGCCTGCTCCGCGGGGAGCACCGCGCCCGGGCGCAGCGACACGATCGCCGGCGTCGCACGAAGCGTGAGCGTCTGCACGATCTTCCCGGTGTAGCCCGGATGCGTGACGGTCACCGCCCCATTGGCCCAGGCGAAGCTCGTGACATCGCTCGCGAGCGGGACCTTGCACTTGGCGGCGATGCGCGGCGCGAGATCCTTGCCGAGCGCGCTGGCCGTCAGGATGACGGCGGCGTACCCACTCGCCGCGCGGGCGCCGAGCGTGGCCGCGAGCGCTTCGGGATTGTAGTGCGTGAAGCCGTCGTGCTCGAGGACGAGGACGCGATCGGCGCCGTGCGCACCGAGCTTGGCGGCGTGTGCCGCGATCCCACTCGGACCAGCGAGTACGGCGTGGACTTCACCACCCGTGGCGTCGGCGATGCGACGCGCGGCGGTAACGGCTTCGAGGGCGGCGCGACGGAGCTGACCGCTGCGCGCTTCGGCGAATGCGAGGACGTTGGACATCAGAGGACCTTCGCCTCTTCCTTGAGGAGACGGACGAGTTCGGGAACAGCGGCGACGCCTTCGCCGATAATGCGGCCGGCCGCGCGTTCGGGCGGGAGCGCCATGGTGTCGAGCGTGAACGCGGTGGCGCCGAGCTGCGCGGGCTTCGTGTCGAGTGGCTTCTTCTTCGCGGCCATGATCCCCTTGAGCGAGGGGTAGCGAGGACGCGCGATCCCCTCGTCGATGGTGACCACTGCGGGGAGTGGGAAGGTGAGCGTCTCGTACGCGCCTTCGAGTTCGCGGCGCGCGGTCCCCTTTCCGTCGGCGATCTCCAATCGCGAGCAGGCCGTGACACAGGGGAGCCCGAGTAGCTCGGCGACCATCGCGCCAGTCGCGCCGTGGGCGGTGTCGATGCTCATCCGGCCGAACATGATGAGATCGTAGCCGCCGCCTTGGAGTTCCGCCGCGAGCGCGGTCGCGATCGCGTACGAATCCGCGGGCACCGCATCGGCCTTGAGCTGCACCGAGCGGTCGACGCCCATCGACATCGCCTTGCGGAGGATCTCCTGCACACTGTCGGGGCCGAGCGCGATCGTGACGACCTCGCCGACACCGAGCTTCTCTTTCATCTGCAGGGCGGCCTCGACGGCGTAGCCGTCGAAGTCGGAGATATCGAACTTGAGTCCGCTCTCATCGACACCCTTGGCGTCGGGAGCGATCTTGAAGCGCACGTCCATATCGGGCACGCGCTTGATACACACGGCAATCTTCACCGTGAAATCCTCATCCGGTTGAAGTGACCCGTGGAAGTTACCCTCCGCTCACAAGGACAGGAACCGTGACCGACCGTCCGCTCGCACTGGTGACTGGCGCCACCGCCGGGATCGGCCTGTCGTTCGCCCGCGCGCTGGCCGCGCAGGGGTACGACCTCTGCCTCATCGCCCGAGATGCCGGGCGGCTCGCCACCGTCGCCGCGGAGCTCTCCCGGCCCTCCGGACCATCGGTGCAGTGGCACTCCGCCGACCTGTCGACCGACGGGGGAATCGCAGCGGTAGCACCGCTGATCGCGGAGTTGCCTCGGCTCGACCTTCTCGTGAACAACGCGGGATTCGGGACGCAGGGGCGCTTTCACCGGACGCCGGACGGTTCCCAGCGGGTAATGACCCGGCTCCTCGCGGAGGCCCCGGTGGCGCTCTGCCGCGCGGCGATCCCGGGGATGGTGGCCCGCGGACGCGGTGCGATTATCAACGTCTCGTCGATTGCTGGCTTCCTGCAGTCGCCAGGGAACGTGACCTACTGCGCCGCGAAGGCATTTCTCACCAGCTTCACTCTCGGGCTTGATGTTGAGTTGGCGGGGACCGGGGTGCGTGTGCAGGCGCTCTGTCCCGGATTCACCCGGACCGAGTTCCACGAGCGGATGGACTTCGATCAGGGGCGCATCCCGGGCTGGCTCTGGCAGGGGGCTGACGAGGTCGTGGCGCGTTCGCTCGCGCAGCTCGCACGCGGCGGGGCGGTGATCTGCCTCCCCAGCTTCACCGTGCGATTGATCCGGTGGGGGGTCCGCGTGGTGCCGCGCGGGGTGATGAAGCACCTCGCGGTCCGCCGCCGCCGGTAGCTCACATCATCGGTGCGATGTCACGTCCGGTGAGCGCTTGCCGCTGCGGGAGGAACCAGAGCAGTGACAAGACCGCGAACCCCGCCACGACTCCTGCGATGACCGCGGGTGCGCCTCCGACCGAGAGCACCACGATGCCGGCGATCAACGCGGCGCCCATGCGCGCCGCCTCAAAGCTCGCCGCCCATCGCACCCCTTCGAAGATCCCCGCGACCGAGGCGAGCGAGACCGCGATGGCGAGCGTCATCGCGCCGTTCTCCGCCAACGTGAACCGATTCGCGAAGGTGAGAAGGAGGAAGGCGCCGACGAGGGTGACGATGAACTGCAGCAATCCGTACGCCGCGAGCGCGCCTGGGATCGCGGGGTCGTACGGGGTGAAGGTCGCGCGTGAGACCTCAGGAGGGCGCTCACGCCCGCCGAGGTCGTCCGGACGCCAGCCTGGCGGTCCGAAGACGTAGCCCCACGCTTCGCCGAGCGAGCGTGACGTGAGCACGCGGCGCGCGATATCGACGAACACGTGCACGTTCGCCCAGAGCGGATTCCAGCTGCGGAGCGGGTGGGTGATGCCGTACACCGGTTCTTCTTCCTCGACCTGATAGGTACCGAAGAAGCGATCCCAGATGATGAAGACGCCGGCGTAGTTCTTGTCCTGATACTTCGGATTCACGCCATGATGCACCCGATGATGCGACGGCGTGTTCAGCACGGACTCCGCCCACCGACCCATCCGACCGACAGCGCGCGTGTGGATCCAGAACTGATAGATGAGGTTCAGCGCGTAGCAGGTCACGTACATCGCGACCGGAACACCAAGCATCGCCGTCGGGATGTAGAAGACCCAGCTCAGGATGCCGTGGAGCGAACTTTGCCGGAGCGCGACCGAGAGGTTGTACTCCTCGCTCGAGTGGTGCACGACGTGGCCGGCCCAGAGGACGTTGATCTCGTGGCTGTAGCGATGCGCGAAGTAGTACTGGAGATCGACGAGGAGGAAAGCCGCGGTCCAGCTCAGGAGTTCAGCGCCGTGCACCGTGATACCGGCGAGTCCGCCCGCGAAGGTGATCGGCGCTCCCGCCGGCCACTCGGGGAGCGCGGGGAGCCAGTGCTGCACCCGGGCGCGCTCCCAGATCCAGAGGTAGATGCCGATGGTGAGGAGCTTGAGGAAGATTCCTGAGAGCTGAGAGAGGATCCCGCAGGCGAGGTCGGCGAGGGAGTCGTTGAGGCGCGAGAGGGCGAGGCCGCGCCAGCGCGCGTAGCCGAGTTCGGCAACGAGCAGGACGAGGAAGATCGGGATGGATGCCTTGATGATGCCCATGGAGGGAATGGTACGACGGGTAGCGCTCCCATGGAACGGCAGGCGATCGCCGGACGCGCCGTGGCGGGCCCCGCGTGGTGCGGAGCCCGCCAGGGTGCGGCTGATCAGGTCAGCGTGTCGTACCGTATCGCACGGCGATCGCTCCGGCGGCGAGGACAGCGACCCCCGCGAGGATGAAGCCGAGGGTGCGGCTGATCGGGGCCCAGCCGAGGGCGAGTTGGGCGGCGATCATGAGGAGGGGAATAGCCATGAACGCCATGGCGTTGTGTTCCTCTGCCCTCGTCGGTCGCTGCCGATCCCACGTGAACCGGGCGACTACTCCGGCGAACATGAGAACGAGACTGCTCCATTGAAGCAGCGTCGAGTCGATGCCGAAGATGGTGAAGAACACCATCACCGTCATACAACCCACCGCGACAGCCATCAGCGTGGTGCTTGAGATCAGCCGTTTCACGGGTTCATACCTCGTCTGGTGTGTACCGCTTCCTTGCAGCGTCGATCCGAATGCAGGAGTTGAGATCCTGCTCTGCCCAGTCCATCGCCTTGTACGCTGAAAGCACTGCGGAACCGGCCGGACCCGCGATCGCCGGATTCCCCGTCGCCAAGGCACCGGCGAAGACAAAGAGGGACGTGTTATAGGCGCGATACGCGAGCTCGTAGTTTCGCAACTCCTTTTCACAGACCATCTCGTCGTAGGAGAAGGACGCTAGGCCGGATTCGCGCAGGCGACGGTAGGCCAGCTCGCGGGCGCCAATCACCTTGCGTTGGAGCGACTTTCCATCGCCTTGGGTGATACCACCCTGATCCCGCGAGTCGAATGCGGCCACCTCACCAGCGCCCCGCGCAACGAACACCCGTTGGCGCGAGAGCGTTAGCGCGTCTCCCGAGCGATCCCACTCGGACACGCTTCGCACGATCACCTTGCCCTCCTGCATGATCGCCGTCTCCACGAGCGCCCCCGTCCCATCCCGCCGCTCCCGCACCCGATACCGCTGCCCATCGGGTGCCGTGACATCCCGTTCCACGATCGACCCACCGTTCGCGTCACCGACGCCAACGCCCGGCGCGACGGTGAGCGGAGAGGTCGGACGCTGATCGCGGAAGAGCGGCCCGGGTTCACGTGGACCCGCGGGCGAATCGGCGCACGCGCCGACGAGCGCGAGGACCGCCGCCACCAGCACCGACCGTACCACTGAGGGGTGTTGCATTGTACTGCCTCCGGGGAATTGGGTGTTCCGCACTGCGAGGAGTGCGACCCTGGTGGCGACGATGACAGCGCCCGGCCGCTGTCACCTTCCCGGAACCCATGCGCCACGTGTGGAGGCGCAGCTCCTCCGCACACGGGCCCCGCCCAGAATCACGCAGGCACCCTACCACCCCCCCATCACCGACGCGTCACCGCTCGCCGGCCGCGGCGTCAGCGCCCCCGAACGCACCGCGCCCCGCCCCCGCGTGACCATCACGCAGAAGCGGGGCGCGAACGCACCGTGAAGGACTATCCGTTGAAGGCGCTCAGCCCCGTCTCGGCCTGGCCGAGGATCAACGAATGCACATCGTGCGTCCCCTCATACGTGTACACGCTCTCGAGGTTCGCCATATGCCGCATCGAGTGGTACTCGGCGAGGATCCCAACCGCGCCCAGCATACGACGCGCCTCGCGCGCGATGTTGGTCGCGATGTTCACGTTATTCCGCTTCGCGAGCGACACCTGCTGCGGCGTGAAGGTCCCCGCGTCCTTCATACGACCAAGGTGCAGCGAGACAAGCTGCGCCTTCACGATCTCGGTGAGCATGTCGGCGAGCCGCTGCTGCTGGATCTGGAAGCCCGCGATCGGACGCCCGAACATCACGCGGTTCTTCCCGTAGGAGAGCGCTTCCTCGTAGCAGGCGATCGCGGCGCCGACGGCACCCCACGAGATCCCGTAGCGCGCCTGCGTAAGGCACATCAACGGGCTCTTGAGGCCCCCGCTCTTCGGCAGGATCGCGTCCGCAGGAACATGCACATTGTCGAACACGAGCTCGCTCGTATCACTGGCGCGCAGCGAGAGCTTCCCCTTCTGATCCTTCGACGAGAAGCCCTTCGTCGCCGTCGGGACGATGAAGCCGCGGATCGACGCGCCGGTCTCATCGCCGTCGAGCGTCTTGGCCCAGACGATCGCGACGTGCGCGGTCGATCCATTCGTGATCCACATCTTGCCGCCATTGATGATCCACGAGCCGTCGGCCTGCTCACGAGCGCGGGTGATCATCCCAGCGGGGTTCGAGCCGTAGTCGGGTTCGGTGAGGCCGAAGCAGCCGATCACCTCACCCTTGGCCATCTTCGGGAGGTAGTGCTTCTTCTGCTCCTCCGATCCGAACGCGAAGACGGGATACATCACGAGCGAACCCTGCACGCTCGCGAACGAGCGGATTCCCGAATCACCGCGCTCGAGCTCCTGATTGATGAGCCCGTACGCCACGCTCGAAAGCCCCGCGCAGCCATACTCCTCGGGGAGATTCGCGCCGAGGAACCCGAGCTCACCCATCTCGGCGATGAGCTCCTTCGGGAAGAGCCCCTGCACGTAACAGTCGCCGATGATCGGGAGAACCTTCTCGTCCACGAAGGCGCGAACGGAGTCGCGGATCGCGCGCTCTTCTTCGGTAAGCGCGGCGTCGATGTTAAAGAGATCGCCTTCGCGCGGCTTCAGCGCAGGAGAGGCGAGATGGGTCTCGGTCTGGAGCTCGGTGGCCATCGGAATGAGCGGAAAGGGTCCCCGTCGCTGGGAACCCTTCAATATATCACGGAGCCTCAGTCCGCCCTTCGGACTGCACTTGGGACAACGCCCACCTCCCGCGCCTTCGCCCGGAACGCGGGGCCGTGGTCCACGGGGCCGCCGGTGACGTCTTGCCACTGGTGCACCATCTCGTGCAGGAGGGTGTCGAGCACGACGGAATAGGGATCCCGGCGGAGGTGGCGCCACGCGATCGCGATCTCGCAGGGGGCGTCCTGCCCCTGCGGGGTGTAGTGACCGAGCCGCCGTCGCATCCGTCGCGAGACGCGCACCGGGACGGTGGGGAGGAGCCCCGCGAACCTCTCGCGATTGAATCGAGCGTGCTCGACCTGCAGCTGCGCCTCGACCGGGGCGTCTTCTCGCGCGGAGGGGGCGCGACGCCGCCGGGGGCGGACGGCGGTCGGCTCCAGGGGGACGCCGGTGAGCACCCGACGCGCGGCGTCCCGCGCGGCGCGATGGCGGGTCATCACGAAGGTCACGATCGCCTCGTGCACCTCCGCCCCTGCCGCCACGAGCGATTGCTGCACGCGGAGCACGCCGCCCTTCACACTGACCACGGTGCTCCGGTTCCGCGTGAGGACGAGCTGGTCGATCCCACGCAGGCCGAGCGCGACGAGCTGCGCGAGGAACGCCTCGCGCGCGGCGCGCGCCTCAGCGCGCGAAGCCACGCTCAGCGTGCAGGCGATAGTCGCGCGACGACGCTTCCCATTCGAAGACGTTCACCTTGATCTCGCGCGGCGCGATCTCGATCTCATGGAACGAGGCCGGTGTCCCCCCGCGCATGCGATCGCTGATCGTGCTCGTCTGCGACACGATGATCCGTCGGCCGTGCCGCTCGATCTCCGCGACCTTCCCTTGATGATCGTGCCCACACATCACAAGATCGGCCCCCGCGTCGATGGCCTCATCAAGACCCAGACCACGGTCCGCGAGCCCCCAGCGATGCGAGAGGTCGCCCGGGACGATGTTGTGATGGAGCATGAGGATCCGGAGCGCACCCTGCGGTGTGTTCTTGAGCACGGCGCGCGCGTGCATCCACTGCTCGGTCGTCACCGCACCCACAACGGAGAGGTCACGCAGCCGCGACGTGAGCGTGTACGACTGGATCCCGTGGCAGGAGTTCAGCCCCACGATCGTACACGCATCGAGCTTGAGCACCGGCTCCAGCTCGTCGGCAATGTAGCGGCGATAGCCACGGTACATCGCCCATCGCAGCCCGATCCCGCACACATTCCACCACCACGCCACGTCATGGTTGCCGGGGACGACGATCGTGGGCGCAGCCTCGCGTGCGCGCCGTACAAAGGCCTGGGCCTCCACGAACTGCCCGCGGAAGTTCCGTTGCGTCAGATCGCCGGCGATCGCGATCGCGTCGTAGCGACCGCTCGCGATACGCGCCGACACCGCCTCGTGGTGCGCCGCGACCGCCGGCGGACCGAAGTGGATGTCGGAGACTTGAAGGATCCGCACTAGAGCCGAGCGATCACCGCATCGGTGTACTCCGCCGTCGTGGCGCTGCCGCCCACGTCGCCGGTCACGGTCTTCCGCTCACGGAGCACCGACGCGATCGCGGCGCGGATCCCTTCGGCGCGCGCGCCGTCGCCGATGTGATCGAGGAGCTGGCAGGCGGCGAGCATCACCGCGGTCGGATTCGCGATCCCCTTCCCGGCGATGTCCGGCGCGGTGCCGTGGACCGCTTCGAAGATCGCCGCGTCCTTGCCGATGTTCGCGCCCGGCGTGAGCCCGAGCCCACCGACGAGCCCCGAGGTGAGATCGGAGAGGATGTCGCCGAAGAGGTTCGTCGTCACGATCACGTCGAAACGCTCGGGACGCATCACCAGCTCCATCGCGACAGCGTCGACGATCTTCTCCTCCACCTGCACGCGCCCCGCGTACTCCGCGGCCACCTCGCGACCAACATCGAGGAACAAGCCCTGCGAGTACTTCAGGATGTTCGCCTTGTGAACGATCGTGACCTTCTTCCGCCCGTGTGCGAGCGCGTACTCGAACGCATAGCGATGGATGCGCTCCGCACCGAGCCGCGTCACGACCGCGATCGACTGCGCCGCGGCCCGCTCGTCCGCACCGACCTTGATGTAGTTCTCGATCCCGATGTAGAGCCCCTCGGTGTTCTCGCGCACGAGGACGATATCGACGCCATCGAAACGGAGCCCCGGAAGGATGCTTTTGGCGGGACGGATGTTCGCGTAGAGGTCGAACGCCTTGCGCAGCGCGACGTTGATCGAGCGGAACCCCTTCCCGACCGGCGTCTCGAGTGGGCCCTTGAGCGCGACGCGCGAGCGACGGATCGCGTCGATCGTGCTCTCGGGCATGGGATCGCCATGCGCGGCGACGGCCGCCATCCCCGCGAGGTGGGTCTCCCAGGTGATGTCCGCGCCGGCGGCGGCGAGGAGCTGGACGGTGGCGTCGGTGATCGACGGGCCGATGCCGTCGCCCGGGATGAGCGTGACTGTCGTGGACATGCGCGGTGAGGTCAGTTCGAGACGACGAGGTCGGCCACGCGCCGCGCGAGCGAGCCGAGTGTCGCGGCGTCGAGTGACGGGGTCTCGTCGCTCGTCACCTCCCCACTCCACAGGATCACGGAGCGCCGGCCGTCGATGAGGGCGACGACGAGCACCGCGCGCCGGGCACGTCCCTTCGGCTGCAGCAGCACCCGTACCGGCACGAGCGCATACCGCGCATCGGCCAGCGCGAGCTGCGTGCGCAGCCGCGACGCGAACGGATCGCCGACGGCCCCGTCCTTCGTGTCGAACCGAAGAAGCTGGGCGCCAAGGGCGGTGGGATCGCCCGCGTACGTGGGATTCCGCTTGGCACCCCGCAGGATGTCTGCCGCGTACGCCCACGCCGTGCCGATCCCGCGCTCGGTGAGGAGCGCGGTGAGCGAGTCGTCGAACGCGCGCTTCAGCGCGGTCGGCGAGCCCCCACGTCCCCACTCGCTAGTATCGGCCGCGAGCAGCTGCAACGGGAGCACCGCGACCCGCTGCCCCGCAAACCCCGCGAGTGGCGTCGGGTTCGGCGTCTGCGCACCAATGGGCGCGGCGCCGAGAGCGACGGCGACGAGGGCGAGAAGTGACGCGCGGCGGAGCGGACGCATGCAATGAAGTTAAGGAGAAGACCGCCCACGCGCCGCTGGCCGTCTGTCGGATGGGGGGACATCTTCCCCGCACTCTGGCCCGGACTCTGATGCCTCGCTGGCTCTCCCTGAGTGGATGGTTCTTGGTCGCGCTCGTCGGTGCGGGTGCGCTCGGTACGCTCGCGTTCGCGCGGGGCGAGACGGTGAGTGCCGCCTGGCTGCTGACCGCAGCTATCTGCACCTACGTGGTGGCGTACCGCTTCTATGGATGCTTTCTCGCGACCAAGGTCTTCGCGCTCGACCCCGATCGCGCGACACCAGCGGAACGACTCGCCGACGGCCGCGACTTCGTCCCGACGAACAAGTGGATCGTCTTCGGCCATCACTTTGCGGCGATCGCGGGGCCGGGTCCGTTGGTTGGCCCGACACTCGCGGCGCAGTTCGGGTTCCTTCCCGGCACGCTCTGGATCATCCTCGGCGTCGTGGTCGGGGGCGCGGTGCAGGACTTCGTGATCCTCGCGGCGAGCATCCGGCGCGACGGGAAGTCGCTCGGGCAGATGGCGAAGGAGGAGATCGGGACGACCGCGGGGATGGTCGCGCTCGTCGCGGTGTTCGGGATCATGGTGGTGCTGATCGCGGTGCTCGCGCTGATCGTGGTGAAGGCGCTCGCGCAGTCGCCGTGGGGCACCGTCACGATCGGGCTCACGATCCCGATCGCGCTGCTGATGGGGGTCTATCTCCGCTTCGTGCGCCCCGGGCGTGTGCTCGAGACGACCGCGCTCGGGCTCATCCTGCTGGTCGGGGCCCTGTTCGCCGGACAGTGCGTGGGGGCGCATCCGACGCTTGGGCCGCTCTTCACGCTCTCCGGGACGACGCTCGCGTGGGCGATCATGCTGTACGGATTCGCCGCGTCGGTGCTTCCGGTGTGGCTGTTGCTCGCACCGCGCGACTACCTCTCGGCATTCGTGAAGATCGGCGTGGTCGTCGCGCTCGCGATCGGGATCCTCGCGACGCTCCCTCCGCTGCAGATGCCTGCGGTCACGCGCTTTGTGGACGGCACGGGGCCAGTGTTCGCAGGGAAAGTATTCCCATTCGTGTTCGTGACCATCGCGTGCGGTGCCATCTCCGGCTTTCACTCGCTGATCGCGAGCGGCACCACGCCCAAGCTCGTCGCCAACGAGACGGACGCGCGGATGATCGGCTACGGGGCGATGCTCACCGAGTCGCTCGTGGCGATCATGGCGCTCATCGCGGCGTGCGTGCTCACGCCAGGGGTGTACTTCGCCATCAACGCGCCGGCCGGGTTGATCGGCACGACGGCGACGAGCGCGGCCGCCGCGATCCAACAGTGGGGGTTCGTCCTCGATCCCGCCGAGATCACCAAGCTCGCCGCGCAGGTGCAGGAGTCGTCGCTCCTCTCGCGCACTGGCGGCGCACCCTCCCTCGCGGTCGGCATGGCGCACCTCTTCTCGAGTGCGCTCGGCGGCCCGGGGGCGATGGCGCTCTGGTATCACTTCGCGCTGATGTTCGAGGCGTTGTTCATCCTCACCACGCTCGACGCCGGCACCCGTGTGGGGCGTTTCCTCCTGCAGGACCTCGGCCGCCATGTGTGGGAGCCGTTCGGGCGCGTGTCGTGGTATCCCGCCGTGATCCTCTCGTCCGGGCTCGTCGTCGCCGCGTGGGGGGTGTTCCTCTACCAAGGGGTCACCGACCCGCTCGGCGGCATCAACTCGCTCTGGCCGCTCTTCGGGATCGCGAACCAGCTGCTCGCCACCGTCGCGCTCTGCGTCGGCACGACGGTGATCATCAAGATGGGGCGGGCGCGCTACGCCTGGGTCACCCTTGTGCCACTCGCATGGCTGGTCATCGTGACGATGACGGCCGGCACGATGAAGGTGCTCTCGAGTGATCCGAAGCTCGGTTTTCTCGCACATGCGCGCTGGATCGGCGAGCGGGTCGCGAGTGGCGCACTTCCACCCGGTGCCGCGAACGCCGCGCAGGCCGCGCGCCTCGCGTTCAATGATCGCCTCGATGCTGCCGTGGCATCGTTCTTCCTCGTATCCGTCATCGTGATCGTACTCGCCTCCGCGCGGGAGTGGCTCGCGTACCTCGGTGGGCGCGCGACGCGCGGATCCACCGAGGTTCCGGCGCAGGCGCGGGCCTAAGCCGCGAGCACATCCGCGAGTACCGCGGCAGCCGTCGGGTCTCCTCCCGCGCCCCGCCCTGCGAGCGTGATCACCCCACTCGACGCGCTCTCGACTTCGACGACGTTCTCCTCGTCGCGCGCCCGGGCGAGCGCTGAGGTGAGCGGGACGATGAGCGGCTTGACCCACGCGCGAACGCCACGGCCGTCTCGATAGGCGCCCGCCACAAGGCGAAGCACACCGCCCCGCTCGCGCGCACGCGCCACCGCGCCTTCGGCGTCGGCCGGGATCCCCTCGCGCGCGATCGGAATAGTTGCGGGATCGACTCCGAACGCGAGCCACGCCAGCAGCGCGATCTTGTCCGCCGCATCGCGACCATCGAGGTCGCGTGATGCGTCCGCCTCGGCGAAGCCCCGACGTCGCGCCTCCTCGAGCGCCTGCGCCAGCGAGTCGCCGTCGCCGAGCCGTGTGAGGATGAAGTTCGAGGTGCCATTGAGGACGCCGGTGATGGTGCGGACGCCGACGCCAGCGAGCCCATCGCGCAGCGTGCGCACCATCGGCACCCCGCCACCCACAGCGCCTTCGAAGGCGAGCGTGGTGCCGTGTCGAGCGGCCAACCCCGACAATTCGGCCCCGTGCCGCGCGAGCAGTGCCTTGTTCGCGGTGACGACCGCACGCCCCGCGCCGAGTGCCGTACGCACGATCGTGTTGGCCGGCTCGACGCCGCCGAGGAGTTCGACGACGACATCCGCACGCGTGTGGGCGAACTCAGCTGGATCGGTGGTGAAGCGATCCGTTGCGATCGGGACACCGCGATCGATGCATGGGTCGCGCACGAGCACGCGCACGATCTCCACGTCGCGTTGTGTCTCGCGCAAGAGCCGCACGAAGGCGCGCCCGACCGTCCCGCAGCCCGCAAGCGCGATGCGCGTGGTCATGCGACCCCCCGCACAGCGACGTGCGACACGGAGTCGGAGAGCGCGTCGCGCAGGAGACGCGACACCGCCTCCGTCTCCAACAAGAACGCATCGTGCCCGAAGCGCGAGGCGATCTCCATGTAGCGCGCGCCCGCCGTCGTCGCCCAGGCACGCACGACGGATGCGGGGTAGAGCGGATCACCGACCACGCCGACCGCCGTCACCGCGCCGCCGAGGCGCCGGAGTGCGGCGGTGAGCCCGCCGCGCTCGCGCCCGAGATCGTGCGCGTCCATCGCGTCCAGCAAGAGCCGATACGCTGCGGCAGGGAATCGCGCGATGAGCGTGCGCCCATGGTGCTCGAGCCAGTCAGTGACCGCGAACGACTCGTGCGCACCCCGCGACCGTCCGAAGCGGACCTCCAGCTCTCCCTCCGTGCGATAGGTGAGCATCGCGATCATCCTCGCGACGGCGAGTCCGCGCTCGCCACCAAGTGCCAGCGCGGCCCGCTGCGTATGCGCCCATGCGATCCCTTTCGCGGTGTGCGCGGCCGGCGCCGCGAGCACGACGGTGCGCGCGACGCGCTCGGGGTGCAGCGCATTGAACTCCAGCGCGACCATCCCGCCGAGCGAGCCACCGACGGCCAGGGCGACGGTGTCGATGCCGAGCGCGTCGATGATCGCCCATGCGGCGCGCGCCTGATCACGCGGGGTGACGCGTGGGTGGGCGTCCGTGATCGCGACGTCGCCGTACGGTGAGCCGAGCAGCGCGGGCGCGATAGCTGCCCATCGCCCGGTATCGATCGCGCGGCCGGGACCGACGATCTCACGCCACCACTCCCCCACCGCGTCGCTCGACCCGGTGAAGGCGTGAAAGACGACGACGGCGTTCGCACGGCGCGCGTCGAGCGCGCCGTCCCGATGAAACGCGAGCGGCGCGTCGGCGAGCACGCCCCCTCCGTCGATGGCGACGCTCGCGCGGTGACTGAAGCGTCGCCCGCTCACGGCGCCGCCGCGGCGTGGAGTGCCTGATCGAGATCCGCGATGATGTCCTCGATGTCCTCGATCCCCACTGAGAGCCGCACCAGATCCGCGCTCACCCCCGCCGCGGCGCGCTCGGCCTCCGTGAGCTGCTCATGCGTCGTGCTCCATGGGTGGATGATCAACGACTTCGCGTCGCCGACATTCGCGAGCAAGGAGAAGAGCTTGGTCGCCGACGCGACCCGCTGCGCCTGCACCGCGCCTCCGCGCACACCGAAGGTGAGTACACCGCCGAACCCGCCACTGAGGTAGCGCCGCGCCCGCGTGTGCGAGAGGTGCGAGGGGAGCCCCGGATAGCTCACCCAGGTGACAAGCGGGTGCTGTTCAAGGAACTCGGCGACCGCGAGCGCATTCTCGCAGTGCCGCGCGATGCGCAGGTGGAGCGTCTCCAGTCCCTGGAGGAAGAGAAAGCTGTTGAAGGGGGAGAGGGCAGCGCCCACATCACGTAGGAGCGTGACCCGCAGTCGGATCGCGTACGCGATGTTGGCGCCGCCCACATCCCCGAACGCCTCGGCGAACTTCAGCCCGTGGTACGACGCGTCGGGATCCTGATAGAGCGCCTTGAAGCGCGGGGCGTTCGCCCAGTCGAAGCGCCCGCCGTCTACCACCACGCCGCCGATCGACGTTCCATGCCCACCGATCCACTTGGTCGCGGAATGGATGACGATGTCCGCGCCGTGTTCGATCGGCCGCGCGAGCAACGGCGCAAAGGTGTTGTCCACCACCAGTGGGACGCCCGCGGCGTGCGCGACATCGGCGAGCGCGCGAAGGTCGGGGATGTCGAGCTTCGGATTCCCGATCGTCTCGACGTACACCGCCCGCGTGCTCGGCGTGATCGCGCGCGCCACCGCGGCCGGATCCTGCGCATCGACGAAGGTGGTGGTGATCCCGAGGCGCGGCAGCGTGTGCTGCAGCAGCGAGACGGTGCCGCCGTAGAGCGCCGTGGCAGCCACGATCGAGTCACCGGCGTGCGCGAGGTTCAGGAGTGCGAGCGTCTGGGCGGCTTGGCCGCTCGCGGTCGCGACGGCGGCGACTCCGCCTTCGAGCGACGCGATCCGCTTTTCGAAGACGTCGGTCGTCGGGTTCATGATGCGCGTGTAGATGTTGCCGAACTCACGGAGCCCGAAGAGCGCGGCGGCGTGCTCCGCGCCGTCGAACACGTAGGATGAGGTCGCATAGATCGGGACCGCGCGCGCTTTGGTCGTCGGGTCGGCGTGTTCTTGGGCCGCATGGACAGCGCGGGTGCCGAGCCCGAGCGGGCGCGGCGTGGAGGGGGTGCTGGGACGATCAAGGGTGGTGGACATCGGACAACTCCGTGCGAATGGGGAAAAAAAGAGCGGCCGTCTCGGAGTGAGAGGGCCGCTCGGGGTGGACTGCGCTGCTGCTGTCAGTCTCGCATCGCGCTCCTGCGCGCGTACCTCCGGGCGCCTCTCCTCGCGGAGCGGCACATCATCGGCATCGGCATGCAGGAGAGAGGACGGCGTGACATCGGGACGGTGCAAGAGGGTGGAAACGCAAAAACCCGCGACAAATAGCGTCGCGGGTGGCCGGGGCGGTTTAGCGCTTGTTTTACGTGGCCGCAATCGCGACAAATCACCACGGGGACTTCGATTGTGAGATGAGTATCGGCGTGCCGACCACGAAAGTCAATCCCCCGGCTGGCGCGACGCGCCGCGCCTCGCGATGCTATCTGTGCGCCCTCACACTCCGACGACTCCCGCCGATGAAGCTCCGCTCTCTGTTCGCCCTCGCCCTCGTGGCGTCACCGCTCACCGCGCAGAACTTCGACTGGTCGATCACCAACTTGATGCGCGGCCCCGAGCTGTACGGACGCGAGCCGCAGAATGTGCGGTGGACGCCGAACGGCCAGAGTATCTGGTTCGAGTGGCTCCCGGCGGGCTCCGATTGGCGTGAACGCCCCAAGACCTATCGGGTCGCCGCGCGTGCGGGCGCGACGCCGGAGTTGGTCAGCGATGCGGCGATCGACAGCGCGGCGCCGCTCTTTGCGGCGGGGGTCCGCTCCAGTGACGGCACCCGTCGCGTGGTCAGTGCCCGTGGCGATCTCTGGCTGGTGGCACTGCCGAGCGGCGCGCTCACCCGACTCACCGCGACGATCGCGGACGAGACCGCGGTGAAGTTCACCACGGACAGTCGGCGTGTGCTCTTCGTACGCGACGGGAATGGCTATGAGCTCGACCCGGCCACGGGGCTCACGCGGCAGCTCACCGACATCCGGGTGGGCCCCGCGCCGCGTGAGGACGCCGCGGCCCGCGGCCAGCGCGGCGCACTCGAGGCGGATCAACGGCAGCTCCTCGAGGTGATCCGCGATCGCGCGCGCGCCGACTCACTCGCGCGGAACGAACGGAAGCGGCTTGAGGCGTTGCGTCCGCCCACGGTCTACCTCAACACCGGTGAGCGCGTGCTCCAGCTCGACCTCGCCCCGACCGGGCGAAGTGCGGTGCTCGTCACGACTAGCGTGTCCGGGAGCCGCGCCGCCGATGTGCCGAACTACGTCACCGCGAACGGCTACAGCGAGATGATCCCCGCGCGCGACAAGGTGGGTGACGTTCAGGCCCCACGCCGCATCGGGATCCTCACCATCGCCACCGGCGCGGTACGCTGGATCAACGCGATCCCCGGCGACTCGATGCGCGCGGGCACCCAAGCACGATCGATGGGCTGGAACAGCGATGGCAGTGCGGTCGGGATCTGGGCGACGAGTGCCGATTTCAAGACGCGCTACATCCACACCCTCCGTGGCGACTCGCTCACCCTCGCCACGATCGACATCCTCCGCGACTCGGCGTGGGTCGGAGGCCCCTGCTTCGGCTGCAGCGGGTGGATCGACGATGCGACACTCTGGTACGTCTCGGAGCAGACGGGATACGCACATCTGTATCGCCAGCGGATCGACGGCAGCGACCGGCGCGCGCTGACGAGCGGCCAGTGGGAGGTCCGCCAGGTCGAGCTCCTCCCCGACCGCAAACAGTTCCTCCTGCACAGCAGCGAAGTGTCGCCCTTCGACCGGAATGCGTACCGCCTCTCCGTCGACGGCGGTGAGCGGCGCCCGATCACGAGCTCGATCGGTGGGCACACGGTCGCGCTGAGCCCCGACGGCAAGGGATACGCTGATGTCTTCTCGACCGCGAACCGCCCGCCGGAGCTCTTCGTCTCACTCGACGGCAAGGAGACGAGTGCCAGGGCGGTCACCGTGTCACCGACGGCGGCGTGGCTCGCCGCGGGATTCATCGTGCCGCCGATCATCCGTATCCCCGCGAGCGATGGGGTGCAGGTGCCGGCGCGTCTCTACGATCCCAAGCAGTTCGGCGTCGCGCCGAATGGCGCGGCGGTGATCTTCGTGCACGGCGCGGGCTACGCGCACAACGTGCATAACTACTGGGCGAGCTACGCGCGCGAGTACCAGTTCCATCACCTGCTCGCCAAGCAGGGCTACGTCGTCCTTGATGTGGACTATCGTGCCTCCGACGGCTACGGCCGCGACTGGCGCACGGCGATCTACCGCTTCATGGGGGGGCGCGACCTCCAGGATCATGTCGATGCCTCCGCGTGGCTCACCAAGACGTACGGCGTGCCCGCGGAGCGGATCGGGATCTACGGCGGGAGCTACGGCGGGTTCATGACGCTGATGGCGCTCTTCACAGCGCCGAAGTCGTTCGGCGCGGGCGCGGCGCTCCGCCCCGTGACCGACTGGGCGCACTACAACCACCCGTACACCGGCCAGATCCTCAACCTCCCGCAGAACGACACGATCGCGTATCGGCGCTCGTCGCCGATCTTCCACGCAGGGGGATTGGAGGATCCGCTCCTCATCGCCCACGGCATGGTGGATGTGAACGTCCACTATCAGGACGCGGTGCGACTCACACAGAAGCTCATCGAGCTCGGCAAGACCGACTGGGAGCTCGCGAGCTATCCGGTCGAGGACCACGGCTTCGTGCGCCCCTCGAGCTGGACCGACGAGTATCGCCGCATCTTCGAGCTCTTCGAGCGTACCATCGGCCCGAAGGGGAGCAAGGCGAAGCCGTGAACGTGCACGCGTGGCTCGCGCGGCTGGGGGCGCTCATCCGACGGATCATCGGCGTCCCGGACTATGAGGCGTATCTCGCGCACATGCGTGCGTGCCACCCGAGCGACGCCCCACTCGATCGCACGGCGTTCGCCGCGGAACGCCTCGACGCGCGCTACTCCAAGCCGGGTGCGCGCTGCTGCTGAGCGCGTGCCCAGCGCGTGGCGGGCGATAGGCAGCAGGCCGCGGCGAGCGCAATGACCGCGCCCATCGCGAACGCACTCGGCGCACCGCGCGCATCCCACACGGCACCGAAGAGCAACGCGGCGGGGAGCGCGGCGGCGCCGATCACGAGCTGATACCAGCCGAACGCACGACCGCGCGCATCGGCGCGGACCAGATCCGACACGAGCGCCTTCTCACTCCCCTCCGTGAGGCCGAAGAACGCGCCGTACACGAGAAAGAGCAGCCAGAGCTGCCACGACGCGCTCGCGAGCGCGAACCCGGCATAGACGAGTGCGTAGACGAGCCAACCAGCGATGATCAGCCGTTCGCGCCCGACGCGGTCAGAGAGCGCGCCGGCGGGGGTGCTCGACGCGGATTTCACGAGATGCAGCGCCATCCAGAGCAGCGGGAGCAGTGCCGGCGCCACACCCAGCTGCGTCGCGCGCAGGAGCAGGAACGCATCGGTCGCATTCCCGAGAGCGAAGAGCAGCAGCACCGCGAGCAGTGGCACGAGTGGTCGCGGTGGAGCCGCACTGAGCGCCCCGCTAGCGCGCGGCGCCGGCGGGCTCGCGGTCTCTCGCACACCGATTACCGCCACGATCACACTGACCGCCCCTGGGATCGCCGCGAGCAGAAACACGGTACGGAGCGTCACGCCGGCCACGCTCAGGAGCAGATAGGCGACGATCGGGCCGATCGCCGCGCCAGCATGATCCATCGCCCGATGGAATCCGAAGGCGCGCCCCCGCTCCGACGGCAGCACCGCGTCGGCGATCAGCGCGTCACGTGGCGCTCCGCGTACCCCCTTCCCCACCCGATCGGTGAGTCGGATCACCAGCACCTGCCAGGGCGCGGCCGCGAACGCGACAAGTGGCCGGACCAGCGACGCGAGTCCATACCCCGCGAGCACCAGCGGTCGCCGTCGCCCGAGGTGATCGGAGAGCCATCCACTCGCGAGCTTCAACAGTGACGCCGTCGACTCCGCCGCGCCCTCGATCGCACCGACCATCGCCGCACTCGCGCCCAGCGTGGTCGAAAGGAACAGCGGAAGGAGCGGGTAGATCATCTCGCTCGCCGCATCGGTGAGCAGACTCACCCAACCGAGCGCTCGGACCGTCGCGGGGAGCGGTGGGCGCCTCATCCCCACTGCGCCCCCGCACTCGGCCGCGTGATGTACCAGGCCGCGCGTGCACTGCGCCGCGGGAACGCCCGGCGATAGTCGGCCTGCCACGCCGCGCGGAACGCCGCGGCCCGTTCGCGCTCCACCAGCGCCCAGACGCTCCCGCCGAACCCGGCGCCGAACGCGCTCGCAGCCACAGCGCCGAGCGGAACCGCACGCGCCGCCAGATGCCGCGTCTCCGGCACCTGGTTCCCGAGTGCCTCGTCAGCGAGCGCCTGCGATCGTTGAACCCACGACGCGAATGCCACCCAATCGCGCGCGGCGAGCGCATCCGCCGCACCCGGCACGATGCGCTCCGACTCCTCCCGGAACTGCGCGAGGCGCGCCGCGAGGTACGCGGCACTGAACTCGTCGGTCGCGGCGCTTCGCGCGAGCGCGGCAAGCTGGCGCGGCGCGTCAGCACGGCTCGAGAGCGCCGCCGCCAAGGTGCGGTCCGTGCGCCCGGTCGCGTCCTGCCATGCGTGCACCAGTGCGCGCACCGCGAGCGACGCGCGATTGTAGAGCTTCTTGGCCCCCGCCGTCTTCGTCGCTCTTACGCCGCTCACGCCGACCACCAACGCATGCGTCTCGGGAAACGGGACCGCGCGCACGCGATGCGCCGGGAGGTACTGGAAGAGCCCGACCATCTCGGACTCGCCACAGAGCATCGCGACATGGTCCTGCGCGCCACCTTGCGTGCCAACGCCTTCATCGCCCGCGAACGGCCCCCACGGCGCGCCGCTCTCGATCGCTCCCGCGTACTCGGCGAGCGAAACTCGTTCAGCAAAGAGCGCGCGCCATCGTTCGGTCACCGGGAGTGCGTTCCGCTCCGCCAACGCGAGCATCAGCGTCACCACGAGTGCGCTCGAGCTCGACATTCCCGCGGAGGGCGCCAGATCGCTTGTGAGATCGACCTCGGCACCGCTGCGCAGCTCCGGAAAGTCCCGCTGCAGGCGGCGCACCACGGCGCGCGCGTACCCTCGCCACATCGGGCCGGTCGCGTGCGCGTCGCGGTCGAGTGTGACCCGCACCTCCTCGCCGCGACGATCGTCCCGGCAGACCAGCACCGGTTCCTCGAGCGGCGTCATCGTCGCACGGATCCCACGGTCGATCGCGCAGGTGAGCGACGCACCGCCCGCGTAGTCCACGTGTTTGCCGAGGAGCTCGATCCGCCCAGGGACGATACTCCGCCAGGTCACGGCCGGCACTCCGCGCCGCGCAACGCGAGTGCGAGCGTCGCCACATCGCCACGCTGCGAGAGATCGAGCACCGGCTCGCTGGAACGGAGCGCGCGCACGACGGCCCCCGCAGCCATCGCAGCACGCACGGCATCAGGGAGCTCGAGTTCCCCGCGGGGCGAGGGCGCCACCTCTCCACACGCAACGATGATCGCGGGGGTCAGCGCCCAGCAATTCATCGACACCCAACGCACGGCCGTTCCGTCGGCCGGCCTCTCGGTGATTCCGATCAGCTGATCTCCATCGAGTTCCACCGCCGCGAACGCACGTACGCGCTCGGCCGGGATGTTCCCGAGCCGCACGAGCGCCTCCGCATCGAAGGCCACCAGCGCAGGAGCGTCGGCGCTCGCGAGCACGCGCAGCGCTCTCACCGGATAGAGATTGTCGCCGTTCAGGACGATCGCGTCACCATGGACGACGCCGCGCGCGGCGAAGACCGCGTCCGCTGTTCCACGCGGCTCCAGTTGCTCCACGCACGTGACGGTCACACGCCGAACTCCTCCCGCCGTCAGGTGCGCCCGCATTGCCTCATGCTCCGGCGCGATCACCACCGCCGCGCGGGTGATCCCCGCATCGGCGCATCGCGAGAGCAGATGGTCGATGAGGGGATGGTCACCCACGGGCATCATCGCCTTCTGCCCCGCAGCAGCCGCGGCGGACTGCGATGCATCCAACTGCGCCGTGGGCTCGGCGCGCCGCATACGCGTGCCGAGCCCACGAGCGAGGATGATCGCTTGCGTGATCATCGGGGAATCAGTCGTCGCCGGTCGAGCTCGCCCAGAACCCCTTGAGCACCACGAGCACGCCCACGCCGCTCGCGACGAACACCACCGCGAAGAGCGCGAACTGCGGCATCCGACCATAGATCAGCGAACCCGTCCCAAAGAGCGCCGAGTACACGAACGCGCAGCCGCACACCCACCCCGCCATCGCGTGCGGGAGCGAATCATTCGCGGGAGCCGCACCGGTGGCGGCCCGGATCGAGGCCCACCCCGGTCCGGCCGGACGCACCAGCGTGTAGAAACGCTCGAGCGTGGCCCGGTCGGTGCCCGGCGCGAGGAACGCGGTCGCCACCCACGCGATCGTTGTCGTGGCGACGGTGATCAACAGCGATACGTGCGCCGACATCTCCAGCCCATTCTTGCGCGCGATGAAGAAGCCGACCGCCACCACGAATGAACTGAGCATCGCCGCGATCTCGGCCCACGCATTCACGCGCCACCAGAACCAGCGGAGGAGATAGAGCAGTCCCGTCCCTGCCCCGATTGACAGGATCAGATCGAACGCTTCCTTCGCCGTAGCGAGCGCGTAGGTCATCAGCGCCGCACAGACCATCAGCGCGGCGGTCACCACGCGCCCCACGAACACATAGTGCTTCTCCGTCGCGGTCGTATTCCAGAAGCGACGATAGAAGTCATGCACGAGGTAGCTCGTTCCCCAGTTGAGATGCGTCTCGATCGTCGACCGGTACGCGGCGAGCGTCCCCGCCACCACCAGGCCGAGGAATCCGGCCGGGAGGAAGCGCATCATCGCCGGATACGCGACGTCATGGCCGATGAGCGACGGATCGACATAGGGGAATTGCTTCGCAATGTCGCCGAGCGTGGGGTAGATGCGCGTCGATGCCAGCGCGACGATGATCCATGGCCAGGGGCGCAGCGCATAGTGCATCACGTTGAAGAGGAGTGTGCCGACGACGGCGTCCTTCTCGCTCTTCGATGCCAGCATGCGCTGCGCGATGTAGCTGCCGCCACCGGGCTCGGCACCGGGGTACCAGACCGACCACCACTGGATCGTGATCGGTATGATCAACACCGCGAGCGCCACACTCCAGTCGTTGAAATCAGGGAGGAGCGCGAGCGTGCTCGGCGGCACCTTCGCGAGCAGGCCAGCCACACCACCGACCTCAGGCTGTTGCAGCGCGAAGTACATCACCGCGAAGGTACCCGTCATCGTGATCCCGAACTGGATCGAGTCCGTGACCAGCACCCCCCAGAGCCCCGAGACCGACGCGAAGAAGATCGTCATCACCGCGCACACGAGCAGCGTGCGCTCCATCGGCCAGCCGAGCACCACGTTGCCGATCTTGGCCGCCGCGAGGTTCACGGTCGCCATGATGACGCAGTTGAAGAAGAGACCGAGATACACCGCGCGGAACCCGCGCAGGAAAGTGGCCGCCTTTCCGGAGTAGCGGATCTCGTAGAACTCGAGATCGGTGAGCACGCGCGAGCGACGCCAGAGTCGCGCGTAGAAGAACACCGTCATCATCCCGGTGAGCAGGAAGCTCCACCAGAGCCAGTTCTCCGCGACGCCGCGCTCGCGCACCATGTTGGTCACGAGGTTCGGCGTGTCGGTGCTGAAGGTGGTCGCGACCATGGAGATCCCCACCAACCACCAGGGCGCGGCACGCCCCGAGGTGAAGAACTCGCTGGTGTTCTCGCTCGCGCGCTTCCAGAAGAAGAGCGCCGGGAGGAAGCTCACCGCGATCGAGACGCCGATGATGACCCAATCGATCGTCGCGAAGGTGAAGCCTTTGGGGGCAGCGGCTTGCAGGAGCGGAAGTAGGGTCATCGGCTGCGGCTCCATCCACCGCGCGTGAAATCGGGGAACTTCACGGGCGCGCTCCCCTTCGCCACACTGATCTCGGTCAGCGGGAAGGGCGCGCTCCACGCGGCGGCGTCATACACATCGAAATCGGGTGGCAAGCCGCGCTGCATGCACTGGACCAGACGATACGCCATCACGTAGTCCATGCCACCGTGCCCGCCGCTCCGCGCTTTCTCGCCGATCTCCGTCCAGAGGGGATGCTCGTACTTCGCCTTCACGCTATCGACGGTGGCCCAGCGCTCACCGCCGGCCTGCCCTTCCACGTACACGCGACCGGGGTAGTCGTTGAACGCGCCTTTCGTCCCCTGCAGGTTGTTCAGTCGTGAGTACGGACGCGGATTCGACACATCGTGCTGCAAAAGGATCGTGCGCCCCTTCGCCGTCTTGATCAGCGAGCTGTTGAGGTCGCCGGTCACGAAGCGCTCCTTCCACTTCGCGTTCGACTTGTCCGGGACCGTTGCGTCGCGGTACTCCGTGAGGCCGGCCTCCGCCGTGCTCATCGAGACGAGGTAGTCGAAGCGATCGCCTTTATGGATATCCATATACCACGCGACCGGCCCCAGCCCATGCGTCGGATAGAGGTTCGCATTGCGACGCGCATGCCAGAAGCGGCGCCAGAGTCCCTCGTCGCGATCCTCGAAGAGGATCGCGCGGAGGTCGTGCAGATAGGCGGCCTCGGCATGCAGCACCGAACCGAACGCGCCTTCGTGCACCATTCGGTTCACCAGCATCTCGTTGTAGCCGTAGTTGCAGTTCTCGAGCTGCAAACAGTGCCGCTGGTGCTTCTCGCTCGCATCGACGAGCGCCCAGAGCTCCTTGAGCGTCGTCCCGACCGGGCACTCCGCGCCGACGTGCTTGCCGTTGGCAAGCGCGGCGAGCAGGACCGGGACGTGCCATTCCCACGGTGTGGCGGTGTACACGAAGTCGATATCATCGCGCGCGGCGACCTGCTCGAACCCGCGGTCACCGGCTACGATCACCATCGGTGCTGGCTGCCCCGCGTCGGTGACCATTTTGGCCGCACGTCGCGCCTTCTCCTCGACCACGTCGCAGACGACGGTGATCCGCGCGCCCTCCACGCCCAGCAGCTCCTTCAGCACGGAGCGCCCGCGTAGCCCCGTCCCCACGATCGCGAACCGCGGCGACGCCATCGGCATGAACGGCACGCCGAGCATCGACTTGCGACCGGCGGGCGCCGGCGGCGCGAGCTCGGGCTGCGCACCCGCCGTGATCGCTTCCGCGATCCCGGGAAAGACCATGCTGGCGCCGAGAAGCGCGCCAGCGTGTTTCAGCAACGATCGGCGCGACAGCTCGTCACCGGTCTCAGAGTCGTGCACAGGTGCCTCCGCAGGGGGGAAAAGGCGAGCGGGGGGAAGCTATCCCCCCGCTGCACCCACCGCGACCCTCGCGCGGCTCAGCGCTCGACCCGAACCTCGCTGTGATCGCCCACCGTCACCGACCCGCGCACTCCAGCGAGCACGACGGCATCGCCGATCATGCTGTCATGCAGCACGCAATCGGTCAGCGTGCTCTTCGCGCCGATCACCGCATCGCGCACGGTGCTCCCCGAGAGCATCGTGCCCGCGGAGATCGAGACGTTCGGTCCGATCGTGCACGCGGTCGCCGTCACGCCGTCCTCGATGTAGACGGGGTCGATGATGGTGCACCGCTCCAACCCCGCCGCGGGCACGCGCGCGCGCCCCTTCTCCAGCATCACCCGGTTGGTATCGAGCAGGGTGTCGAGCTTCCCCGCGTCGTACCATCCCTCGACATCGACCACCTTCAGTTTGGCGCCGTGGTCGATCATGTACTGAAAGGCATCGGTGAGATAGTACTCGCCGTTGTTGGCGGGCGCGGCGAGCGTATGGTCGATCCCCGCGAAGAGCAGCTTCCAGTCACGGATGTAGTACAACCCGATGTTCGCGCGCTTGGAGATCGGCGTCTTGGGCTTCTCGACGATCCGCGTCATGTGCCCGTGCGCGTCGGTCACCACCACGCCGAAGCGCTGGTAGTCCTCGACTTCTTTCGTCCAGATGATCCCGTCGTCAGTGGACTGCTTGAGGATCGAGAGGTCGGTATCGAAGATCGTATCGACGAAGATGATCAGCACCGGCGCATCGACACGTGCCCGCGCAAGCGCCACGGCACCCGCCGTCCCATCCTGCACCTTCTGCTCGACGAACGAGGCCGGGAGATCCGCGTACGCGGAGCGCGCGTGCGCTTCGACCGCCTCTTTCAGATGCCCGGTGATATAGATGACCTCGTCGATGTCGCCCAGCCGCCGCACATCATCGAGGACGTAATCCATCACCGGCTTCCCCGCCACGCGCAGCATCGGCTTGGGCACGGTGTGCGTGTGCGGACGCAGACGCGTCCCCTTCCCCGCCAACGGGATGATCACCTTCATGGCGCGCTCGTCCCTTCGCGCCCGTAGCGATCCTGCAAGCGCACCACATCATCGAGATGCGGCGTGCTCGCCTCGAGGATGTCGCAGTCAGTGACGGCGATCATCTGGTGTACGATCCCGGGACGATTGCGAAAGCTCTCGCCGACCGCGAGCGGCGTCTCCTCGAGCGGCCCGCCTTGCACGCCGGTGAGGTAGCGCAGCTCACCGCGCAACAGATGGATCGTCTCATCCTTCCGCAGGTGATACTGGATCGAGAGCGCGTGCCCCGCCTTCACGTGGAGGATCTTCCCCACGTAGAGCTCGGTGTTCGCCCAGATCGTCTCGTGGCCCCACGGCTTGGGGACGATGCGCACTTCGGTTCGACTCATCGGTCCTTCGTTCAAGAGGACTGCAAGCTCGATGGCGCGGTGACGCACGCATCGATGCACTGACCACACGCCGTACACGCGCCCCCGATCACCGGACGACCGCGCTCATCCAACCGCAGCGCCGCCTCCCCCACCGGACACACGCGCGCGCACACGCCACACGCCACATCGCGGAACGGGAGACAGCGCACCGCATCGACCACCGGGAATCGCAGCCCCGCCGCCGCGGCCACATCCTCCACCCGCTCGCCGACCGCCTCGGCCGCCTTCCCGAACAGCTCGGCGAAGCCGCGACTGAAGAAGCCGCGCCGATCGAGTGGCCCCTCGGGAGTCGATGCCATCACGCGAAATCTGCGTGGCCCCACATCGAAAGACGAGAGGCCGCCCTCTCGGACGGCCTCGTCATCACACGGCGCACCCTAGCGCGCGAGCTTCGCGCGCAGCGCACCGAGCTTGCGACGCACCGAGCCGTCCATCACGCGGTCGCCCACCCGCACGATCACGCCGCCGAGGATCTCGGCATCCACCGTCGTGTGCGGGACCACCGTCTTGCCGAGCACCTTCGAGAGCTGCGCCGTCATCGCGTCGCGGTCTGCATCGCTGATCGCGCGCGAGACGGTGACCCGCGCGTGCACGCGCCCTTCCTGGATGTCGCGCAGCGCATCGTACTCGACCGCGATCATCGGGAAGAGGAGCTGCCGACGGTTGGCGATGACCTTCAGGACGAAGCGGAGGAGCTTCGAGGGGATGTTCCCGCCGAACGCCTTCGTGAGCACCGCGGCCTTGGCGGCCTCGGCCACCTGCGGCGCGGCGATGAAGCGGCGCACCACCGGCTCACGCTCCACGAGGTCGGCGAGCGCGTGGAGGAATCCCCCCCACACATCCGCGCCCTGCTCGCGCTGCGCCAGCTCGAGCGCCGCTTCCGCGTAGTTGCGGGCGATCGAGGTATCGCGCATCAGCGGCTGCCCAGCGACGCGAGGTAGTCCTCGACGAGCTTACGGTTGGTCGCGTCGTCGAGGTTCTTGCCGATCACCTTGCCCGCACCGGCGATGGCGAGATCAATCGCCTCACGACGGAGCTCGGCGATCGCCTTCGCCTTTTCGGTCTCGATCTCGCGACGCGCGCGGTCGAGCATCTCGCTCTGCTGCGCCTTCGTCTGACCAAGCAGCTCGGCGCGCATCTTCTCAGACGTCGCGCGTCCTTCGGCGATCAGCGCCTGCGCCTCGGTGCGCGCGCCTTCGAGCGCGGCCTTGTGCTCGGCGATCAGCTTGGCGGCCGCGTCGCGATCCGCTTGCGCGGCGGCGAGCGCATCGCGGAGCGCCTGCTCACGCGACTCGACCGCGGCGAGGATCGGACCGAACGCGAACTTCCGGAGGAGCAGGAAGAGCGCAACGAAGATGAGCAGCGTCCAGAACATCACCCCGCCCGACGGCGAGAGGAGGTTCACCTTGCCGCCTTCCGCCCCACCACCCGACGCGAGCGCGGGCGTGGTGACGAGAGCGAGGAGGACGGTGCTACGGAGAAGAGCGCGCATATGGGGAGCCGGCGACCGGCGGTGGACTTTTCGGGAGGACGAGCCCCGCGGTGGCCGCGCCGATCGGCGCGACCACCACGAGCGGACGAGCTTAGAACTTGCCCTGGATCTGGAACGCGATGACGACGTCGAAGAGGGCGGCGCCTTCGATGCGCGCGGCGAGGATGAGCGCGGCGGTCTGGATGCGACCCGCGGCTTCCGGCTGACGCGCCATGCCTTCCACGGCCTGACCACCGATGCGGCCGATGCCGAGGCCGGCGCCGATCACGGCGAGCCCCGCGCCGAGGCCGGCGCCGATGAGGGCGAGGCCCGTGTTGTTGTTCGAAGCGGTGGCAGCCGTCTCAGCAGCGGCCTGGAGGAGCGGAAGAATCGTCATGGTAGTGGTCTCCGAGGAACTCGGACTGGGGTTCTGCATCCGGCGCGCCGTGGGGGCCACGCAGTCCGTCAGTGGATCTCACGATCCAACGGACCTCGCCGATCGCTCGATCGGCTACTGCTCACCCCCGCCGCGGATGCGCGACGTGGGTGCGGGTACGACTAGTGGTGCGCTTCGCGGATCTGCCCGATGAACACCGAGGTCAGGAGCGAGAAGATGAACGCCTGCAGGAACGCGACGAAGAGCTCCAGCACCATGATCGCGACGGCCATGGCGAACGGCGCGCCGGAGATCAGACTCTGGAAGAGGAAGATCAGCCCGATGAACGCGAGCACGACGATGTGCCCGGCGGTCATGTTCGCGAAGAGACGGATCGCGAGCGCGAACGGCTTGGTGAGCTTTCCGATCATCTCGACCGGGCTCATGATCACGAACATCAGGACCCGCATGATCAGCGGCAGATCCTTGTTCCAATAGAAGAGCGTGTTCAGGTAGTGCACGCCCTGCGCGCGGACTCCGGCGATCTCGATCGTGAAGAACGCGATGATCGCGAGCGTGGCCGTGACGGCGATGTTCCCCGTGGCAGTCGCGCCGTAGGGCACGAGGCCGAGCAGGTTCATGGTGAGGATGAAGAAGAAGATCGTCAGCACGAGCGGGACGAAGCCCTCGCCGTGGTGCCCGACGTTCGGGAGGATCACCTCGTCGCGCATGTAGAGGATGATCGCTTCGAGGGCGTTGTGCTTCCCATGGACCACGCCGCCCGCCGTCGCCGCGCGGCGATGCGCGCGTGCGGTGCCGGTGAGGAGCACGAGCAGGATGACCGCCGCGAGGAGCATCATCACCACGTGCTTCGTCGGCGAGAGGTCGACGAGCATGGGCCCGACGTGGAACTGCGCCCATGACCAGGTGGGGAGCTCGACCTCGATCGCGAAGGGCGGCTTCCAGTACGGAAGCTCGAGATGCTTCGAGTCCGTGATGTGCGGCGTGATGATGTCGACCTTGGCGGGCGCGCTATGCGCCGCGTCTGCGGTCGGGGCTGCTGCATCGTGGGACTGCGCCGCGAGCGGGGTCACCGCGAGCGCGAGGGAGAGTGCGAGTGTACCGAGTCTCATTGGGTCAGGAACAGCGGTTCGACCAGCATCGTGACGAAGAGGAACGCGGCGAGAGCGAGGAGCGCGGGCCCAGGAGTGAGCGCGAGTGCCTTGACCCCGACGAACGCGTAGGCCGCCAGTGACACGAGGCGCAGGAGGGATCCGATCCCCCATCCGGCGATCACGTTCCGACGTGCCCACGCGCGAGCGACCGCGAAGGTCGCGACCTGCACAGCCATCGCGACGAGCGCGCTGACCTTCACTGCACTCCACACCGCCGGCGTCGGCTGCGAGAGCTTCACCAGTCCGACGCCCGCTCCGATCAGGGCGGCGGCAGACCCGAGGAATCCGATCCAAGCTTTCATTCTGGCTTCCGCGCGGCCTCGTCGAGGCGACGTTGTTCTGCGGTGGCGGTGCGGTAGATCGAGAAGAACGCCGCGCCCGCGCCGGTGAACACGCCGATGAGAAGGAAGGTGGGAGCCGAGTGGAGCTTGCGGTCGATCCACTGACCCAGGTAGAGGAAGCCGACGACCGAGACGGCGAACTGGAGTCCGAGACCGAGGAAGACCCCGGCGTTCAGCGATCCGTCGCGGTCGGCCTGCTCCCCTTTGCGGGGGGCGGGTCGTCCCGTGGCCTGGTCTGGAGGAACAGGGCCGTCGGGCCGCGATTCGCGCGTCATTTCAGCAGGGAAAAGTAGGCGCTTGTGAAAAAAGCGCAAGCAAAGTCCGCCTGCGGTAGGACGGCCCGCTCAACGCTTATCCATGCGCGCACGACCACACATTTCTGCTCTTTCTGACGTCAGCGATGCGGCATGACGCGCTGATGGCACCCAAAGCGCCACCGCACCGCGAGTTACGATGTGACTAATGATTTGACGGGTCGTCTGATTGTTGATAACTTCCTTGTGCCGACACAGGCCACGGACAGCTTTGTGATCGGCACCGCGCCCACGCGACTCCCCCCGCTCGATCGATGAACTCGAAGCTCTCTTTTGCATTGATCTGCGCCACGGCCCTCGCATTCGCATGCGGACCGCGGTCGAAGTCGAGCGAGCTCCTCGCGCATCACAGCGCCGCGAAGAACGGCGGCGTCCACGCGGCACTCAACGTTGATGTGCGCGACGGCGTTACCTTCGCGATGCATGTCACCAACGACGGCGCGAAGAAAGTCGAACTCGCCTTCAACAGCGGCCAGACGCACGACATCGTCGTGCTCGACTCGCTCGGCCGCGAGACGTGGCGTTGGAGCACGGGACGCCTCTTCACCCAGGCGCTGCAGAACAAGGTGCTCCGCACCGCCGACACACTTGCGATCGAAGAGCGGTGGCGCGCGACCGCGCCCGGTCGCTACACCGTGATCGCCACGCTCGCGAGCGCGAACTTCCCGCTCGAACAGCGCACTGAGTTCGTGGTGCCTTGAGCGTCACCCCCGCGACCCCGAACGACCTCGCGCTCCTCGATCGTCTCGCCACCGCGCGCCACGCGCTCGCGGCGGAGATCGGGAAGCGCATCGTCGGTCAACACGACATCGTCG
>JAIETI010000096.1 GCA_019745365.1 Gemmatimonadaceae bacterium | reverse complement strand
AAGATAGAGTTTTGGTTAACCGAGTCACCCTTTTCACCCCCAAAACATATTGCAATAGGAAAGTTAAATTGGACAGAATCGCAGCTCCCATCACGAGAACCTTTTCCGTTGCCTCCGGCAAGGATGCTGAGGTGACCATCGTGTAAATTGACTTTCCATATTGCGTTATTTCCAGAATCGCAAAAAAGAGCGTGGGTATCGTGAGCAGTAGCTGGGAAAGCACCACCACCGCCACCACCACCGGGCGCACCACCGCGACCAGGCTGTTGCGAGCCCCCGAGGGGGCCACCAGCCATGGAGCGGAAGCGATCGTTCTGCTGCTGACGCGCGGCCTGCAGCGCGGCGGCGGAGAGCATCGCAACCTTCTCGCCTTCCTTCAGGCCGTCGAGGACTTCGGTGTAGTCGTAGTTCGCGATACCGGCGCGGATCACACGCGGCTCCCAGGTGGAGTCAGCGCGCTGGACGAAGACGAGCGCGGAGCGCGAGCGCTGGCGACCGCCACCCGGTGCGACCGGGACCGGCGTTGCCGCGCCATCGGGCGCACCACCGCGTTGCGCGCGCGCGCCGCCGCCATTGCCACCACCGTTGCCAGCACCATTCCCGCCGCCGGCACCCGCGCGATCGCCGCCGCCGTTGCCGCCCCCACCATTGCGGCGCCCGCAGGCACGCACGATGCCAGCATCGACGCCGAGTTCGGTGTACAGCGTCCGCATCTGGGCCATCATGTCCGGATTGAAGCCCCCGCCGCTCCGCATCTGCTCGCGGAGATCGTCGATCTTCTTCTTGACGGCCGGCTTCTTCTTCATCGCGTCGTCGACCTTCTTGCAGTCGGCGTCGGTCACGTCGGGCATCTGGAATCCGCCGCCGGGGCCGCCCGGGCCTTGGAGTGCGTCGAGGTCCACGAGACCGTGCGCCGTCTGCGTCTGCGGACGGCCGCCATTGGGGCCACCGCGACCGACACCGTTTCCACCACCGAATCCGCCGCCGAAGGCGCTCCGCAGCTGCGCACTCACGCTATCGGGGTCGAGGTTGAGCAACGCCGCTGCCTGACGCGCCTCACGCACGCTGCGGATCGCGTCGTTCGGGATCGCGAGCACCTGATCGTGCCGCTCCACGAGGATCGAGACCTCGCCGTTCATCCCGGGCTTCAGCAGCCCGTCGCTGTTATCGAGCGAGATGAGCACGGGGAACATCGTCACGTTCTGCTGTACGGTCGCCTGCGGCTCGATCTTCTCCACCGTGCCGCGGAAGGGGCGATCCGGATACGCATCGACGGTCACCGTCGCGCTCTGCCCAGCCGTCACCTGCCCGATGTCGGTCTCGTTGACGAGCGCGCGTGCGCGGACGCGGGAGAGGTCGGCCATCTTGATGATGGTCGTGCCGCCACCCATGCTCCCCGTGCCGCTCTGAATGACCTGCCCGAGCGAGACGGGCTTGTCGATCACCGTGCCGGCCACGGGCGCGATCACGGTCGCGTCCTCCAACCGCTGCAGCGCGATGTCCATGTTGGTGCGCGCACGGATGACACCGGCCTGCGCGTTCGCAAGGTCGAGGATCGCCGCCTCATGCTCCTGCGCCGTCATGATGCGCTGCGCGAAGAGATCGTCGGCGCGCTTCTTCTGCGCCTGCGTCGTCGCGATGCGCGCCTGCGCGGCCTCGAGGTCGGCGTTGGTCTGCTCGTAGCTGTTCTGTAGATCGCGTTTGTCGAGTTCGACGATGAGATCGCCGTTCTTCACCTGCGTCCCCGTCTCGACCGGCATCTTGGTGATCTGCCCCGACGCGCGGCTCTTCACCTCGACCACGTTGATCGGTTCGATGATGCCCGTGGCCTCAGCGTCCACGACGATGTCGCGGCGCGCCACGGCTGCGGTGGAGATGGTCGCCTTGGCTTCGGGTTTTTTGGAGCAGCCTGCGGCTGCTCCTAGGAAGGACAGGAGGGACAGGAACGACAGGACGGACGGGCGATTGCGCTTGGGGGTCATCATCTTCCTCACTTGAGGTCGCGGCCGACGAGGGCCTCGATCTGCGCCTTCGCCACGCGGGCGTCGAAACGCGCCGAGATCAGACCGGCGCGCGCGCTGTTGAGAGTGGCCTGCGAGACAGCGATCTCGAGGATGGTCGCGGCGCCGAGCTCGTAGCGCCGTTGTTGCACACGCACATCCTCGAGTGCCGAGGCGATCGAGGCCTGCTGGATCAGCACCCGCTGTTCGGCGGTGCGGAACGCGCCGAGGAATTGCGTGAGCTGTTGGAGCGCGAGGAGTTTCGCGTCGCGGAACTGTGCTTCCGCGTTCTGCTCAGCCACGCTCGTGCGGGTGTACGTCTCTTCGCGCTGGAAGCCGTTGAAGAGCGGGAAGTTGAGCGTGACGCGGGTCGCGTTCTGCGCGGCGAAGGGACGCCCCGTGGGGTCGAAGCGCTGCGACGCGGCGTTGCCGTTGAGACTGTAGCTCAGGTTCATCGTCGGCATGTACGGCGCGATCGCGGCCTTGCGTCCGGCGCGCGCGGCGGCGAACGCGGCGGCGGCGCTCCGCACCGACGGACCCTGTTCCACGAGCGCGGCGAGTGCGGCGTCATCGAGCGCGATACCTGCGATCTCGGCCGTGTCGCCGGCGATCGCCGTCACCGTCGTGGTCGAGGCGACGAGTCGCGTCAGCGCGGCGTTGGCATTGCGCAGGTCATTCTGCGCGTTGAGCGCGGCAAGACGCGCATTACCGACGGTGATCTCGGATCGGAGCGAGTCGGAGATCGTCGCGGCGCCGGCCTTCACGCGGGCGGCGGCCACCTTGAACTGCGCGTCGGCCTGCGCGAACTGCGCGGCTGCAGCGGCCTGGGCTTCGCGCGCCGCGAGCGCGGCGAAGTACTGCTGCTTCACCGAGAGCGCGACCTGATAGCGCTGCAGCGTCTCGGACGCATCGGCCGCGTCGAGGTTCGCGTTCGCGGATTTGAGATTGAACCAGCGGCGTCCGCCGTCGAAGAGCTCGAGCTGGGACGTCACGCCCTTCGAGTACGACCACGGATCCCCGCGGAAGGGGACGAGCTGCCCTTGGAAGAAGGTCTCGCCGCCCTGCTTCGCGGTGTTCGCAGTGACGTTCAGCGTCGGGGCGTAGGCGAAGCGCGCGGTACGGAGCGCGGCACCACCGGTGCGCACCGCGTTGCGGGCCTGCACCGCCTGCGGCGCGTTCTGCTGGGCGAGGCGTACCGCCTCGTCGAGCGTGATCGCGCGGGCATCGCCCGTCTGCGCGCGGAGGGCGCCGCTCGCGAGGGTGATCAGAACGCCAAGGGTCCGGCGACGGGTCATCGCTTCTCCTGCCGAGCGCGCCGCGAGCGTTCCTGCTCGCGCTGCATCTGTTCGTAGGTGGCCCGCTGTTCCGGGGTGAGGATCGCAGAGATGCGTCCGCGGGCGCGGAGCACGATCGAGTCCATCTGCGGCGCGAGGGGTGCCATCAGCGCGCGCTGCTGCGCGGAGCGGTCATCGAGGATCGAATCGACTTGCGCTTCCTGCGTCGGGGTCAGCTTGAGGTCGCGATAGAGCATCGCTCGCATCGACCGCTGGTCGAAGCCACGGCGCCGGCGATCCTTCTCCAGCACGGTGCGGTCGAGGGCGACGCCGATCACCGCGCCCGCGATGGTCGCGAGCGCGTACAGGGCGATGGAGAGGCGGACGGAGCGGGTCATCGAGGGTTCAGCGCCCGTTCAGGTAGCGGAGCGCGGCATCCCGCTCCGAGCCCTGGTCGCGGATGGCGAGCTGTGGCACGGACTCCGTCGGTTCCATCACCGTGTCGTACGCCAACTGCCGATCGACGGCCCGTTCGCGGAGGAGGAGGCTGCCGCCGACGACGAGCGCGAGCGCGGCGGCGATGAGCCCGGCGCGACGCACCGGTGCGGGAACAAGCCACCACGCGTCGAGCGTCTCGCCAGCCCGCACGCGCGCCATGATGCGGGTGTGCAGTCCATCCCAGTAGGCCGCGTCCTCAGGCGCGGCATGGACCACGCGCAGGGCGCGGTCGAGTGCGTCGTCGCTGACGAGTCGGGGTCCGGTGTTGTCGGTCATAGGGTCCCTCGCAGATTGCCCAGCAGAGTGCGCAGTTGTGTGCGCGCGTAGTGCAGATCGCTCCGCGCGGTCCCTTCCGGGATGCCGAGCGTCGCGCCGATCTCCGAATGTTTGAAGCCTTCCACATCGTGCATCACCAACACGGCCCGCTGTCGATCCGTCAGCTGTGCCAACGCCACCTTCAGTCGAGTCGCCAACTCTCCGGCTTCCGCCGGATCGCGGAACGGCGACCCGAGTGTCTCGGGGAGCTCATCCGCGTCACGCACCTTGCGCCGCCGCGTCAGATCGAGCGCCGCGTTGGCCACGATCCGATGCAACCACGCCGCGAACGCCTGATCCGGGAGGAACCGACCGATCGCCTTCCACGCGTGCAAGAACGCATCCTGCACCACGTCTTCCGCGTCCTCGTGCGTCGTCACGATCGAACGCGCGACGACATACGCCCGCCGTTGGTGGCGTCGCACGAGTTCATCGAAAGCCTCGATGCGCCCGCGTTGTGCCGCCAGGATCAACGCGCGTTCGTCGTCCGGACGCTCGCTCACGCGGGGCCGCTCAGTCATGCTGAGCGGTCGCTGCACGAGCGGTGGACGCACCGCGAGTCCGGTCATTCCGTCCCATCACCAGTCACACCCGCTCATACGCTGGATGGGGGGAAAGCGTTGGGTCACGCGGGGGTGCCGGCCAGTCCTAGGGCGTCGGCACGGGCACGGAGCGCGGTGATCACGAAGGCGATGTGGGTGTCGAGGTCGACCCCGAGTTCGGCCGCCCCCTGGACCACGTCCTCTCGGGAGACCCCCCGGGCGAACCCTTTGTCCTTCATCTTCTTCTTCACGCTCGACGCCTCGAGGTCGAGCACACTCCGCGACGGGCGGACCAAGGCGGCCGCGGTGATCAACCCACAGAGTTCGTCCACCGCGAACAGCGCCTTGGCCATCCGCGTCTCCCGCGCCACGCCGGTGTAGTGCGCGTGGCCGAGGATCGCCTGCAAGACTTCTTCGGGATACCCCAAGGTGCGAAGATGGCGGACGCCTTCGCTCGGATGCTCCGCGTCGGCGGCGTGGGCGTCGTTCGGGAAGCGCTCGTAGTCGAAGTCGTGCAGGAGGCCCGCGAGCGACCACGTCGCCACGTCCTCGCCGAAATGCTCGGCATACGCGACCATCGCGCCTTCGACCGCGAGCATATGCTTGCGGAGCGAATCGCTGGCGGTCCACTCCTGCATCAACGCAAGGGCATCGTCACGGCTGGGAAGCATATCGGCGCACTCGGGGGTGGAGGAGAAACCTCCTTCAATAGTAACGCCACCCCCGGAGCCGCCGACCGTCAGCTGATCGGTCCTTTCCCTCGCTTAAGCACGATCGGCGAGACGCCCAGCGCGCGGGCCTTCTCGTTGAATGCGGCGACGTCGCGGTCGAGGAGCGTTTCGACGCACTTCGCGAGCGGCACCCAACTGCGCACCAGCTCACCGCTCCGCTCCAACGACCCCGCCGTTGGGCGACCGATGCCCGCGCCGTGGATGTAGCCGTTGTCGCCAGTGATCTGTGCGTAGGCCTCGGCCATCTGATTGTCGAGTCGTCCACCGAAGCGCAGCACGTCGTAGCCGACCTTGGTGCGGGGCTCGGTCAGCGTCTGCTCGAGGGAGTCGAGCGAGCGATCCATGGTGCTCGAGAGCGGCGTGAGCTCGGCCTTGAGTCCGATCCGGTCGGCCTGATCGAGACTCGTGCGGAGCTGCGTGCGGACGCTACGTAGCGCCTCGACCGCAGCGCCGAGCGCGGAGAGTGAGTCGCGAAGAACGCGCGCAGCTGCGAGCTGTGCCTGGTAGTCCGCCGTCGTGATCTCGGGGACGCGTGGGTCGGGGCGCACGGTGAAGCGATGCGCCATCGGCGCCTGCCCGTCGACGACGAGACGGGCTTCGTAACTGCCGGGGACCACCGGGATCCCGCCGACGTACGCCCAGAGCAACACATCACTCGGCAGCGTTGGGCCGGGCCAGCTCAGGTCCCAGTCGATGCGATGTGCGCCGCGCTTGACCGGGAGCGCGGCTTGGCGGAGCTGGCGACTCTCCGCCGTGTCAGTGGTGAAGCGTCGGACGAGCGCGCCGGTGGCGTCGCGCACTTCAAGGGCGTACGGCGCCGTCACGGTGTCGCTCAGCCAGAGATGGAAGAGCGCGCCGGGCGGCGGTGGTGTGATCGCGGTTTCCGCTCCGCCGGCCCCGCCGCTCTGCGTGCGATCCGCGCGGGTAATGTCCCGTGGTGGGAGGAGCGCGACGCGGGTGGTGGGCGCCGCAGCAGCGAGCGCGCGGAGCGGGGAGAGATCGTCGAGGATCCAGAACGCACGCCCCTGCGTGCCGATGATGAGGTCGTCGTGCGCGATGCGGAGATCGCTGATCGGCACGATGGGAAGGTTTCGCTGGAACGGTTGCCACCGCGTGCCGTCATCGATGCTCACGAAGGCGCCGAACTCCGTCCCGGCGACGAGGAGGCCGCGACGCACCGGGTCCTCGCGCACGACGCGCACGGGATAGTCCGCTGGAATGCCGTTCGTCCCGTCGGCGATGCGCACCCAGGTGCGGCCATAGTCATCCGTGCGCCACGCGTAGGGCGCGTAGTCGTCGAGGCGATAGCGATGGGCCGCGATGATCGCGCGCCCTGCGCGTGAGGCATCGATCCGGTTCACCGTCGCCTGCGTGGGCATCCCCGGTGGTGTGACATCCTGCCAGCTGCTGCCGCCGTCGCGTGTGATCTGGACACGGCCATCATCGGTGCCCGCCCAGAGCACCTTCGCATCGGCAGGATCTTCGGCGAGTGTGAAGATGGTGTTGTAGATCTCAACGCCGGTGATGTCGTTGTTGATCGGTCCACCAGCGCGGCGCTGCGTGGTCTTGTCGTTCGTGGTGAGATCAGGGCTGATCGTCTGCCAACTCATCCCGCCGTCGCGCGAACGGTGCACGTGCTGGCTCGCGTGATAGACAACGGTGCGGTCGTGGCGCGAAACAAGAATCGGCGCGACCCACTGAAAGCGGTACTTGAGATCAGCCGCCGCCTGGCCGACCTGCTGCTGCGGCCACGCGATCACCTCGCGGCGGAAGTCGCGCAACGGCTCATAGCGCGAGATCGCGCCGCCATAGCAGCCGCCATAGAGCACATCGGGATGATCCGGGTGCAGCGCGATGGGCCCGGTCTCACACCCGCCCGCGTAGCGCCACGCGTTGAGTGGGTGCATGGTGTTCGATTCCAACCACGCGGGCACCGAGATCGAGACGTTGTCCTGCTGCGCTGAGTAGACACGATAGGGGAACGCGTTATCGACGACGACGTCGTAGAACTCTGCGGTGGGGAGCGCATTCATACTGCTCCACGTCTTCCCCCCGGTGAGCGTGACCACCGCGCCGCCGTCGTCACCGAGGACCATGATCTCGGGGCGGAGCGGATTGATCCAGAGGTCGTGCGTGTCGCCGTGTGGGACGTTGACCGCTTCGAAGGTCTTGCCACCATCGACCGACTTCTGGAGTTGGACACTCTGGATCCAGATGGTGTTCTCGTTGCGCGGGTCCGCGGTGAGCCGGTAGTAGTACCAGGCGCGTTGCCGGATCTTGTTCTCCGCGTTCACGCGGGCCCACGTCGTGCCGCCATCATCTGAGCGATAGAGTCCACCCTCGGGCTCGGCCTCGACCATCGCCCACACGCGCTCGGGGTTGGCGGGCGAGATCGCCACACCCACCTTGCCGACGATCCCGGTCGGTAGTCCGCCGGCGAGCTTCTGCCATGTCTCACCGCCGTCGGTGCTGCGATACACGCCGCCTTCTGCGCCGCCGCTGATCATCGTCCACGGCTTGCGCTCACCGCGCCACATCCCCGCGAACAGGATGCGTGGGTTGCTGGGATGCATGGCGAGATCGCTCGCGCCGGTGCTGTCGTTCAAGAAGAGCAGCTGCTTCCAAGTCGCGCCGCCATCGGTGGAGCGATAGATGCCACGTTCGCGGTTCTTGCCGAACGGATGACCGAGCGCGGCCGCATACACGAGGTCGGGGTTGGTGGGATGCACCACCATCTTGCCGATCGCGCCAGTCTCGCGAAGGCCGACGAAGCGCCACGTCTTCCCGGCATCGGTGCTCTTCCACGCACCACGGCCGGTGCTCGTGTTGCCGCGGATGTCCTGTGAGCCGGTGCCGACGTAGATCACGTTCGGGTCGCTATCCGCGACGTCGATGCTCCCGATCGAGCCGCCGAAGAAGCCATCGCTGATCGAGCGCCAACTCACGCCGGCGTCGTCGGTGCGCCACACACCGCCGCCCGTGCTCCCGATGTAGAAGAGGAACGGGTTCGTCGCCACACCAGCGACTGCGGTGCTCCGTCCGCCGCGGGTGGGGCCGATACTGCGATACCGCATAGAGCCGAGCATCGCGGTGTCGATCGCGGCGACAGCGGTGGCCGCCGTGGAGCGGGGGCGTTGTGCGGGGAGCGCGTGGGCGGCGAGGAGGAGCAGCGCGAGGGAGCGGTGCATCGAGACGCGGGTTAGGGTCAGCGGGGTGGAGGCAACCTCCAGAAGTTACGGGATCGGCCGCCCACCGCGAGCGTTCCCCGCGCCCGGCGTGCGATTGAGCGCCGGCTGACGGATCGAGAGCCGCTGCCACTGCGCCTCGGTCATCGTGCGGTGCGCCTCGTCCAGTGCGCGGTGCACGAGGAGTTCGTTGCCTAAGCGCGGCACTGATCTCACCAGAAAGCGGTGACCCATCGCGCGTCGCCCGTGGCAGCCGTCGCGCCTGCTCGGCCTGCGAGATGGCTCTCGCAAGTCCGCGGTGTTTCGGACTGCTCTATGGGCGCGACCGTCGATGGTTGCGGACACCTGGTTGACAGCTTCATCGTGTGGGCGTCCGTTGAGTGGTCGACAGTGCTACCCATCGCCCTTGAGAGGAGCCGAACGAATGCCCAGGCGCGTAGACCCCACAATCGCAATTGGCACAAGGGTGCGATACGTGCGTCGGCGTGGACCTTCGAGTCTAGGGACGGTCCGCGCAATCAACGAGCAGAGCGGCGAGGTGCTCGTAAAGTGGGATACCTATAGGGTCACTCGCGTCACTGCGCACCTCGGCCGCGACGAGTCGCACGTCGGTGGGTGGAATCTCATTGCCGAACCACTTCGCAAATCGTAGCGTTGTTGACGGAAAAGCGCTTCCATCACCGGAATGAGCAGCACACCATCGAGAACACCCAATGAGCTCAACCATGCGCGCAACCGGGCTGCTTGCGGCGGCTTGCTTCTTCGTTCTGATCTTCGCGGTTGGCGGTGAACTGCCACGTGTGCTCGCAACACCATGGGAGGGTACGTATGTTCCGCTCTGGGTGGCGAGGACGCTGATCGCCTCCATTCTCGTTTCCTTCGTGATACAGCAGCGCGTCGTGTCAATCGCGTCGCCTCACGCGGTACCCGCCATGGGCATCGCCGACGTCTGGTCTTACGCATTCACGTTCCTGTTTCTGGCAAGCGTTCTCGTTGAGCGCGGCGTACCACGTGACCGGGCGGAGACGATGCTGAAGCTCGTGCTCCCGCTGGCCGTGGCCTGCTGCAGCGGATTCCGCACCGCTCAGCTCAGCGCATGGGCCCGTAACCGCGCGCATTCTGATCCGCCGCTGAGTTAGCCCCGTTCCCCCGCCGTACGGTAGGCAACAGGCTTGCCCCTGAGAAGTAGACGTGGATCGGTTACGGCCGCCGACCGTTACGGGATCGGCCGTCCACCGCGAGCGTTCCCCGCGCCGGGTGCACGATTCAGCGCCGGCTGACGGATCGAGAGCGGGAGCCGCTGCCACTGCGCCTCGGTCATCGTGCGGCGCGCCTCGTCCACCGCGCGCAGGTAGTTCCCACGCGCTTCTTGAAGCGTCGGCTGCATCTTCGGGAAGAACTGTCGGAAGAACGACTGCAGGTCGCCCCCCGCCTTGTACTCCTTCTCCGCCGCTTCCTCGATGCGATGCAGGAGGAGTTCATTGCGCGCGTGCATCGAATCGTCGATCGCACGGAGTTTCGCCTGCTGTTCCGCTGTCAGCTGCAAGGAGTCTGCGAGCGCCAGCATCGGTTCGATCACGCTCGGCGCTACGCGCTGCACCACCGAGAGGAGGTCGAGTCCCGCGACGCCACCGGCGGTCCCGCGGACGAACTGCTCGAGCTGCTGTCGCTGCCGGTCCGGTTCCACCTGCCACTGCGCCTGCAGCGCGATCTGGAACGGATTGATCGCTGCGCGGCGCGCCGCATTCGCGCCGAAGTTCTCATTCACCGCGTAGCGATACCGCTGCGCGACAGGGTCGAAGCCGCGCACGTAGAGCAGGGTGGGATCCGCAAGCGCCGCCTGCCCCCACCCGCGCATCGCATCGGCGCCATGCAGGAGCCGATCGATCCCCGCCAGCGGATTGAGGAGCGCCGCTTGGATCGTCAACCGACGCCCGAGCGCGTCGCCGAGGTTGGGACGGAGGTTGATCTGGATATCGAGCTGCGCGGCCCATGCGGTGCGGCACGCGTTGCGCTCGGCCACGCGTCCGAGCTGCGCCCGCAAACACGCGGCGGCCGTCGGTGGAGCCCGGTCGAGCACGCGCTGCATCGCGCTCGCGAGGAGCGTATCGCCGGTGCTGGCGGGGTCGAAGATGAAGGCGCGGTCGTTGCGCGCACCGTCGCCGTTGATGTCGCCACCGACACGGGGCGTGTACGGTGCCCCCGAGGTCAGGCGGAGCACGGCGGTGATGTCGATCCACGGGCGCGCGAGGAAGGTCGCGTTGCCGAACAGCTGGTGCCGTCGCTCGAGGTCAGATGTGGCGCGCGAGACGACATTCGGATCGCCGCCGGTCAGCACGCTGTTGTAGGCGCCGAGCGCGTTCCCACCACCGTTCGAGGCCTGATCCGTCGAACGTTGCCAGGTGTAGGCGACGTTCCAGAGGAGTTTCTGGAACGAGGCGCCGCCGAGGGTGAACTGCAGCTGCGTGTTGCGGCTCACGAAGCGCGAGCCGACCTCGAACACATAGCCGAAGGCGGGATCGAGTCGGCTGGCCGCGACGGTGGTTGCGCCGCTTCCCGGGAAGATCGCCGCAGCGGGGACGTACACCGGACGTCCACCTTCGCTGGCGAGGGTGAATCGCGGTGCCGGGACGAGGTTCAGATCGCGCACGCCGGAGAGCATCCGCGTCGCGGCCACTGAGAGATCCGCTCCTGCTTGATAGCGCTGCAAGAACCGTCGTGAGAGGCCGAGCGATCCGCGCCAACTGCGCGGGGCGCCGAAGTCGGGATCGAAGAGCGTGACGTTCGGGCGCGACTGCGCGAGCGGCGCCGCAGCCGGGCCGCCGTCGAGGCAGCTCGTCGGCACGCGTGCGACATTGGCGAGATACCCCGACCAATCGGGGAGCGGCGTGACCGCGCCCGCGCACGCGAGCTGCAACTCGCCGCTCGGAAGCCCCGTCGCATCGAGCGCCGACGAGAAGAGGCCGAGCGCGGTGCGTCCGCGGAACTCACCGATGCCGCCGCGCACGATCCAGGGCTGCGGCCCGTTGGTGTTGCCGCCTGGGCCACCGCCCACTCCTCCGCCGAGCCCACCGCCAAGTCCACCAGCGCCACCGGCGCCGCGCGCGGCCTGCCGGATCCCCGCGAGCGCGCCCGCGCCCGCGCGTTGGCCACCGCCGCGAGGCGTGCTGTCGCCACGAGCGCGAGCGGTCGTGTCTCCGCGCGCAACCCGGACCGAATCGCGCGCGGTGCGCACGGAGTCGCGCGCCCCGCGACGCGCCGCCTGAGGATTCGTGCCGAGCATTACGGTGAAGCCCACGCGCGGACTCACGCGCACGTCGCTCGGGAACACATCGGTGCGACGACCGAACCGACTCTCGACCGCAGGATTGTTCGCCGGGCGCCCTTCGAACTGACTTCCCTCCGCGCGCACACCGTAGGTGAGCTGGAACGCCGCACTCTGTCGCCAGGTGTCGCCGAAGTACACGCCGCCGTTCACGCCGCTCCCGGAGCGGATGCGCTGCGAGAGTGTGCGCGTGAAGGCCACCGGTCTCCCGTTCTCGAGTTCACTGAGTGAGTTGAAGTGGAAGGTGCCGTTCCGATTGGCACCACCGGTGTTGCGGAAGCTCGTGCGATTCAGGAGTCCGCCGAGCTTCCAGCGGTGCGCACCACCGTCGGAGAGCCAGGAGAGCTCATCGGTGAACTCCATCGTCCCGTTGTCATCATCGACGGGGAGCTGGGGATTGCCGCCGAAGCTGAGCGCGGTGACGGCGGCCTGCCCGCTCGCGAGTTGGGAGGCGACCTGGACGCGTCCCTCGGGGATGCCGCTGTACGGATCGTTGCGTCGCTGGTCGCGTTGGAAGGTCCCACGGAATTCATGGAGATACTGTCCAATCGTGCTTGAGACCGAGGCCGCGAGCGCGCCGCCTTCGCCATCCTGCTCGCCGCCGTGCGCCGGCACCGATTGCGGGGTGAGGCGCGCGCCTCCGGTGAGCGACCCCTGCCAGTTACCGCGAAGCGAGAGGGAGTGGTTCTCGCCGAGCTGATGGTCGAGACGCAGGATCGCGGTGCCGTTGTCGGCGGTGCGGTTGTCAGGGATGGCGCCACTCCGGATCGGGAGCCCGAAGCGTCGCACGAGATCGACGAAGCGTGCGGCAGAGTCCGGCGCGATCCCGAGCGCGCTGAGCGTCGCGGGGCCGGCGGAGGTGATCGCTTGGAGCGGATCGAGTCGGCGCCGGAGCTGCACGGCGCCGAACCAGAAGCTCTGATCCTTCACGATCGGGCCACCAACGCCACCTGAGAGCTGATACTGATGGTACGCGCCGGTGAAGCCAGCGCCCGCATCCTCCACGTTCGTCGTCTGCAGCGAAGGATCGCGGAGCGCGGCCGAGAATGACCCCGCGATGTCGTTCGTGCCGCTGCGTGATGTGGTCGCGACCTGTCCGCCGGTGAACTGTCCGCGGGCGATGTCGTAGGTGTTCGTGATCACGCGGGTGTTGCGCACCGCTTCCTGCGGCACGCTTCCCCCGAAGGAGAGCCCGTCAAGCGTCACCTGATTCGCGTCGCTGCGTTGGCCCGCAACGGAGAAGCCCGCGGCGCTCGTATCAGAGCCCCCGACACTCACCACACCCGGCGCGAGTGCGGCCACGGCATTCGGATCGCTGGGATCGACCGGCAAGCGCCGCAGCTGATCGCCGGTGAGCGCTCGCTCGGTGCTCCCCGGCTCGGCACGTTGCTGGCGCGCCGGCGTCTGCTGGGCTCGCACAGTCACGGCGGCGAGCGCTTGCGCGGCCGAGGTCAGCCGGAAGTCGGCGGTGAGGCGATCCTCGTCGGCGAGTCGCGTGATCGAACTCGTCTGCGGCGCGTGCCCGATCGCCTTTGCGACCACGCGATACTGTCCGCCGCCGTCCGGAAAGAGCAGCGTGTACTGCCCCTTCTCGTTCGTGGTGCGCGTTCGGGTGACCCCGGTCTCGATCGAGGTGACCTCGACGCGGGCGCCGGCAAGCGGGCGCCCGTCGAGGGCGCGCACGGTCCCACGGATGATGTCGGTCGCACTCCCAACCTGCGCACGCGCGATCGGCGTGATGGCGCACAGAACGAGGAAAGCAAGGAGAAGACGGCGCATGTCGACGTAGACGCGCGGCGAAGTCTAAACGTTAGCGTGCGGTCTACGGCAGCTCGGTGAGTCTCCCGCTTGCGCGCGCGAGTGCGACGCGCGCCGTCTCGTGGGCCATCCGCGCGTCGATGACCAGCGTTCGCGCCGCGTTGAGCGAGAGCGACGCGGTGATCACGTCCGCGTTCGACGCGACACCCGCCCGGAATCGTTCGCGGGCTTGCTCGAGCTCCTGGGTGGCGAAGCCGAGACGTTCCGTCGCCGCCGCGAGCTGCTCGGTCGCCGACGCCGCGTCGAGGAGGGCGCTCCGCACCTCGGTCGTCGCGAGATCCCGCTGATCCTGCGCGCGGAGCGTCAGCTCCTGCACCGCCAGCTGTTGCTCCTGCACGCGTCCCTCGCGGCGGAAGCCGTCGAAGAGCCCCACCGATACGCCGAGCGACCAGGTATACGTGTTGAGCAGATGCGCCGTCGCGCCTCCGATCGCGCCTTGGTCGCGATACGCCGTGAGCGCGGGAATGCGTTCCCCGCGGATCGCTGCCAGTTGGCGCCGTGCGACGAACGTCTGGGTATCGAGGGCGCGAATGTCTGCGCGACGCGCGAGTGCGTCCTGCACGGCTTCCGCTTCGGTCGGGAGCGGCGCGCTCGTCGAGGCCGAGAGCGGCAGGAGCAGCGGGAGCTGTTCGCGCGCGAGCCCGAGCGCGCTGGCGAGATCAAGGCGCGCGCGGGCGAGCTCGTTCCGAGCTCCGAGGAGTTGCGCGCGCGCAAGTGCGTACTGGCTATTCGCACGCGTCACATCGAGGGCCACTCCCACGCCAGCCTGCAGTTGCTGGCGGGCGATGTCGAGCAGTTCCGCCGCGAGGGTGGAGTCGCTGGCCCGCGCGTCGATGAGTGCCATGGCGCGGGTGGTGCGCAGCCAGGCGAGCGCGGCGCGCCCTCCGGCGCCATCACGGGCTTGCGCGGCCTCGGCGTCCGCGACGTCCGCACTCGCCCGGGCCGCGCGCCAGCGTTCGAGTGCGCTCCAGTCGAGCAACGGGGCGCGCAGCGTCCCGCGCGCGTCGACGACCCGCACGGGGCCGATCACCTGCCCGTTCGGATCGAATGCCGGGCGGCCATTCGCATCACGGAACGAGAAGCCCAGCGTCGCCGTGTTGAACGTCCGCGCATTCTCGCCGAGCGAGAGGGAGAGGGAGGGGAGCAGATCCGCACGCCGTTGGGTGGAGCGCGCTGCGGCCTGTTGCACGCGGAGGGCCCCCACTTGGGACTGCACGGCCCGAGCGGCAGCGTACCGGATCGCCTCGCCGAGGGAGAGGGACGGCGGGGCGGATCCTTGGGCGAGCAGGAAGGTCGGCAGCGCGCCGAGGACAGCCAGCCGAGGGATCACGGGTCGGTCTCGAGTGCGGGACGGCGTCGGCCGCAGGGTGCGGTCATCGACGACCATTGTTACGACGGCGGGAGGTGCGCCGCAAGCGCGTCCCCCCAGCGTCACCGCCGCGCCGGCTCGTCGTCGTGCAACGCGCGCAGCGCCGGAGTCTCGAGGTCATCAAACTGCCCGCGCCGCGCCGCCCACGCGAACGCACTGCCAGCCACGAGCACGATCAGCAACGCCAAGGGCAGCACGAGATAGAGAACGCTCATCGGGGCTCCGCGAAGGTCCGCCCGCGCCAACTCGCGAGCACCACACTCAATGAACTCGTCGGCATCAGCACAGCGGCGATGAGCGGATCGAGCACACCCGCGATCGCGAGCCCCGCACCCAGCAGGTTGTACGCAATCGCAAAGATGATGTTGTTCCGGATGACCAACATGGTGCGACGCGAGCCGTCGATGAGCTCCACCAGCGGCTCCAGCCCCGGCCGCGAGAGATACACATCCGCCGCCTGCATCGAGGCCTCCGCGCCGCCATGCACACCGACGCCGACCGTCGCCGCCGCGATCGCGGCCGCGTCGTTCACGCCATCGCCGACCATCACCACGGTCCCCTCGCGTCGCGCCGCTTCCACGCGTCGCAACTTCTCCTCGGGCGATGCGCCGCCTACCGCATCCGTTGGCGCGATCCCGAGCTCGGCTGCGACCGCCCCCACCACCGAGGGGTGGTCGCCACTCAGCAGCGCGATGCGCCATCCGGCGCGCCGGAGCGATGCGATCGCTCCGCGGGCCTCGGGACGCACCGGATCGCCGAACCCCGCCCACCCAGCCAGCGTGCCGTCGACGGCGACCCAGACCGGTGTCATCGTCGGATCGATCTGCGGCTCCACCGCGAGCGCGTTCCGCAACGAAGCGCGCACGAACGCCGGCGCACCGACTACCACATCGTGCCCGTCCACGCGCCCACGCACCCCGCCGCCGAGCACATGGGTGACATCGGTCGCCTCGTGTGCTACCACGACGGGCCAGGCGGCCTGGAACGCGCGTGCGATCGGATGACTGCTCCCGCGCTCCAACGCCATGACCAGCGCCTTCACGCGCTCGTCGCCCTCCCACCGCTCCAACGCGGTCTCGCCCGCAGTGACCGTTCCCGTCTTGTCGAGCAGGATGAGCCCGGGCTTCCGCAGCGCTTCGATCGCGTCACCACCCTTGATCAGGATCCCGCGGCGCGCGGCGCGCCCGATCGACATCGTGATCGCGAGTGGTGTCGCGAGTCCGAGCGCGCACGGGCAGGTGACCACGAGCAGTGCGATCGCGTTATCGAGCGCATGTGCCGGCGCTACCTGCAGTCCGTACCAATAGGCGCCGACCGCGACCACCAAGACCACGGCGACGAACCACCCCGCGATCGAATCCGCCAACTGCACGATCGGCGCGCGGCGTCGCGCGCTCTCCTCCATCCGGCGCAACAGCGCCGCGATCCGCGTCGTCTCGCCGGCATGCGACACACGCACGCGCAGCGGTGCGGCGAGATTCACCGTTCCCGCGAAGACTGAATCGTCCACACGCACACTCACCGGGCGCGACTCACCCGTGAGCAGCGACGCGTCGATCGACGAGTGCCCATCAGCGACCACCCCATCGGCCGCGAAGGTCTCGCCCGCGCGCACCGCGAGCACCATCCCCGGGAGGAGCGCCTCCACCGGTAGCTCGCGCTCGCGCTCTCCTTCGACGATGCGCGCGGCATTCGGCGAGAGCGAGCCGAGCAGTTCGGCCGCGTCGGCCGCCGCCCGCTGCCCACGATTCTGAAGGAAGCGGCCACCGAGCAGCAGGAACACCAGCGTCCCGACTGCATCGAAGTAGATCGGCCCCGTCCCCGTCCACGTATTGATCGCGCCGCGCACGAAGCCCGCCGAGAGTGCGATCGCGATCGGCAGGTCCATATGCAGGCGCCGCAGTCGCACCGAGGCGAGTGCACCGCGATAGAAGAGCCAGCCGGGACCGAACAGGGCGGGGGTGGTCAGCGCGAGGGAGATCACGCGGAAATAGCGCTCGTACTCGACCTCCATCCCGCTGAACCACCCGCTGTACGTCGCGAGCGCGAGCAGCATGATGTTCGCCGCGAGCGCTCCCGCGATGCCGATGCGCGTGAGCATCGCCCGGTCCTCGCGCCGCCGCAGGGTCTCCGTCGCGACGCCGCGGAACGGATGCGGGGTATAGCCGAGCGCGTCGAGCTGTCGTGCGATCGCACTGAGCGTGACCGTGCGCGGATCCCACTCCACCGTCGCGCGCGCGCGGCGCACATCGAGCTCCGCGCGGATCACGCCATCAAGGAGCAACGGCACGCGCTCCACGAGCCACACGCAGGAGCTGCAGTGTACCCCTTCGAGATAGAGCTCGACCCGCTCCGCCGTCCCGGCCGCCGTGACATACAGGGCACGGAACGCCTCATGATCGAACTCCTCGAACTGCTTCCCGCTCGGCGTCACCGCGCGATCGCGCGTCTCGGCGAAGCGATAGTACTGATCGAGCCCGTGCGCGTGGAGGAGCTCCCACGCGGTGCGGCAGCCGTGGCAGCAGAACTGCGCCGTCGCGTCGGGGCGGCGTTCACCCGCTGGGACGGGAAGCGTGCAGTGCGCACACGCATCCGCCGCGCTCGGCATGTCCGTCGCGATCGGAGTCACCACATCAGCGCGCATCGGGTGCTCCGGTAGGTGGAGTGGCAACGTGCATCGTGTGGGTGGGTGGCTTCACGGGAGGCGCGTTCCGCTGTGCGAGTGCAACGAGTCCGACCACGACCACGGCGATCGCACTCGCGGTCGGCAACGCGCGGCGGAGTGGGCCACTCACCTGTCGCGCGCTCGCGCCGAGCGCGAGCATGACAGGGAGTGTGCCGATCCAGAAGGCGATCATCACCAGGAGCGCGCCGTGCACGGTGCCGGTGCCGGCGGCGGTGATGGCGAACGCGTAGAGCCATCCGCAGGGGATGAGCGTGGTGAGCGCGCCGATTGCCCCCGCGCGTCGGACGGCGCCGAGCGCCGCCACGCGGCGCATCGCGGCCGCGATGCGGGGCGCGACCCACTGGGCGCCGGGCGCCGAGGGAAGTCGAACCCCGAAGCGCTCCGCGACGGAGGCGAGTCCCCAAAGGATCATCAACGACGCGGCCACGAGCGCCGCCGCGCGTCCCACCCCGAACAGCCCGCCGGCCCGCTCGAGTCCGAGCCCGGTGAGTCCGGCGACGGTGCCGAGCGCGAGGTAGGTCGTGAGGCGCCCAACATTGTAGGCGACGTGTGCCCGCCAATCCGTGCGCGCATCACCGCCCGCATAGAAGCAGACGAATCCGCCGCACATCGCGGCGCAGTGCACCGACCCGACCAGGCTCGCGGTGAGCACCGCGATCGCGAGCGCGACGGTCATCGCGGTGCGCGCCCCAGCTCGATGCGACGCGTCTCGACCAGATGGTCGGTACCGCGGATCACGTCGATCTCGAGATCCCACAGCCCATCGCGATCGAGCGCCAGCGCGCCGACATAGGCGTCGTCGCGCCAAGGGAGCACACCCGTGACGGCGCGAGACGCACGCGCCACGTGCCGCGCGGTGATCCGCACCGTCGCATCCGTGATCGGCACACCGGCCCGGTCCCGCAGCGTCAGGGAGAGGGAGCTGCCGTTCGTCCCCCGGATGCCCGCGTCCGTCGTCAGCGCCCATCCCAGCCGCTCTCCGCGCCGGCGCAACGCCTGTGTCGCATCGAAGCGGATCGCCTTCTGATAGTAGTCCGACTCCGCCGTCATCGACGGGTCGTCATTCGCCGCGATCGCGATCGCGACGTTCGCGCCGACCGTCAGGAGGAGCGTCGCCACGATGCCGATCGGCCAGCGCCATTCGCGAGGGATCATCGTTCTGCTCCATGGTCGTCATCGTCGTCGCGGACGGGGCCACGCAGACGGTAGGTGAGTCGTGTGGTGAACCCCGCGCCGTCGGTGACGCTCAACGCGATCTCGCGCGTGCCGTGGCGGAACGAACTCGTCGGCGCCAGGATGAAGAACGGCATTGTCTCGGTGTGCCCCGGGTCCACGCGCATCCCGTTCATCGGGGCGATCAAGGTCGCGTCGTCCGCATCGATGAGCCGCACCGTGTACGGGTGGGTGAGTGCGGTCCGGTTCGCGACCCGCACCCGGACGCTGTTCGAGACCTGCGTGGCGTTCTGCATCGCGAAGGGGGCGCCCGACGCGGTGCCGAGCACCGTGACATCGGCCGCGTCGCGCGCGGAGAGCTGGTACACGAAGGTGCCGAAGAAGAGGAGGAAGGCCAACGGATACAGGACCGTCCGCGGCCGCAGCCAGTGCGTGCGATCGCCCGAGAGCAGGTGGCGCGAGCTATAGCGGATGAGGCCGCGCGGTTCGCCGATGGTGTCCATCACATGATCGCAAGCGTCGATGCACTGCGTGCAGTGGATGCACTCCATCTGCAGCCCGTTGCGGATATCGATCCCGGTGGGGCAGGTCGTCACACAGGCGGCGCAGTCCACGCACGAACCCTTCCCGGACCGGTCCTTCCCCTTACCGCGCGGTTCCCCGCGGTTCGCATCGTACGACACGATCATCGAGTCGTTGTCGAGGAGCGCCGACTGCCAGCGTCCGTAGGGGCAGGCGACCAAGCAGACCTGCTCGCGGAAGTAAGCGAAGTCGAGGAACACCGCCGCGGTCACGATCGTCGTAATCGCGAAGCCGACGGGATGCGCTGCCGGCGCACCGAAGACCCAGTGCGACACTGCGTCCCACGTGACGAAGTAGGCGAGGAAGGTGTGCGCGAGGAATGACGCGATGACGAGATACACCGCGTGCTTCGCCCACCGGCGCCAATGCAACCGCCCGCCCTCGGCATCGATCTTCGTCGACCCGCGGACGCCCGACTCGAAGAAGCGCTCGATCGGTCGGAAGACGAACTCCATATACACCGTCTGCGGGCACCCCCACCCACACCACACGCGACCGAGCAGCGCCGTCGCGAGGAACACCGCGATCACGGCGCTGAGCGCGAGGAGCATGAGCAGGAGCGTGTCGGTGGGCAGGAAGGTGACGCCGAAGAAGGTGAACTCCCGCCGCGGGAGGTCGAGCAGGATCGTCGGCTTGCCGCTCAGATAGACGTGCGGGATCGCCAGATAGAGCGCGAGGAGCGCATAGGCCACGACGCGACGGCGCGTGGCCCAGCGGCCGTCACTCCACTTGGGACGGATCCAGCGCCGCGTCCCATCCTCATTGAGCGTCGGGAGGACACGTCCAGGAGCGACCGGAGCCGCCATCCTACGGCGTCACGCCCTCAGGCGCCTTCGGATTCGGCGGGTTGCTCCCCTTCAACGAGATCACGTACGCCGTGACGGCGTCCACCTTCTCGGGCGCGAGGAGCTTCCCCCAGTTCGGCATCCCCTTGGCGAGGACCCCCTCCGAGATCGTCGTGTGGATCGCGGCCGGCGTCGCCCCGTGGATCCACGCATCATCGGTGAGGTTGGGGCCGATCTGCCCGCCGCCATCAGCGCGATGGCACACCGCACAGTTCGCCGTGTACACGGCCTTCCCGTCTGCGAGCGCGCGGGAGTCGGTCGCGAGCGCGGCGAACTGCTCGTCGCTCAGCGTGGGCCCCGTCGTCGTCGGGTGCTCCGCGGCGAACTGGGCGACCTCGGCGTCGTAGGCCTTGGTAGAACCGGGGCCTACGCCGATGCCGAACGGATCCCAGTAATAGAGGGGCACGAGGAGGATCGTGGCGTAGAACAGCAACTTCCACCACGTCGGGAGAGGATTGTCGTACTCCCGAATCCCATCGTACTCGTGATCGAGGAGGCGATCGTCGTCGGTGGCCATCTCAACTCCGTCGCGCGCTGCGCGGGGTCTGGGGGTGCTCGTCGTCGAGCGGCATCCGGCTCGCCGCATCGTGGAGGGTGCGGGCGCGGGGATCGAAGAGGCGGAGCACGATCACCACGAACGCGAGGAAGAAGAGGATCAGCGCGAGTTCGGCATACACCGAGAGCCCAGCGTTCCCCATCACGTCAGAGAGCTTCATCGGGGCACGCTCCCCGCGGCGGCGAGCGGCGGACCGCTCGTCGCATGCGGTGTGGCCTGTACGGCTGCGCTGGTGCTCGCGGTGCGGAGGTCACGACCAAGGCGTTGCAGATACGCGACGAGGGCGACGATCTCCTTGTCGGCGAGTCCCTTCGGACCCCCGCTCGCTTCAACGCCGGCCGCGATCGCCTGCGCCTGCGCTTCGGCCTGCCCCCGCGCATCACGCACGGCGTCACCATACGGCACCCCGAGCATCACCATCGCGTCGACCCGCTTTTGGATCCCGTCGAAGTCGAGCGGTGTGGTCTGCAGCGTCGGATACGCCGGCATGATCGAGCGTTGGGTGATCTCCTGCGGCGCATACATGTGCCGCACATGCCAGAGATCCGGGTACTTCCCCCCGATGCGAGCAAGATCGGGGCCGAGTCGGCGCGAACCCCAGAGGAACGGATGGTCGTACACGGACTCGCCGGGCTTCGAGTAATCGCCGTAGCGCTCGGTCTCGAAGCGGAAGGGTCGGATCATCTGCGAGTGGCAGTTGAAACACCCCTCGCGGATGTAGATGTCGCGTCCGGCGAGCTCGAGGGGCGAGTACGGCTTCACGCTCGCGATCGTGGGGACATTCGACTTGATGAGGAACGTCGGGAGAATCTCGAAGAGCGAGGCGACCACCACTGCCAGCGCCACGATCACCGTGAAGAAAATCGGCATCCGTTCCCACGTGCGATGCCAGGCTGCACCGGTGAAGCGCGCCCACGCCCCCGCCGCAACCGGCGTCGGATGCGGATCGACGTACTCCGCCGCCAGCGGCGCCGCCTGCACCTCGTGCTCGGTGTACGTGGCCGGACGTGCCGCCCACGTCTTGTAGAGGTTCCAGATGCCGATCACGAGCCCCGCGATGTACAGCGAGCCGCCCGCCACGCGCACCCAATACATCGGCATCAACCGCATCACGGTCTCGACGAAGTCAGGGTACTGCAGGCGCCCGGTCGTGTCGAACGCACGCCACATCAGCCCCTGCGTCGCGCCCGCGGCGTAGATCGCCACCACGTAGAGGAGGATGCCGAAGGTGGCGAGCCAGAAGTGCCACTCCATCAGCTTCTTGCTGTGCATCTCCTTCACCTGGAACAGGCGCGGCGCGAGCCAGTAGGCCATGCCGAAGGTGAGGAAGCCGTTCCAGCCGAGCGCGCCGGTGTGCACGTGCGCGATCACCCAGTCGGTGTAGTGCGCGAGGGCGTTCACGCTCTTCACGGAGAGCATCGGCCCTTCGAAGGTGCTCATCCCGTACGCGGTGACGGCGACGACGAAGAATTTGAGGATCGGGTCCTCGGTCACCTTGTGCCACGCCCCACGGAGCGTGAGCAATCCGTTCACCATGCCGCCCCATGACGGCATCCAGAGCATCACTGAGAAGAGCATCCCGAGCGTGCTCGCCCAGTCGGGGAGGGCGGTGTAGTGCAGGTGGTGCGGGCCGGCCCAGATGTACATGAACACGATCGTCCAGAAGTGGAGGATCGAGAGCTTGTAGCTGAACACCGGGCGGTCGGCGGCCTTCGGCATGAAGTAGTACATCAGGCCGAGGAACGGAGTGGTGAGGAAGAACGCCACCGCGTTGTGTCCGTACCACCACTGCATGAACGCGTCCTGCACGCCGGCGTAGAGCGAGTAGCTCTTGAGCGGGCCGACGGGGACGGAGAGGTTGTTGAAGATGTGCAGCAGCGCGACGGTCACGATCGAGGCGATATAGAACCAGATCGCCACGTAGATGTGTCGCTCGCGCCGCTTGGAGAGCGTGACGAAGTAGTTGATCGCGAACGCCACCCAGACGACCGCGATGGCGATGTCGATCGGCCACTCGAGCTCAGCGTACTCCTTCCCCTGCGTGAAACCGAGGGGGAGCGTGAGGGCGGCCGCGACGATGATCGCCTGCCATCCCCAGAAGTGGAACTTGCTCAATCCGTCGGACCACATCCGCGTCTTGAGCAGCCGCTGCGACGAGTAGTACGCGCCGCAGAACCACGCATTCCCCGCGAAGGCGAAGATCACCGCGTTGGTGTGCAGCGGTCGGAGGCGACCGAAGGTGAGATACGGGGCGATGTTCGCGCCGGGGATCGGGAGCTGGATCGCGATGATCAGCCCGACCAGCATGCCGACGAGCCCCCAGATCAGGGTGGCCCAGAGGAATTTTCGGACGATGTCATCGTCGTAGGTGAACGTGTCTAATCGCGCGTTCATCGGCGCTCCGTCGCGGAGGGGTGCAGCGCCGACCTGGATGGTGCCGACGCGTTGACCCGGATGATCGGTCCGACGCCGCCTTGGAACAGTCAGCGACTCTCCCCCGAGCTGTCGGGGAAAAGCCGACGCCGCTAGGTCGCGTCACGCCCCGCGCGGAGGGCATTGAGGATCACCGCCACGTCGATCAGCTCCTGCATGACGGCACCCGCGATCGGCGGGAGCCATCCGAGTGCCGCGACGACCATGGCGGCGCCGGAGAGTCCGAGCCCCCACCCGATACTCTGGCGGGCGACGCGCATCGTCCGCCGCGAGATCGCGATCGCGGTCGCCACTCGCGTCACATCATCGACGAGGATCACGGCGTCGGCGGCTTCGGCCGAGATCCCGCCGCCATGCGCCGCCAGAGCGATCCCGACCGTCGCCGCACTCAGCGCGGGCGCGTCATTGGTGCCATCGCCGACCATCAGGACGCGCCGCCCCTCCTGCATCAAGGAATGCACCCTACCGGTCTTGTCCGGGGGGAGGAGGTCGCCGCGCGCCTCCGTGATCCCCACCTGCGCGGCGACCGCGGCGACGTTCGCGTGTGCGTCGCCGGAGAGGAGGAGGGTGCGTGTGATCCCGAGCGCGCGTAGGCGCGACAAGAAGGGCGCGACGCCGTCGCGGATCCGGTCGGCGAACCGGATCCATCCGATGCGCTCGCGGTCACGCGCGACCCAGGCGACGAGTCCCTCGGCCGGCGGCATCGGCGCGAGCGCCGTCGATCCGGGGCCTAACTCATCGGTCAAGAACCCCGACGCGCCGACGCGTATGACCACCCCCTCGACTTCGCCGCGCACCCCGCGCCCCGCGGTGTCCACGACGCCCCGAGCGTCCGGGACCGTGAGGGCTCGCGCCTCGGCGGCGCGCACCACCGACCGCGCGAGCAGGTGTCCCGAGTGTCCCTCCACGGCAGCCGCGAGCGCGAGGACCGTGTCCGGCGTGGTGCCATCGACGGCCACGACCTCGACGACCTCGGGATGGCCCAACGTGAGCGTGCCGGTCTTGTCGAACACCGCGGTATCGACGGTGGCGAGACGCTCAAGCCCGCCACCCGTGCGCACGATGATCCGTTCGCGCGCGGCACGATTGATCCCGCCGATGATCGCGACCGGCGTCGCGAGGATCAACGGACAGGGGGTCGCGACCACGAGCACCGCCAGGACGCGTTGGGGATCACCACTGATCCACCACGCGATGCCGCACACCACGAGTGTCAGTGGAGTGAACCAGACGGCGTACCGATCGGCGAGGCGCTGGATGGGCGCCTTCTCCGACTGCGCCGTGCGCACGAGTGCAACGATCTGCGCATAGAGCGACGCCGCCGCCACCGCCGTCGCACGCACCGTCAACGCGCCGTCGAGATTCACGCTCCCGGAGCGCAGCGCGATGCCCGGGACAGCCGGCACCGGGATCGCTTCGCCGGTCAAACGCGCGGCATCCACATGCGAGCGCCCCTCCTCCACGATCGCGTCGGCAGGGAGCATCTCGCCGGGGCGGACGAGGAGCCGGTCACCGACGACGATCGCATCGACATCGATGTCGACCGCGCGAGCGCCAGCGCTCAGACGATGCGCGATCCGGGGCGCTTCCGCTTCGAGCGCGCGGACCGCGTCCGACGCGCGTCCCTCCGCGTAGTGCTCCAGGAGCTCGCCGCCCGACTGCATCAGCACGATCACCAGCCCGGCGATCGGCTCACGGAGCGCGACCGCGGTGAGGATCGCGAGCATCGCGACCACATCGCTGGCGAACTCGCCGCGGAGCATCCCGCGTACGGTGCGCCAGACCACGGGGGCGCCCGCCACGATCAGCGCGCCGAAGAGCAGCGTCTCGTCCCACGGCTCGGGGCGTGCGAGGTGCAACGCCCCGCCCACCAGGAGCGCGGCGATCGTGGTCAGCGGGATGAGAAGCGTTCGCAGCGGAACGACCAGCGCCCCTCGACCCGGTGGGGTGGAGGGGCGCTGGAGGCGGACCGGATCGGTCACGCGGTCAGGTCACGCTACTTGGTCGCGCTACTTGGTCGCGCTACTTGGTCGCGCTCGACGCGGCCTCGGCCTTGTGTCCCTCGAACTTCTTGTTCGTGAGATGGACGATCCCCCAAGCCATCGCCACCAGCGCGACGGTCCCGAGGATGAGGCCGGTGAAAGCGGCGGAGCGATCGGATTCGTGCGGATGCGCGCTCATCAGGAGTTCCTCGCGGTCAGGCGACGCGGACGGAGTTCATATGATCGTTCGGCTTGATCTTCTGCATCACGTCGAGCCCGCTCGTGATCTGGCCGAACACAGTGTGCACGCCGTTCAGATGGCGCGTGTTCGCCTCGGAGAGCACCATGAAGAACTGCGAGCCGCCGGTGTCCTTCCCCGCGTGCGCCATGGAGAGGGCCCCGACGTTGTGCTTGTTCGGGTTCCCCGCAGTCTCGCACTTGATCTGGTACCCCGGGCCGCCGGTGCCGACGCGCGGATGCCCGTTCGGCAATTCCTTGGAGAGCGGGTCCCCGCCCTGCACGACGAAATCGGGGATGACACGGTGGAATTTCACGCCATCATAGAAGCCGCTGTTGGCGAGCTTCTCGAAGTTGGCGACGGCGATGGGCGCGGCATCGTCGAAGAGGTTCGCGACGATGGTCCCCTGATTGGTCTCGAAAGTGGCGGTCTTCATATCGGTGGAAAACTAGTCGCCCTCCGCCGGAGGCGCAGGGGGCTATTTCGTGGCGCGGGCGCCCGGTGTGGCGGTGAAGACCCAGAGCGCCGGGACCTTGCAGCCGTGATCATATGCGGGCGAGAAGCTCCATTTCGGGAGCTTGGCCTTGATGTCGTTCGCCAACCACGCATGCGTGGTCTCGATCACCTGGAAGGTCTTCATGTCCGCCTTCCCAGCGGTGTCCACCGCGACCGAGACCTTCACCTTCGTCGTGCCGTCCCGCCGGATCACCCCCCGAGGGTAGGGCGGGGCGAGCGGGCGCGGATCGTACTTCACCACCGACGGCGCACGATCCACGGCAAGGCTGGGCGCCGCCAGCGACCTGGCGTAGAGCTCGGTGCAGGGGTCCGCCGCGATGGGTGGGGTGACCGGCACCGGCGCGGGGGTCGGCTTCGGGGCGCAGGCGGCGACGCCGACGAGGGTCACCGCGACGAACGACAGGCGAAGGGATCGCATCAGATGGAGGAGGAAGGGCAGATATCGGCGAGGACGCAGCCCTCGCACTTGGGGGCACGCGCGGTGCACGCGCGTCGCCCGTGCCAGATGAGGAGATGGGAGAGGAGCGCCCAGCCGTCTCGCGCGAAGAGGGGCATCAACTCGGCCTCGATCTTCACCGCATCGGTGGCGCGGGTGAGTCCGAACCGAGCGCTCAGGCGGGCCACATGCGTGTCGACGACGATCCCTTCATTGCGACCGAACGCATTGCCGAGGAGCACGTTGGCGGTCTTACGACCGACGCCGGGAAGCGCGACGAGCGCCTCCATCGTGGTCGGGATCTCGCCGCCGTGCTCTTCCACGACGACGCGTGCCATGCCGAGGAGCGACTTGGCTTTCGCGCGGAAGAACCCGGTGCTCTGAATGACCTTCTCGAGCGCGGACGGTGTGGCGCGCGCGAGTGCGCGGGCATCCGGCCACTTCGCGAAGAGCGCGGGCGTGACCATGTTCACCCGTTTGTCGGTACACTGCGCGGAGAGGATCGTCGCGACGAGCAGCTCGTACGGGGTCCGGAAGTCGAGCTCGCAATGCGCGGTCGGATACTCGCGTCGGAGGCGTGTCTCGATCTCGGCGGCAAGCGTGCGCTTGGCGGCGAGCGAGCGAGGGCGCGCCGTCACGCGGGGACGGGTGATCGGCGTGCGCGCGCCGCGTGGACGATGTCGTCCGCCGAACGCGTGTTGAGCACATCGGCGGCGCGGAGCCCACCCTTGCGCGCCATCGCGATGCCGAGCGCCGCGTTGTCGAGCCCCGCCACATCGTGCGCATCAGGCCCGATCTCGATCGCGGTGCCGAGGCGCCGCGCGGTGTGCAGCGCGCGCCAGTCGAGGTCGAGGCGATGCGGGTCCGCGTTCAGTTCCACGGCGACGCCCACCTCCGCGCCCTTCGCGAGCACGGCGTCGACGTCGAGCGCGTACGGCTCGCGCGTGAGGAGGAGACGCCCGGTCGGGTGACCGAGGATCGTCACGTGGGGATCGTCCATCGCCTTGAGCACGCGCGTCGTCATCTGCGCTTCGCCCATGCCGAAGCGTGAGTGTACCGACGCGATCACGTAGTCGAACTGGTCGAGCACCGCGACGGGATAGTCCACGCGCCCACAGGGGAGGATGTCGGCTTCGACGCCCTTCAGCACGCGCACGCCGAGCCCGCTCGCGTTCACCGCGTCGATCTCATCGTGCTGCCGTCGCAGCGAGTCCGGGGTGAGTCCACCGGCATAGAAAGCACTCTGCGAATGATCGCTCACGCCGAGGTACTCCCACCCGCGCGCGGCGGCCGCGGCGGCGAGCTCTGCGATCGTCGCGCCGCCGTCGCTGTACTGCGAGTGGCAATGCAGGACCCCGCGAAGGTCGCCGAGCGTCACGAGATCATCGGTGCGATCGAGGGCGAACTCGTCGCCACCTTCCCGAAGCTCAGGCGGGAAGTCGCGAAGCCCGGCGGCCGAATAGATCGCCGCTTCGCTCGCGAGGGCGATGGTGCGCCCATCCGCGCCGCGCGCACCACCGGGCGTGATCTGCACGCCCCGCGCGGCCGCGCGTGCGACCACCGCCGCGACATGCGCGTCGGATCCCGTCTCGAACCAGCGCGCCGCGACGAACGACTCCGTCCCGACCACGGTGAGGCGGAGTCGACTGCCGTCGCGATAGCGGATGGAGACGCGTCCCGTGCCCACCCCGAACGCGCTCGTGACCTCGGCCGCGTGTGCGATCTGCGCCGCCACCGCGACGGCGTCGGCCGCGTCCCGCACCGCCACCACGAGTGCGATCTCCCCGACGACCTCACACGCGCGGCGGACCTCACCCGCGACCTCGACGGCGAGGACCCGTGGATCGCCGACGATCGCCGCCCGCATCCGTTCGGTCTCGGCGCGCGCGTGCGGAAGGAGCACCGGTGTCCCCTGCTCGCGCATCAGCGCCAAGCCGCGCTCCAACTGCGCGATCACCTTCTCCCCGAACCGCGGCAGCGCGCGAAGGCGCCCGTCGCGCAGCGCAGCGTCGAGTTCGTGGATCGACTCCACGCCGAGCCCGTCGTGCAGACGTCGGATCCGAGAGACGCCGAGCCCGGGGACGCGCAGCATCTCGAAGAACCCTTCGGGGGTCGACTCGCGGAGCTGCTCGAGGAGCGTCGAGGTCCCGTCCTGCTCGAGCTCGGCGAGGACGCGGCGCGGTTCCGACGCGAGGGCATCGAACGCGCCGCTCTCGGCGAGCGCTCCGAGCGATGCGTCCGCGCGCCGGAGCAGGCGACGAGCGGCGTCAGTCCAGCGTGTGAGCGCGGGCTTCGGTTCGCCCTGCAACTCAAGCAGCGTGGCGATCTCCTGCAGCTGCCGTGCGGCCGTGCGGGCGTCCATCCCCGAAATCTAGCGACGCCAGGCACCGGGCGGTCCCGGCGCGGGCGCGAGGCTCAGGCCTCTTCGATCCCCGCGTGCACGCTCAACCGATCGATCAACGTGTGGAGTTGTCGCTCGGTGAGGTCGATCTCCTGCGCGGCGCCCTCGACATCGAGCAACCCGGCGCGCATGGAGATCGCGACCTGGTTGAGATAGCGGATCTTGGCGAGGATCTCGTCGGTCGCTTTGCGGAGTCCGTGGAACCGCCGCTTCTCGCTGACGGCGCGGCGATACCGCTTCACCTGCTCATCCGCCGGGATCGCTCGCGCCGCGCGCACCACTTCCTCGCGGTTCCGCCCCGGGATCGCTCCGCGATCGGGGACGCCGAGGTCATCCCATGATTCGTCGGCGAACCAGAGGCGCCCCACGTACTCGATCCCATCGAACGCGACGCGCACGGAGACGTTGTAGCGACGCCCCTCGAACTCGATCGTGCCGACGTACGGTTGGGTGACTTCGTCGAAGTTCGACATCAGCCGGGGGGGAGGACGCGGTGGAGGAACGCGACGAGCGGCGCAAATAGCGCGCTCGGTTGTTCGACATACGGTACGTGGCCGCACGCGTCGAGCGCAACCAAGGCGGCTCCCATCGCGGCCGCCGCGGCCTCGCTCGAGGCCAGCGGGATCGGGTCCTGGCGTCCGTGCACGATGAGCGATGGGGTGTCGCGCAGCGCCGTCAGCGCCTCGGTCAGATCATAGTCGCCGAGGGAGTCCCACACGCCGCGCTGCACGCGTTCGGTCACCCGGAACGGGGTCAGTCCGTGCGAGGCGGCCGGGTCCGCGAAGTACCCCGCGACACTCAGCTCGAATGCGCGCTGTTTGTACGCCCCCGGGTCCCGCTCTTTCAGCCCACTGGTGGCGAGCGCGGTGCGGAGCGCCCGCACGGCCTCGCTCTGCGACCGGGCCGCGAACTCCTGCTCGAACGTCGTGCGAAAGGCGCGAGAGATCGGGGCGGGGTCGATCAGCGCGAGCGCGGCGGGACGCGGCGCGAGGCGGCCCGCCGCAGCCTCGGTCGCCGTGAGCATCGCCAAGAGTGCGCCCCAGGAGTACCCGACCACGACTGGGCGTTCGAGCGCGAACTCCCGGCAGACGGCGGCGACATCCGCGGCCTGTGATTGCCACGTGATGTCCGCGCGATCGTCGTCGTGGCGCGAGCGTCCACCGCCGCGCTGGTCGTAGAACAGGCAGTCGTACTCCTCGGCGAGCGTGAGGAGTTGTGGCAAGAGGTAGTCGTGGTGTGCGCCGGGTCCACCGTGGAGCACAAGCAGCGGCGGCGCGCCCACGGGCCCGTACCGACACCAGTAGAGCGGGACGGGCGTGGTCGTCGTGAAGCCGCTCTCGCGCGGCGGGGGGATCGGCGGCATCAGCAGAACTCTCGCGCGATGCGCGCGGTGGTGGCGTGGATGGCGACGGTGTCCTCGATGCGGGCACCGTACCCGCCCGCGATCGTGATGACCACAGGGAGCCCGATCTCCCGACACTGTGTGAGCACGAAGTGGTCCCGGGCCGCGAGCCCATCGAAGGTCAGCCCAAGGCGGCCAAGGCGGTCGCCCTCGTGCGGGTCCGCCCCGGCGAGATAGAACGCGATGTCAGCGCGCGCCTGGGCGAGCACCGACGGGAGCGTGTCGCGCAGCTGCGCGAGATACGGGTCGTCCCTGGTCCCGTCGCCGAGCTCGACATCGTACGTCCCCGCCACTTTGTGGAACGGGTAGTTGCGCCGGCCGTGCATCGAGAACGTGGTCACCGATGGATCCTCAGCGAAGATCGCGTGGGTGCCATTCCCTTGGTGGACGTCGAGGTCGATGATCACTGCGCGCTCGATGCGACGCGCGGCCTGCAGCGCGCGGACCGCGACAGCGACGTCGTTGAAGACACAGAAACCCTCGCCGTGGGTGCGGAACGCGTGGTGCGTCCCGCCAGCGAGGTTCATCGTGACGCCGCGCTCGAGCGCGGCGAAGGCGGCCTCGAGCGTCCCCCCCGCCGCGCGCAGCGACCGCTCAGCGAGGGCATCGCTCCACGGGAATCCGAGTCGCCGCTGCTCTGCCGGTGGCATCGTACCCGCCGCGACGCGCGCGAGGTACGCCCCGTCGTGCACCCGCGCGAGCGCGTCCGCCGGCGCGCGATCCGGTTCGAGCATCGCGGAAGGAGTGACGAGGCCGTCGGCGAGCACGCGCTGCCGGAGCAGCTCGTACTTCGCAATCGGGAATCGATGGCCGTCGGGGAGCGGGATCGCGAAGCGCGCGCTCGTCCAGGCTACGAGCGACACGCGTCGCGCCTATCCGCGCTTGCCGAGCGTGATCGAGAGCGTGACGCGCTGCCCACCGCGATCGACGATGACTTCGACCACGTCGCCCGGCTTCTTCGCATTCAGTGCATCGGTGTAGGTGTAGAGGTCCGTGACCTCCACCCCGCCGAACCGCACGATCACATCGCCGGCCTTGAGGCCGCCGAGCTCTGCAGGGCTCCCCGCGCGCACGCTCGCCAAGCGCATCCCCTTCACCTCACCGGCGGCCATGTCGGGCACTGAGCCGAGGTAGACGCCGCTCCCGCTGCTCCGCGACGCCACGCGGGTCGCCGCCGGCGCCTCGGTGAATGCGAGACGCGGCCCATCCGCCAGTCGCCGTGCGATGCGCTCGGCGAGATCCGCGACCTTCACCATCCCCGCGGCGTTGATCTTGTCGGCGTCGTCGGTCGCGGCGTGATAGTCGTCGTGCGTGTCCGAGAAGAAGTGGAGCACTGGCATCTTCTTCTGATAGAAGCTCGAGTGGTCGCTCGGCCCTTCGCCGTCGGGGACCTTGGCGATGCGAAGCGCGGCCGTGTTCGCGCTGTCGACGAGCGCGGGCAGCTCCTTCGCGGTCGCCACGCCATACACGATGAGCTTGTCGTCGCGCAGGCGGCCGACCATGTCGAAGTTGAGCATCGCGGCCATCTGCGCCGGTGGCACGGGCGGGTTCGCGACCCAGTACGCCGACCCGAGCAGCCCGAACTCCTCGCCGCTGAAGCCCACGAAGATCACGGAACGCTTGGCGGGCTTCTTCGCAAAGCGGCGGGCGAGCTCGAGCATCACCGCCGTGCCGGAGGCGTTGTCGTCCGCCCCGTTCCGGATCGCATCCGCTGCCTGCGGGTCCGTGGCGAAGGTCGATTCGCGACCGAGGTGGTCGAAGTGCGCGCCGAGGACGATGTACTCGCCACGGAGCGCGGGGTCGGTGCCATCGGCCATCGCCGCGACGTTCTGCGTCGGGAGCTCGCGGGCCCCGCCGCGCGACGAGGCTTTGGCGACGAAGGGTTGGAGGAAGGCATCGCCCGGTTGCAGGGGGCGCAGGTCGAGCTTCTCGAAGCGTCGGGCGAGGAACGCCGCCGCCGAGTCGTTGCCCGGGGTGCCGGTACGGCGACCCTCTCGGGCATCGGCGGAGAGCCAGGCCACATCGCGCTTGAGTGCGGCGGGATCGACCTTCCGCGCGACGATGCGCGCGGGGTCCGAGGTGGGACGGCAGGCCGCGAGGACCAGCAGGAGAGGCAGGGCGCGGACGGTCACGCGCGAAAGGACGAGGCGCATCGGGTGTGGTCGGAGGGTGGGGCTACCGCGTATGTTAGGCGCGGTTCCACCCTCGCACCAGCCGAGTCCGCATGAGTCCAGCCGCCCCCTCATTCGCGCGCGCGTTCGCGCAGCTCGTGTATGCCCTCGGGCACGACGCGAGTGGCGTCGATCGCGCGCTCGAGGAGTGCGCGCAGGCGGTCGCCACGGGGCCGACGCAGTTGACCGTCGCGAACGGCCGGTGGAGCGGGAATGGCGCCGCGGTGCCGAAGAGCGCGAAGGGCGCGAAAGAACTCGCGAAGCGATGGGCGCGTCTTGGCGACGGTGCGCTCACGGTCTCGCCTCCCGCGAGCGCCGACGAGCTGCGTGCTCTCGCGGCGGCGCTCGCCGCGCCGCCGGTCTCGGGCGAGACGCTGGCCGCTCTCCTCGTCCGGCTCGGCGTGAACGCCGGCGCGTTCCGCGCCAACGAGGCGTCCGGACCGTCCAACGCGCCGGACGATGAACCGCAGACCGAACCGGTCACGGAACCCTTCACCGAGCCCCTGACCGAGCCGGCGATTGCGAGTGCACCAGACGCCGGGGCCGTTGCGTTGCCGGAGCCCACGCCGACGCCCACGCCGGAGCCCGCGCCAGAGCCGTCGCCGCCCGCCGCGCCGGATCCCGCGCCGGACCCAGACGAGTCCGAGGACACTCTCGCGATCCCCGAAGCGACCGACGCGACGCATCGGGTGTCCACCGAGCGCATCGACGCGATCCTCGCGCTCGCGGCCCCAGGCACGAGCGCCACGCATTGGCGTCGCATCCTCGAAGAACTCGAGTTCATCGCGGAGCAGTGCATCCGCGAAGGGCTCACGGAGCGTGCGGCGGACCTGTTGGAACGCCTCTTAGATGTGGAGGCCGGTGAGCGGGACGAGGACGTCCGTCGGGCCTTCATCGTCGCCATGCGCAAGCTCAGTGCGCCACCGGTCGTACGGCCACTCGCGGAGCTCTTCATCGGCGCGCCGGAGCGCGCGGCCCAGCTGGAACGGATCATCGCGCGGCTCGGCATCGACGGCGTCGAGGTGCTCGCGGATCTTCGAGCGAGCGCGTCGAGTCCCGCCGACGCCACACGCATCGATGCCCTTCTCGGCACGCTCCCGGCGCTCCCCGTTGCGCTGACGGGGATGGCAGAGGACGCGCGCTGGTGGATGGTGCGCGACGCGGCGGACCTCATCGGGATCTTCCGACCGGCAGGACTGGAGCGTGTGCTCGGCGAACTGCTCGCCCATAAAGACGTCCGCGTCCGGCGCAGCGCGGTGCTCGGGCTGGCGACCTACGACGTGCCCTTCGCCTTTGACGCGCTCGTCCGCGCGACCGCCGACGAGGCGCCGCTCATCCGTGCCTCCGCGGTCGACGGACTGTCGGCGCGCCGGGTCTCGCGCGCGGCATCCGTCCTCGTGAAGCTGAGCGAGAGTGAGACGGACGACGAGGTGCTGTTCGCGCTCTTCCGTGCGCTGGGGCGGCTCGCGACCCCGGATGCGGTGCAACGACTCGTCGCTCTTGCCGAGGCCGACGCGCCGGCGCTCCGGCGACGGGCGCCCGGGCTCCGCCTCGCGGTCGTCCTCGCGCTCGCCGATGCGCGCACCTCGGCCGCGATGGTGGCGCTCCAACAACTCGCGCAAGACAAAGAGCGCGACGTACGCGACGCCGCCGCGCGCGGACTCCGTGCCGGTGTCCGACGGACGACGGCGATGCCCAGCGTCCCCGAGGAGCCGCCTACCGCGCGGTGAAGTCGGTCGTGCGGTCCACCGCACGGCACGCCTCGGCGATCACGGCCGCACTGCGGTCGAGGTCGACCAGGCTCACCATCTCGTTCGGGGAGTGCATATAGCGGTTCGGCACGGAGAGGAGCGCGGTCGCGACGCCCTCGTGTGCGTGGTGTACGGCGTCGGCATCGGTACTCGTGTACAGGCCGGCGGCGTGCAGGGTGAAGGGGATGTTGAGGTGCTCGGCAGCCGCGCGCACGATCCCGTACGCGATCGGTGACACGACCGATCCGCGGGAGAAGACCGGCCCGCCACCGATCGTGGCTTCGCCGTGCTCCTTCTTCTCGATCTGCGGATGGTCCGTCGCGAAGCCGACGTCCACCACGATCGCCATCGCGGGCGCGACGCGTACGGCACCAGGCAGTGCGCCGCCGCCCTGATAGCCGATCTCCTCCTGCGTGGTCGCAACCGCGACGACGCGCGCCGCCCCGGGTGAGGCGGCGTAGCGACGGAGCGCCTCGAGCACCACGAAGGCGCCGATCCGGTCATCGATCGAACGGGAGACGATCCGATCGTTGGGGAAATCGAGCGTACGCGCGTCGATCACGCCGGCATCACCGACCTCGATCCGCGCGCGCGCATCCGCACCGTTCACCGCGCCGATGTCGACCCATAGATCGGTGAGCTTCGAGGCCTTCTCCTTCTCCTCCGCCTTCATCACATGGATCGGCTTCTTCCCGACCACGCCCAGCACCTCACCCGTGCGCGTCGCGAACCGCAGGCGCTGCCCCACGAGCACCTGGGGATCCCAGCCACCGATCGCGGCGATGTAGACGAAGCCCTGATCGTCGATGTGCGTGACGATCACACCGATCTCGTCGATATGCCCGGCGAGCATGACCGTCGGCGCGCCCGTCGGATTCACCACCGCGAACGAGTTGCCGAGCGCGTCCTGCGTCACCTCGTCGGCGAAGGTCGCGGCCTCAGCGCGCCACGCCGCGGCGGCGCGTCCCTCGTAGCCGGACGGGCCCGGGGTATCGAGCAGCTGTTTGAGAAAGGTGATCGCACGCGCGTCGAGCATCGGCCGTCTCCAGAGCGCGGACTCACGCGACGCGGCGCGCGAGTCCCTCAGTGAGTGGGGTGAAGAGCGAGGGGTGCAGGATCCGCGCGACGATCTCGACCGCATCGACCACGCGCGGCCCCGGGCGACTGAGGAACGCGTTCGCGTCGATCGCCCACACGGGGCGTCCCGCACACCAGGGCGCACCCGCGAGCGCCTCGGCTTCACGGGACGCGCGCGCGAGATCGAAGCCGCAGGGGGCCACGATGACGACGTCCGGGGCTGCCGCGATGATCGCATCCGTGCTCACCGGCACTGAGTGCGCCCCTGCCGTCGCCAGCACATCGACACCGCCGGCCCGCCGGATCACGTCTGGCGTCCAATGGCCGGCCGCATACAGGGGGTCCGTCCATTCGATCACGGCGACCCGCGGGCGCGGCGCGCGGGCGGCTTTCAGTCGCTCGTGCACCGCGCGCATCCGCGCGCGGAGTCCGACGACGAGCTCCGCGCCTTCATCGTCGTGTCCGATCGCGCGCGCGACCGCGGCAATCTCGCCCAGAATACCGTCGAGCGTCGTCGCGCCGAGCGAGAGCACGGGCGGGGAGGGAGAGAGCTGCGCCGCCAGTGCGCGCACATCGGCCTCCGCCACCGCACACACGTCGCACACTGCCTGCGTGATGATGAGGTCCGGATGGAGCGCGCGGATCCCCTCAGCATCGAGCGAGAAGAGCGGCGTCCCCTCCGCCGTCGCGGCGCGCACCGCGGCGTCGATCGCCGCACTGGGCGCGTGCGCATCGAGCGTGGCATGGGTGACACGCATGCGCGACGTCACCGGTGGGGGGAAGTCGCACTCGTGCGTCACGCCGACCAGCGACTCGAACGCGCCGAGGGCAGCGACCATCTCCGTGGCCGCGGGGAGGAGCGAGACCACCCGCATCAGTCGCGCGGGACCGGCGCGGCGATGAACGCGACACCCATCGCGAGGATCGCATGCAGCAACCCACGCTGGTCGCCTGTCGTCAGCAGGTACATCCCGCCCGCGAGTCCCGCGAACTCACCCACCGCCCACGTGAGGATCGCGGCCGTGCCACGCGCGTCGCGCGACCAGGAGGCGAGGCGTGAGCGCACGAACACCGCGACCCCGAGCACGGCGATGCCGCTGATGAGCAGGAGCGCGCGCATCGCCGTCCAGAGCTCCGGCGACGCCGGCGCCATGTCGCCGCGCCGCCGGAGGGCCCACACCAAGAAGAGGAACACGGCCACCCCGCTGATCATCGCGATCCGGATCAGCGCGAGCCGCCGCCCCGCGAGCGCGGGTGCACTCACGGCTTCGCCTCATACACGCGTTCCCCACCGACCCAGGTTTGCAGCACCCGCGTCTTCAGCACGAGCGAGGGGTCCACGCGCATGATGTCCTGGTCGAGCACGACAAAGTCGGCGAACTTGCCCGGGGCGAGTGAACCGAGTTGCTGCTCTTGGAACGCGGCGTACGCGGGCCAGAGGGTGATCGACTTGAGCGCCTCGTCACGCGTCATCCGTTCTTGCGGTTGCCATCCCTCGGGCGGCCAATCGCGGGCGTCCTGTCGCGTGAACGCGGCGTGGAAGGAGATCAGCGGGTTCGGATGCTCCACCGGATAGTCGCTCCCGTTGGGGATCACCACGCCGCTGCTGAGGAGCGAACGCCAGGCGTACGCGCCCGGCAATCGCGTGAGTCCGAGTCGGGCGCCCGCCCAATACATATCGCTCGTCTGGTGACTCGCCTGCATCGACGGGATCACGCCGAGCTGCGCGAAGCGCGGCACGTCGTCCCAGTTGAGGATCTGCGCGTGTTCCACGCGGAAGCGGTGGTCCGCCGTGGGCACCGCCTTGAGCGCCGCTTCGTACCCATCCAGCACGATGCGATTGCCGCGATCGCCGATCGCGTGCGTGTTCAACTGGAAGCCCGCCCGGAGGGCGCGCGTCGCGAGGTCCTGCAGGTGTTCCGGCGACGAGACGAGCAACCCGCGGTTGTGCGGGTCGTCGGAGTAGGGTTCGAGCATCGCCGCGCCGCGTGAGCCAAGGGCACCGTCCGCATACGCTTTCACGCTGCGCACCCAGAGGGTACCGTCGTACGCTCCGACGAGTGGCCCGCGGGCGAACCAGCGCGCCACGAGTGCCGAGTCGTCGCTCACCATCGCGTAGAGGCGGTACTTGAGCTGCTTGGCGCGGCCGAGTTCTTCGTACACCTCGAGCGACGTCGCGCCCGCACCGGCATCGTGCGTCCCGGTGAGTCCCCAGCGATGCGCTTCGGCGATCGATGCCAGCACCGCCGCGCGCACGTCGTCACGCGTGTCGCGTGGCACCGCCCGCCGCATCAGCCCCTGCGCGTTATCGACCAAAACGCCGGTGGGCGCGCCCGCGGACGTCCGGATGATCTGCCCGCCGGAGGGATCCTTCGCCGCCGCGGTGACGTTCGCGGCGCGCATGGCGGCGGCGTTGGCGAGCCCGGCGTGCCCGTCGACGCGCACGAGGTACACCGGATGGTCCGGCACCGCCGCCGAAAGCGCGTCATGCGTAGGGAACTCCGTATTCCCCCAGTCGTTCTGGTCCCAGCCGCGCCCAAGGATCCACTGTCCCTTGGGCGTCGTCTTCGCCTTCGCGACAACGCGGTCGATCACCTGTTGGTACGAGGCGGTACCGACAAGATCGACCGTGCGCAGCGCATCGCCGAGCCCCGTGACATGGCCGTGCGCATCGACCATCCCGGGGATGACCGTCCGTCCGCCGAGATCGACCACGCGAGTGCTCGCACCGGCGAGCGCTCGCGCGCCCGCCGCGTTTCCGACAAAGAGCACTTTGCCGTCGCGGACCGCGAGCCCATCGGCGAGGGGGCGTGAGTCGTCGACGGTGTAGATGCGACCGTTCACGAGCACGAGATCGGCGACCGGAGGGGCGGGGCGCTGGGCCGCGAGCGTCGAAGCGGCGAGGACGAGGAGGGCGAGCGAGGATCGCATCAGGGGCTCAGGGGGCACGAGTGGTGAAGAACGGCTGGATCCAGGCGTGGCGGCCGCCCGAATCCGTGATCCGCGCGCGAACGTAACGTGTCGTCTCATCGGCGGGGAGAGTGTAGCGGAAGAGCGTGTCGCCGGTCGCGCGCGCGAGGACGCGCCCGCCGTCGCCGATCCAGGTGATCGAGTAGCGATAGTCTCCGCGGCGCGCGACGGTGACGGTCAGGGTGTGCGCATCACCCTGCACGTCGCGGAGATCCACGCCGTTCGACGCATAGAAGTCGCCCGCCTCGAGTGCGGCCATCAGGGCCTGCGCATCGAGGCGTCGCGCACGCACTGCGACCCAGCCGCGCCCGGGATTCGCACGCTCCGGCGCGAACTCCCCCTGAAAGTGGTGCGCGTCGTCGACGGTGATCCCTTACATCCGCTTGCCACGCGCGAGGAGCGTGTCCCACACCGCCTCCATCGACGGGCGATCGCCGCCGCCTTCGTTATGCACGATCGGGTGACCGTTGTAGAGCTCGAACAGCTTGTCGCGCTCCAGCCGAGCCAGCACCTCGGGGCCGATCGACCAGAGGAAGTTCGGGTGGTTCACGTGGGGCACGCCCTCCACGCGGCGCACCGCATCCACGTTGCGCTGCACCGTCTCAAGGATCGTGCTCGCGCTCTCGGGGCGCACCAGCCCCGGGAGGTTTAGCCCGTTCACGTGGATCGCCTTCCCCTCCGCCGCGCTGGTGAGCTCCTCGCCGGGGATCAGCAGGAACGCGCTGTCCTGTAGCGTGCGAAAGCGCACGGGATCGGTGAACACGTTGTGGTCGCTCAGCACGAGCCACGCGTAGCCATGCGCCTTGTACCACGCGACCACCGTCTCCGGTGGCGAATCCCCGTCACTTTCGAGGGTGTGGGCGTGCGTGTTCCCCTTCCACCACCGTCCCTCGGCCACCGGCCGCGGCTCGAACCGCAGCGGTTGCGCCGCCAGGAGGTCAGCGCCGAGCAGCGCCGCCACTGCGGCGATCGTGATCGTACGCATCACTGTGGCGCCTTCGCGCCCAGCCAACGCGCGCGGAACGCGCGCTGCGCGGGCGTCGCGTCGGCGGCGAGCGCGGACTCGAGACGTGGGCTCGTGCCGATCGTGATCGTCCCGCGCTGCACGCCGGCGCGACTCCCCCACTCGATAGGCACCGTCTGGCCCGGGCGCAGTGTCGCGAGCACGCTGTCCGCCACTGCGGGTGACGTGGCGGGGGCGCCGTTGAAGGAGACGAGCCGATCACCCGTCTCGAGTCCCGCGGCATAGAGAGGAGACCCGACGAGCACCGCGCGCTGCAGGAGCAGTCGTTCGCCCTCCTGCCGCCAGCCGTTGTCGCCGATCCACGGCGCCTCGGGGCGTGCCGCACGGAGCGTCACGCCCGCACGCGCGAGCAGCGCCGCATAGTCCGGTGCCTCGTTCCCCGCGACGAAGCGACGCACGAAGTCGTTGGCCCACGCCGTGTCCTTCGCGACCGTACCGAGCGTGCGGCGCCAGTCGTCGAGTGTGTACGGGCGCGCGGGCGCGTAGTTCGCCTGGTGTCGCCCGAAGTCGCGCCAGAGCGCTTGCATGAACGTGTCGAGCGAGAGCGTGCTGTCTCGCCCGCGCAGCGAGAGATCGAGCGCGAGCGCGATCCCAGCCCCATACGTGTAATACGAGATGAAGATGTTCGAGCGATTCTGCGGATCGATCGACACCGCGGCATCCGTGAACGGTGCCTGCTCGCTCATCCCGATCGGACCGTAGAAGCCACGTCCCGGCGCATTCACGACCTGATCGACGGTGAAGCCGACGGACCGCACGTAGTTCGCCTCCTCGGTGAGCCCCGCGCGTGCCATCACCAGCCCGCCGTAGTACTGCGTGAACCCCTCCGCCACCCAGAGCAGCGAACTCAGGTCGGCATCCTCGAAGTCGAACGGCTCAAGGTCCTTCGGGCGCAGTCGCTCGACGTTCCACGCATGGAAGAACTCGTGGGAGACCGTGCCGAGCAGTCCGCTCATCCCCGTGGCGATCGATCCACTCGAGGTGAGCGAGGTGGAGTTGCGGTGCTCCATCCCGTCGCCGCTGGCCCACGGGAGATAGGCGGCGAGGAAGGTGTAGCGCCCGAAGTCGAAGGTCGGCAGCGTGCCGAAGACCCCGGTCATCTCGCGCACGATTCGTTGCGCGCCCCGCTGGTACTCGTCGAGCTTGTCGCGGCCTCGAGGGTCGTTCATCGCGATCCGTACGCGCTGCGGTCCGCTGGCCCCGGGCACCTCCCACTCGCGCCATTCCAGCGGTCCGATCATCGTCGGCGCATCGAAGAAGTACTGGAGGTGTGGTGCGGTGAACGTTTCGGCGTCGTCGGTGGGCACGAGCTGTGTGGCGACGGACCAGGTGGGGACCGGCCGCACGAACTTCACGCGGATGGGGTTGGCGTCGAGCCCTCGGGCGAAGGCGAACGTGGCCGGTGCACTGAGATGTACGTGTCCGTCGCTGATCCCAGTGTAGGTCCCATCGACGCGATCGCCGAAGAGCGTGTACGCGAACCGCACGACCCCATCGCGCGCGACAACGTCCCACTGATGCGGGTTGCTGCGTGTGGCCGACAAGGGCGACCCACGCCCGTCGGTGATCCGCACGCGATAGATGTTCTTCGCGAACTCATGCACCGCGTACCGCCCCGGCGAGCTGCGACTCATCCGGATCTGCAGCGGCCGCCCCGCCGTCGCGGGAAAGGTCGCCACGACCTCGGCCTCGTGGTGCCGAAGGTTCGGGAACCTGATCTCGTAGCGCACCTCGGGGCGCGCCTGGGCCGCGAGAGGGAGGGTGAGGAGGAGGAGAGCAGGGCGGAGGAGGCGCATCCGGCGACTGGGCGAAGGGGAGGGGAAAACGGTAACATACGAAGATGCGCCGTTCGATCGCGCTCGGGGCTCTCTTCCTCGGGCTTCCCCTCCTCGCTGCGCGGTTTCAGTCCCCGCCGGGGACCGTGGTCGCGCATCGGGGTGCGAGCTGGGACGCCCCGGAGCACACCTTCGCGGCGTACGATCAGGCACTCGCCGCGGGTGCGGACTACATCGAGCAGGACCTGCAGATGACGCGCGACTCGGTGTTGGTGGTGCTGCACGACCCGACCGGCGTACGAACCCTCCGAGGGGCACCCGCCTGCACGGGGCGCATCATCGACGCCACATGGCTGGCATTGGCGGACTGCGACGCCGGGAGTTGGTTCAACGCGCGCTGGCCCGAGCGGGCCCGCTCGACGTATGCGGCGGAGCGCGTGCCGACGCTGCGGGCGGTCTTCGCGCGCTACGGCCGGCGGACGCGGTACTACATCGAGACGAAGAACCCTGAGGAGGCGCCGGGGATGGAGCGGCAGCTCGTGTCGCTCATCCGTGAGTTCAAGCTCGGCGACCGGGTGCTCCTGCAGTCGTTCAGCACACCGTCGCTCCTTCTGCTTCGAGACCTCGCCCCCGACCTCCCCCGCGTCCAGCTGATCGGGCAGCGGCTTTCTCCCGATTCGCTCATGCGCGTCGCGCAATGGGCCGAGGG
>JAIETI010000035.1 GCA_019745365.1 Gemmatimonadaceae bacterium | reverse complement strand
CTTGACACAGCGCACATTGTCAATGTTAAACTCCTTCGGGGCATCCTTCGGGAACGCCGGCTTGAGCTTGGCGAGCGCGTCGAGCGAGGTGTCGGCACGCGGACTCTCATCGGTGTCGATCACCGTCGGACCCTTGCGCCCCGCGATCTCCACCGGCGCGATCTCCGCGCGGAACTTCCCCGCGGCCATCGCCGCCACCGCCTTCTGGTGCGACGCGAGCGTGAACGCATCTTGCCGCTCGCGCGAGATCCCGGCCTTCTTCGCGGTGTACTCCGCGTGGCCGCCCATGTGGCGATCGTAGAAGGCGCACCAGAGCCCATCGCGGATCAGCCCATCGGCCATCGTCTGCGCGCCGAACTTGACCCCGGTGCGCATCCCGCTCACATAGTGCGGCGCGTTCGACATCGACTCCTGTCCACCGGCGATGAGCAGCTGTTCATCGCCGGCGCGGATCGCTTGCGCCGCGAGCATCACCGCTTGCAGCCCCGACCCGCACACCTTGTTCACCGTGTACGCGGGGACCGCGCCGGGAATGCCCGCCTTCATCGCCGCCTGGCGCGCCGGCGCCTGCCCCACATTCGCCTGCAGGACGTTGCCCATCACCACCTCACCGACCTGCGAGGGGTCGATGCCAGCGCGTGCGACCGCGGCGCGGATCGCGTGCGCGCCGAGGTCGGCGGCCGTGAGGGGCGCGAGACCGCCGAGGAACCGACCGATCGGCGTGCGGGCAGCACTGACGATCACGGGTGTACGATCGAGACTCATTTGACGTACCGACGAGTGGAGTTGAACGCGATGGTCGCACCGATCGAGGGGAGGATCGCTTCGACGGTCGCGGCCGCCCAGCGACGGCGCGACGAACGCGCCCCCTCGTCGCTCGCGTCGGGCGCGAGCGCGCGGTACGCGAGCGAGCCGACGAGCCATCCGGCACCCGTGCCAAGCATCGTGGTGGCGAAGTCGCCGGTGTGGTCCCCGATGTTGCCGATCAGGTACACTCCGCCGGCGGTTCCGAACGCGGCGCCCGTGATCCCACCGATCGCGCGCGCCGTGGCGTGGTCCTCATCATCTGAGCCATGGATCAGCTCGGCGATCCCATCGCCGACGGTGCGGCCGATGAGATAGCCTGCGACTCCGGCATACGCCCCGATGATCACCTCACCGAGGACACGACCGGGTTGCAGCGGCTGGCGCGTGGTCGCCGCCGTCACCGGAGCCGCACAGGCCGCTGGAGTGGTGACGCAGCTCGTCTGCGCCGCAAGGACCGGGCTGATGCGCTGCGCGCTCGCGGTCTCAGTCGCGATCGCCGCAGCCAGCAGCATCACGCACCGCCGCATCATGACTCGCCTCCGGCCGGCGTCAGCGCGCGGGTCGCGATCTCCTGCGTGATCCGCTCGAGGAACGCCTCGACGCTGACGATCTCCTGCTTCTTCCCCGCACCACGCACGCGGATCGCGAGTTGCGCCGACTCGGCCTCGCGCTTGCCGATCACCGCCATGTACGGGACCTTCGCGACCTCGGCCTGCCGGATGCGATAGTTCAGCGACTCCGCCTGATCGAGATGCGCGCGCACTCCGGCATCCCGGAAGCGCTTCGTCACGGCCTGGGCGACCTCGGCGAGGTCGTCGCTGAGCGGGAGGATGCGGAGCTGCTCGGGCGCGAGCCAGACCGGGAACGCCCCGGCGAAGTGCTCGATGAGGATCGCCATGAAGCGCTCGAACGATCCGCTCACCGCGCGGTGGATCACCACCGGGCGGTGCGTGTGATTATCGTCGCCGACGTACTGGAGATCGAAGCGCTCTGGGGCCGCGTAGTCGAGCTGGATGGTGCCGAGTTGCCAGGCGCGTCCGATCGAATCGGTCACATCGAAGTCGATCTTCGGCCCGTAGAACGCGCCGTCGCCGGGCTTCAACTCATACGCATAGCCCGTCGCCTCGAGCGCCGCACGCAGCGCTCCCTCGGCACGATCCCACATCGCGTCGTCGCCGACGCGCTGCTCGGGGCGCGTCGCGAACTTGAGCCGTGCGGTGAGCCCGAAGGTCTCATAGTACGAGAGGATGAAGCGGGTGAGCGCCTTCACCTCATCGGCGATCTGCGACTCCATCAAGAAGATGTGGCAGTCGTCCTGCTGGAACTGCCGCACGCGCGTGAGCCCGCTCAACGCCCCCGACACCTCGTTGCGATGGAGCACATCGTAGGTGTTGTAGCGGAGTGGGAGCTCGCGGTAGCTGTGCTTCTTGTTCAGGTACATCAGATAGTGCGAGGGGCAGTTCATCGGCTTCAGCGAGAAGTCGTGCTCCTTCGTCTCGGCATCGAGCACGAGGAACATGTTTTCGCGGTACTTCCCCCAATGCCCCGAGGTCTCCCAGAGCCCCTTGTTATAGAGCAGCGGCGTCTTGATCTCGGCATAGCCGTCGCGCTGCAGCTCGCGCAGATAGTCGTTGAGCGCGTTGACCATCGTGGTGCCGCGCTCCGTCCAGAACGCCGCGCCGGGCGCGAAGGGATGGAACATGAAGAGATCGAGCGCCTTGCCGACCACGCGGTGGTCGCGACGCTTGGCCTCCTCGATGCGATGGAGATGCGCCTCAAGGTCCTCGGCCTTCCAGAACGCCGTCGCGTAGATGCGCTGCAGCATCTGCCGTCGCTCGTCGCCGCGCCAATACGCGCCCGCGGTGTGCAGCAGCTTGAAATGCTTGAGGTATGAAGTATCCGGGACGTGCGGGCCGCGGCAGAGATCGACGAAGGGCCCGTCGGTGTAGGTCGAGATCACCTCATCCGCGCCGAGCTCGGCGAGCCGCTCGAGCTTGAGTGGGTCATCCGCGAACCGGGCGCGCCCGGCGACCTGATCGATCTCCTCGCGGACGAAGGGGAACGCCTCGGCCGCGACCTTCCGCATCTCGGCATCGAACGCCTCGAGGTCCTCGGGCGTGAACGGGGTCGCGACCTCGAAGTCGTAGTAGAAGCCGTCATCGATCGCCGGGCCGAAGCCGATCTTCGCGTCGGGGCGCAGCCGGCGCACCGCGGTCGCGAGGATATGGGCGCCGGAGTGCCGGAGCACCGCGAGCGCGCGCGGATCCTTCTGTGTGATGACGGTGAACGCGCCGCCCACGCGGATCGGCGTCATGAGGTCCTGCACCTCGCCGTCGACGCTCACCGCGATCGCATCGCGCAGCAATCTCTGCCCGATCGTCCCGACGACCTCGCGCGCCAACGTCCCCGGCGCCACCTCACGCGTGGCGCCATCGGGAAGCACGAGGGTCAGGAGGGCGGGTGCAGCAGTACTCATCGGTCGGTCACCAGAGAGAACAGGGGGATCACGCGGTCAGCGTGACGGAGGAAGTAGGCCACACTTGCAATCAGGGCGCCGCCAAGGACGACCCACGGGATCACCTGGCCGGGTCGGATGCGTTCCGGGGTCGGTTCGGTGGTGGTCACGGGGGCGATGGAGAAGGAGTCGGGGCGCGCGGCTGACGGGTCACGCGGAACACTGGAAGTTAGCCGGGCGACCCGACCCCTCGCCACGCCCCGGGCACGCCGCTCTAATGACTCGCGTTTCTATAGCCGAGGGTCCCCGCGCCGGGCTATTTTTCGAGGATATGGCCACGAACGACTCCGAGCTTCCCAGCCAGTACGACGCCGCCGCCACCGAGCGGGCCCTCTACGCCGAGTGGGAGGCCGCGGGCGTGTTCGCCGCCGACCCCGCGCGTACCCCCGCCTTCGGAGGGACGCACGAGCCCTTCGTCGTGCTGATGCCGCCCCCCAACGTCACCGCCGCGCTCCACGTCGGCCACGGGCTCAACAACTCCGTGCAGGACGTGCTCGTGCGGTGGCGGCGCATGTGCGGCGACGAGGCGCTCTGGGTACCGGGGACCGACCACGCCGGCATCGCGACGCAGAACATCGTCGAGAAGCAGCTCGCGAAGGAGGGGACCACGCGCTTCGACATCGGTCGCGAGGCGTTCCTCGCGCGCACCGAAGCGTTCGTGGAGACCACCGGCGGGCAGATCCTCCACCAGCTCCGCGCGATCGGGTGCAGCGCCGACTGGACGCGCACCGCGTACACGCTGAGCCCCACGCTCTCGCGCGCCGTGCGCGAGGTGTTCGTGCGGCTGTACGAGAAGGACCTCGTCTATCGCGGTCACCGCGTGATTCACTGGTGCCCGCGCTGCCTCACCTCGCTCTCGGATGAAGAGGCCGAGTTCCACGATAGCAACGGGCGGCTCTTCCATCTGCGCTATCCGGTCGCCAACGATCCGACGCAAGGGATCACGCTGGCGACGACGCGCCCAGAGACCATGCTCGCCGACGTCGCCGTCGCCGTGCACCCCGAGGACGAACGCTATCAGGCGTTCATCGGGAAGATGCTCACCCTTCCGCTCGTGGGGATCCAGATCCCCGTGATCGCGGATGAGTACGTCGACCGCACCTTCGGCACCGGCGTGGTGAAGATCACCCCCGCGCACGACGCGAACGACTTCGACGTCGGCACGCGCCACCGCCTCGCGATGCCGGTGGTGATCACCGCCGACGGGCGCATGGGTGAGGTGGCCGACGCCGCCGGTCGCGTGCGCGCGGAATGGCAGGGGCTCGACCGCTTCGACGCGCGCAAGAAGATCGTCGCGGCACTCGAAGCCGAAGGCGCGATGGTGAAAATCGACCAGCACGCGCACAGCGTGCGCCGCTGCTATCGCTGCGACACCGTGGTCGAGCCGCGCCTCTCCGATCAGTGGTTCGTGCGGATGAAGCCGCTCGCGGCACCGGCGCTCGCGGCGGTGAAGGAGGGGACGATCCGCGTCCTCCCCGAGCGCTACGAGGCGGTCTATCTGAACTGGATGGAGGGGATCCGCGACTGGAACATCTCGCGGCAACTCTGGTGGGGCCATCGCGTCCCCGTGTGGACCTGCACCGCGTGCCAGCACACCAATGCGTATCGCGAGGATCCCACCGCCTGCCCGAAGTGCGGCGGCGCGCTGGAGCAGGATCCCGATGTGTTCGACACCTGGTTCTCGTCTTGGCTCTGGCCCGTCTCGACGCTCGGGTGGCCCGAACCCGACACGCGCGACCAGAAAGCGTTCTACCCGACCGACGTGCTCGTCACCGCACCCGAGATCCTCTTCTTCTGGGTCGCGCGGATGATCATGGCCGGCTACTTCACGCTCGGCCGCGCGCCGTTCCACACCGTGTACCTCCACGGCACCGTGCGCGACACGCAGCATCGCAAGATGTCCAAGTCGCTCGGCAACGGGATCGATCCGCTCGAGGTGGTCGAGAAGTTCGGTGCAGATGCGCTCCGCTACACGCTGATCGCGGGACTCGGGATGGGGGTCGATGTGATCCTCGATCCCGCCGACCTCGAGAAGTCGTTTGCGCCGGGCCGCAACTTCGCGACCAAGCTCTGGAACATCGGGCGCTTCCTCCTCCTGCAGGTGGGCGACGACCCGGTCGCGCCGCTCGAGACGATCGCCCCGGAGCGGCTCACGCTCGCCGATCGCTGGATCCTCGATCGTCTCAGTCTCGCTGTCCGCGAGTGTGACGCGGCGCTCGGCGCGTCGCGCCCCGCCGACGGTCGCTGGCCCGCCGCAGAGCGATTCGCGGGGCTCCGGCTCTCGGATCACGCGGAGTCGGCCCGACGCTTCGTCTGGAATGAACTCGCCGATTGGTATCTCGAAGCCGCCAAGACGCGCCTCGCCGCGAGCGGCGACGATCGTGAGGTCGCACGCGCCGTGCTCGTCCACTGCTTCGACGCGGCGCTCCGCCTGCTCCACCCGATCATGCCTTTCATCACCGAGGCGCTCTGGCGCAAGCTGCCGGGATGGAGCGCGGGGACGTTCGTCGCGCGCGCGGCGTGGCCCACACCGAGTGCGCCGCGCGGGAGCGATGCGTTCGAGCTCGCGCGCGATGTGGTGGGCGGGATCCGCCAGCTCCGCAACGAATACATGCTCAACCCGGGCCAGGTGATCGCCGCGATCGCCGTCCTCCCGGACGCGGCGCGACGCGCAGCGCTCGCGGATGAACAGGCGATGGTGGAGCGCCTCGCCCGGTGCACGCTCACGATCACGGATGTCGCACCGGGCGGTGCAACGGCATCGGTGGTCCTCGCGGGCGGCACTGAAGTCGTGCTTCCGCTCGAAGGGCTCGTCGATCTCGGCAAGGAGCGTGCACGACTCGGCGCAGAACACGCGCAGCTCAGCAAGCAGCTCGACGCGCTCCGTGGTCGGCTCTCCAACGAGCGCTTCGTGGCCAAGGCCCCGGCCGACGTGGTCGCCGCTGAGCGAGCGAAGGAAGCGGAGTGGGCAGCGCGCGTCGCCCTCCTCGACGCGAAGGTGCGTGCGCTTGGCGGCGTGACGTGATGCGTGGTGGCGCCCTCGGGTGTGTCGTGCTCGCGCTCGTCGCGTGCGCTCGCCCCGGCGCGCCACCGGGAGGGATCGAAGAGACCGACCCCCCAGCGCTCGTCGAGGTTCGCCCGGAGAGCGGCGCCGTCAACGTCCGCCCCAGCGAGGTCCGCTTCGCGTTCGACGAGGTGGTGAACGAACGCCCGCGCCTCGGCGGGAACACCCTCGATGCGCTCGTGGTGCTCTCACCCAGTGATGGCGCACCGCGCGTGTCGTGGGAACGGGAGGCCATCACGGTGCGCCCTCGCCGCGGATGGCGCCCGAACACCGCATACACCGTCACGATTCTCCCCGGTCTCGCCGACCTCGGCGGTGCGGTGCGTGACTCGGCGGTCACGACGCGCTTCACGACCGGCGGTCCCTTCCCCAGCGGTGTCGTCCGCGGAGCGGTGTTCGAATGGACCACGCTGCGCCCCTCGGCCCGCGCGCGCATCGAAGCGACGGTCGGGAGCGACACGACGTGGCGGTGGATCGCGCGCGTGGATTCCACGGGACGCTACGAACTCCCGCTCCTCCCCGCGGGGGCCTACCGACTGCGCGGCTTTATCGACGAGAACGGCGACGGACTCCTCGATCGGCGCGAACTCTGGGACAGCACCACGGTACAGGTCAGCGACAGTGCGCGGGTCGATCTCTATGCGTTCGTGCACGACACGCTCGGCCCCCGCATCGCCACGGTGACCGTGCGCGACTCGCTCCACCTCCGCGTGCAGTTCGATCGCGCGATCGCGCTCGGCGTCGCGGTGGACAGCAGCAGCTTCACGCTGCAACGCGCGGACTCGACGAAGATCGCGATCACGCGCGCCCTCGCCTCGGCAGAGTGGGACTCGGTCTCCGCGCGCCGCCGTCGCGCGATCGAGGACTCCACGCGCAAGGCCGATACGACCACGGCCACGCGGTTGCGGCGAGCGCGCGACGACTCTGCGCGGCTCGTCGCGCAGCGCGATTCCGTGGCACGGGAGCAACTCGCCGGCGCCACGCGGGGCACGCGGGGCCCGAAAGCGCCGGTAGTCCCGCCGCCCACGCCGACCCGTGCCGCGCCGCAGACCGACTTCGTGCTGGAGTTGGCGGAGCCGCTCGCGAGCGCGAAGGCGTACCGGGTGCGGGCGGTGCCTCTCCTGGGGCTCACGGGCTACTCACGCGCGAGTGATCGCGTCTTCACCACACCGCGCGCCGAGAAGCCCGCGGCGGACTCGGCGAAGAGCGCACCACCGCCTGCACGCGCGGCCCCTGCACGGATGAGTCCGGTGGACTCACTGCGCCGCGTGCTCGCCGACTCCGCGAAGAAGAAGCCCCCGCGGTGATCACCGATCCGCGTCGCACCCTGCCCGCCGTGTCGCTCCTCCTCGAGCGACCGGGCGTGCGTGCGCTCGCGGAGGCGCACTCGCATGCGTTCGTGGTGGATGTGACGCGTGCGTTGCTCGACCGTGCGCGGCGCGACGCGACGGTGATCCCCGCGTCGATCGATGGCTGGGAGGAGGTGATCCGCACCGAGGTCACCCAGCGGGCGCGGCGCTCGCTCCGACGGGTGCTGAACGGCACTGGCGTGGTGCTACACACGAACCTCGGCCGCGCACCGCTCGCGGCCAGTGCGCTCGACGCCCTCGTGGACACTGCGCGCGGCGCGAGCTCGCTGGAGTACGACGTCGATCGCGGCGCGCGCGGGAGCCGCTACGTGCACGCCGTTCCCCTGCTCTGCGAGCTGACCGGCGCGGAGGACGCGCTGGTGGTGAACAACGGCGCGGGCGCACTCGTGCTCGCGCTCACCGCGCTCGCGAGCGGCCGAGAGGTGATCGTCTCACGCGGCGAACTCGTGGAGATCGGCGGGAGTTTCCGCGTGCCAGACATCATGGCCGCCGGCGGCGCGAAGCTGGTGGAGGTCGGGACCACCAACCGCACGCACCTACCGGACTACGCGCGCGCGATCTCGGAACGCACGGGCGCGATCGTCCGCGTGCATCGGAGCAACTTCGCGATCGAAGGGTTCACGGCCGCGCCGAGCGCGGAGGAGATCGGCGCGCTCGCCCGCACGCACGGCGTCCCCTTCGTGCACGATCTCGGGAGCGGCTTACTCACCGACCTGAGCGCGTGGGGGCTCTCAGGTGAACCCACGGCACGTGACGCGGTGCGCGAGGGGGCCGACCTCGTCCTCATGAGCGGTGACAAACTCCTCGGCGGGCCGCAAGCCGGGCTCATCGTCGGTCGGCGCGTTCTGGTCGAACGCTTGCGGACGCATCCGCTCACCCGCGCCCTGCGCGTGGACAAGCTGACGCTCGCGGCGCTCGAGGCGACGTTGCTGGCGTATCGTGACCCCACGCGGGCGCGCGCCGAACTCCCCGCGCTCGCGATGCTCACGGTGGACGCCGCCGCGCTCCGCACCCGTGCCGAGGCGATCTGCGTCGAACTGTCCCGCGTCGGTGTCGCCGCGACGGTGGCGCCGAGTGAGGCGTCGGTGGGCGGTGGTGCGTTTCCCACCGCGGTGCTTCCCTCGTTCGCGGTGGTGCTCCTAGGGAACGCGGAGCGGCACGAGGCGCGGCTCCGCGCTACGGCGCTCCCGGTGATCGGCCGGATCCACGACGGGGCGCTCCGCATCGACCTGCGCGGCATCCTCCCCTCCGATGACGGCGCGCTCATCGCCGCGCTCGCGGCGCTCGGGGTCTCGCCGTGACCGGGCCGCGCGTGAGCGGCGCCACCGGGCGCACCGACGTGAGCGGCCCACACGGGGTGCTCATCAGCGGCGAGAACCGCGCGAGCGTGCGCGAGCTCCGCCCGGCGGTCTTCCTCGACCGCGACGGCACCTTGATCGTGGACAAGCATTACCTGCGTGAGCCCGACGAGGTGCAGTTGATGCCCGACGCGGCGAACCTCGTGCGCAAGCTGAACTACATGCTCTATCCCGCGATCGTCGTCACCAACCAGAGTGGGATCGCGCAGGGGCTGCTCACCGAAGCCGACTACGACGCGGTGCGACGGCGCGTGGACGATCTCATCAGTGAGCGCGGTGCGTTCATCGATCAGCACTATCACTGCCCGCATCACCCCGACTTCACCGGTCCCTGCGGATGCCGCAAGCCGGGCACGGTGCTGTATGAGCGCGCGGTGGTGGAGCACGCGATCAATCCGGCGATGTCGCTCTGGATCGGCGATCGCTGGCGCGACATCGCCCCCGCGCTCCACTTCAGCGGACGCGGGATCCTCGTCCCCACGGCCGAGACGCCGCCGGAGGAGATCGAACAGGCGCGTGCGCAGTGTGAGGTGGCCGAGAATCTCCTCGACGTGATCCATCACCTCCCGGGCCGCTGATGGGGGTGGCGCGGATCGCGGTGTTGGCGTCGGGAGGCGGGAGCAATCTACAGGCGCTCATCGACCGCATCGCTGCGCTCGGCGCGGGCGCGCCGGCGGAGATCGCGCTCGTGATCAGCGATCGTCGCGCGGCGGGAGCGCTTGAGCGCGCCACGCGGGCGGGGATCCCCACCGCGTACGTGCCTGCGAGCGCGCCCGAGGGGGCGCTCGAGGCGGCCTTGGTGGACGCGCAGATCGATCTTATCGCACTCGCGGGATATCTCCGCTATATCCCCGTGCCGGTGGTGCAGCGCTTTCATGCGCGCATGGTGAACATCCATCCCTCGCTCCTCCCTGCGTTCGGCGGCGCGGGAATGCACGGCATGCACGTGCATCGCGCCGTGCTCGCTGCCGGCGCCACTGAGAGTGGCGCGACGGTGCATTTCGTGGACGAGGTGTTCGATCGTGGACCGATCGCCGCGCAGGGACGGGTGCCTGTGCTCGCGGGCGACGACGCCGATACGCTTGCTGCACGGGTGCTGACGCTCGAACACCGGCTCTTCCCGTGGGCGGTGCTCGCGCTCGCGCGCGGCGCACTCGCACTGACTGATGATGGCCGCGTACAGGGCGCGCGCCTCGACCTCACGCTCGACTCTCCTCTCTCCGACTGATCTGTGTCTCGTCTCGCACTCCTCTCCGTTTCCGACAAGTCCGGCCTGATCGATTTCGCGCGCGCGCTCACCGAACGCGGTTGGGGGTTGGTCAGCACCGGCGGCACCGCACGCGCCCTCCGCGACGCCGGGCTCGCGGTGCGCGACATCAGTGAGCTCACGGGATTTCCCGAGATGCTCGATGGTCGCGTGAAGACGCTCCATCCGGTGGTGCATGGTGGGCTCCTCGCGCGCCGCGACCTCGCCGCGCACCGCGACGCGATCGCCGCGCATCAGATCGCGCCGATCGACCTCGTGGTCGTGAACCTCTATCCGTTCCGCGAGACGGTCGCCAAGCCGAACGTGCACCCGGATGAGGCGATCGAGCAGATCGATATCGGGGGGCCATCGATGCTCCGCTCCGCCGCGAAGAACCACGCAAGCGTCACCGTCGTCGTCGATCCCGCCGACTACGGCGCGGTACTCGCCTCACTCGACGCGACGGAGGATCAACTCCCCTTCCGTCGCCGGCTCGCGGCGCGGGTGTTCGAACACACCGCGGCGTACGACGCCGCGATCGCGGCCTGGTTCGCGCAGGAACGTGGCGATCGCTTTCCGGAGCAGATCGCCCTCCCCTTCCGCCTGAAGCAGACGCTCCGCTACGGCGAGAACCCGACCCAGCGCGCCGCCTTCTACACTGATGGCGCCCCGACCGGGATCGGCGCGCTCGTGCAGCACGGCGGGAAAGAACTCTCGTTCAACAATCTGCTCGACCTCGAGGGCGCGCTCCTCGCGACCGATCCCTTCGTCGGTGAGACGGCCTGTGCGATCGTGAAGCACACGACGCCGTGCGGACTCGCCACCGGACATACCGCCGCCGAGGCGTATCAGAAGGCGCTCGCCTGCGACCCCGTCTCGGCGTTCGGGTCGGTGATCGCGTTCAGTGTGCCCGTGGATGAGGCGGCGGCGAAGTTGGTGAGCACGCTCTTCGTGGAGTGCGTCGTCGCGCCGAGCTTCACCGCGGAGGCGCTGGCGGTGTTGAGTGAGAAGAAGAACCTCCGCGTCCTGTCGGGGAGCGCGCACGCGGCTCCCGGCGCGCTCGATCTCAAGGCGGTGCGCGGCGGCGTGCTGGTGCAGGACCGCGCGCCCACCAGCTGGGATCATCTCTCGTGGCAGGTGGTCACGTCGCGTGCGCCCAGCGCGGCGGAGCGGACCGACCTGCTGTTCGCGTGGCGGGCCGTGGCCAGCGTGAAGTCGAACGCGATCGTGCTCGCCCGCGACGGCGCCACGATCGGGATCGGCGCGGGGCAGATGAGTCGGGTGGACGCCGCCTTCGTCGCGGTGCACAAAGCGACGACGATCGGGCACGCGACCCCAGGCGCAGCGCTCGGGAGCGATGCCTTCTTCCCCTTCCGTGATGGCATCGATCAGGCCGCCGCGGCCGGGGTGACCGCGATCGTCCAGCCTGGGGGATCGGTGAAGGACGCCGAGGTCATCGGCGCCGCGAATGAGCATGGGATGGCCATGGTCTTCACCGGCGTACGCTCCTTCCGGCACTAGAAATAGTTTCTAGAGCGCGATTCGGTCGTCTGAGGGAAAACACCCTCGCAGCGAGCGAGGCTGCGCTGAAGGTTGAGCTGACGGATGCCTAAAGGGTGCCGCCCGCGGGCGAACCATCGGGATGTGAGCGAAGGCATCCTCGGGGTACCTCGCCGCGGCGACCGCTGGCGCGATATTCCCGACCGATACCCGGCGAATGCTACGTGTTAGCGCCGGCGCGGGAAACGTACGCGGAGTGCGCCCCTCTCATCGTCGGCCCCCAGAACGCGCGGCGATGTGCGCCACCGCCTCGCGTGCATCGAGCTCCCGTGTCGAATTGCCAGTTCGGAGGAAGTAGTGCGCCCCGCGCTCATCGCGCACGTACACCGGCGCCTGCGCGGGCTCGACCACCACGCGGCAAACCTCGTGCTCGTCCACGAGATGGAAGAGAACGTGCATGGAGGCGCAGGCGTCGGCCCCCACGTGTCGCTCGACGAGGCCGATGAGGAACTGCTGGTATCCATCGCGATCGGGGCGACGCAGTGAGAGCAGGTCGTTCCGCAGGCCTAGGGGCGTCCCGTCGTCCCGGACGCCGATGAGCAGGCTCCCGCCGCGATGATTCATGAATCCCGCGATCGCGCGCACGATCGCGGCCTCGACGGTGCGACTGACCCGCCCCTCGCGCAGATCCCAGCGGGCCGTCGCCTTGAGCTCCATCATCTCGCCTTCACCCGCAGCAATGAGAGATGGGAAGCTCCGCGCGAGTTCGGACTCTAGGTAATCCACACGCCGTTGCCGCACCGCTATGGCGCGCGTAGACCAGCCGATGCCCAGCGCGTGAAAGAGCCCCATCAACGCGAAGATCGCGGTCATGGGCCACATCCGGGGTTCGAATCCGGCTCGCATCCGAAGTACCACGAACTCCCCGAGCGACGAGACGCCGACAATCTCTGGATGGAACTCGAACCAGTACACCACCATCGTCAGTGGATGGAGCAACAGCACCCCCGCGAGGACTCCGCTGATGCCGACGCCCCACCACGCCGGACCGGCGCGACGCGCAACTGCGCCGTCGGCCGAGCGGCTCATCTGATACCGACGAGCATCATCACCGCCATGAGTCCGGCTCCGAGTATGACCAGTGGCGTGAGGCCCGAGCGATCAACCGAGTGCGAGGCGCCCACCATCGCTCGCGGCGTTGGGGACAGGTCCCAGACCTGCGCGACCTCGATGGGAGGCAAAAAAGTCCGGGTCCCCGCGCGCCGGAGTCCCACGGTCAGCCGAAAAGGTCCGTTCCGAGGGAACACCGGGCGAAAGACCCAAGGCCCGGCCGCGTCCTCGACGGGCGACAAGACGATCGAATCGTACGTGCTCTGACGCCGCCGAACATCCGACCCATGCTCAACCGCCGCTGTCGTCGCCGACACGGGAACGATCGTGAGCGTGAGGTCGACATCGCGCCCACTCAACGGCCTCGGTCCGACGACAGCGACAACGAGTTGGGCCGAGTCGTCCGCCGTGCTCGGCCTGAAGTCGACCGTCATGCGAATTTCACCGATGACGACGGTCGCCGTGGTCGGCGATACGGGAGGCGGCGTCGCCTCTGATCGTCGTGGCATCGAGCTGCTCGTCGCATGTCCCATCCCCGCCATCATGCATCCGGAGAGGAGCAGCGGTACGACGACGGTGGATACGATCCGGCGGTGCGACGGCGTCAGTACGCGCGCGGTGATCCGACGGTCCATGCCAGGGGCCCCCGAGGCCCTCAGTCGTCGCACGACCGACCGAAGGATAGACGCGAAGGTCACGGCGTTCTCACCAGCGACCGGGCGTACTGGGCGACGGCCCGCATCTCGTCGGCGCTCAGCTTGTCAGCGAAGGACTTCATGTCGCGACCGACGCCCTTGCGCAGCACTGCCACCACGGAGTCCGCAGAACGCCCTGCCCAGAAAAGGGGAGCGGTGAGATCGGGGATCTTCTCATACTTCTTCACGGAGAGCTTTGTTGGTGCTCCGAGGACGCCATGACACGCCTTGCAGTTGGTAAGGTAGAGGGCCCTCCCCGGTGGGTCCTGTGCCGGATCCCGGATCCCTACGGGCGAGCGCGGGGCCGCGTCCGCAGCGCGCGATGCGCGTGCAGTGAGCAGGCTCGCGATTGGCACCGCGAGCAACAGAACGACCAAAGGAAGTCGACGAACGGGCATGAGCGGATCCTCAAGGGCAAGGTGAGTGAGCACGCGGGGCAAATACGCTGCGATCAGAATGCGACCTGCAGTCGTGTGCTGAGCCCGGTGCGCTGCGGACTCACCGAGGCCGCGAACGAATCACGGAAGACCTCGACACTCCACCGGAAGTACTCGGGCAGGTTTATCGGCAATACGGCGCCAACGACGGTCCGCGTCCGAGACGCGCTTGCCGCGTCGCGGTCCGGGTCGAGGAACTCATAGCGACCGAAGACCGTGAGCGCCTGCTGCGCCGCGGTGTACTGCCCTTGCACCCAGTAGGATGCACCGGCTGGCGACTGGACCGCGGGCGAGAGTGTGTCGCCGGTCGGAACGTCCAGGTCCTTCCCGAACACATACCCACCCATGACTTCGAACCGATCGAGGATCTTATTGGCAGTGGCCGATACGCGGTAGAAGCGCTTTCCGCGAGTTGGATCGGCGGGGATCAGGCCGGTCGCGTTACCGAGGTACGCGGCGATGCCGAGCCCGCTCCCTTCGTCGTCCCACATGACCTGGTTGGTGAGGGCGATGTCTCGCTTGCTAACCGCGGCTCCCTCCTCGCCCGCACCGAGCACGAGGCCATTCAGCAACTGCACAGACGATCTGACTCGACCACCCATTACCGCGAAGGCCTCGACGCCGACTTGATCCCCGGCGAGACGCAGCGGGATCGTCGATGTGAGTGATTCATCGTACGCGAGTGGCGTTGAGATCGCCGTTGGGCGATCGAAGCCTGCCACGCCACCGCCGGCGAACAAGAGATGCCCCTGCCCGACCCTGAACCCACCGTAGCGTGCCGCGCGCCCCCAGACCCCCGAAAGGGAACCGATGAGATCGACCGTGCCCTCCTGCTCACGGTCGAACTCGAGATACGCGCCGAAACGCTTCCCGATCGGCCCAGCGGCGAAGAAGCTCGCTGAGGGGATCGAGAAACCATCCGCCTCGTCCTCACCGTCGCGCACCCTGATCTTGTCATAGGCGGCCACAATCCGTGCGGCCAGATAATTCTCGATCCGTCGCAGGTCGGCTTCCTCTCCGATTTCGTCCGGCATGCGGTAGCCCGCCCACTTGAATGTGATCCCGACGGAGTTCAGCCGCGGGACCGCTGGAGTGTGACATCCCGAGCAGTTCATGTTGTAGCGACGAGCCCACGCCGGAAGTCCCCATGCGGTCTGTGGGGTCGCGGCGAGTAGGGCGAGGAGCGACAGGAGGATTCGAGAGCAACGCATCGGCTGGTCCTCGGTGTGGCGGTTGGGGGGAGCGGGCGGAGTCAAGGAAAGCGGTGGGCGCGTGTGCGCGGTCAAGGCGGCGGCGATGGCTCGGGGAACGTGTCGACGATCATTACCTTGAGTTCGCGCCCGGGCGGTCCCCGGAGCGTGCCGAGATACCGCGCGATCTCCTCGATTTCCTGATGCGACAGGGTCGGCGGTCCGAAGGCGGACATCTTCGAGTCTGGGTGGAATCGCAGGGGATTCTCGATGAAGCTGTGCAGCCACGCCGTGCTGTGACGGGCTCCGACTCCCGTGAGTTCCGGTCCCTCCTCGCCGCCGCTTCCCGCGACGAGATGGCAGCTCGCACACTGGCGTTCGAACGATGCCCGGCCCGCGCGCTCGGTCGACGTCAACACCCGGCTGGACTCGACCGCGACGACCGATCCCATCTCCCGGACGGCGGCGCCAAGCAGCAGCGCTGACCCACCAATGAGGACCGTGAGTGAGAGCATCGCGACGGGTCGACCACGCAGATGACGCTTGCTGTTCCGGTCGAAGAATGGGAGGCCGACAAGCGTCAGTACGAGCAGCGCCGGAACGCCCACAGCGATGGTCGCCTCCATCGATCCCGGAAAGAGCTTCAGCAGCTGGTAGAACGGCAGGAAGTACCACTCCGGCATCGGCACATACGCGGCGTCTGTAGGATCCGCAGGTGCTTCGAGGGGTGCACCGCGAGTGATGGCCAGCAGGATCAGGAGCCCGATCACCACCGTCGCCACCACGACATCCTTCGCGATGATGTCGGGCCAGAAGCGCGCTCCCGAACGCTTACTCGCCAAGTACGCCGCGTCGTGATGCGCCGGGTAACTCGGGTCGTCAGTCCGATCGGGCGCTCCGTCCTCAAGGACGCGCGGAGACGCGGCGATTCCCTGCCGGATCACCATCGCGATATGGAGCGCGATGAGCACGCCCACCGCGGCCGGAAGCCAGAGCACGTGCAGCGCGTAGAACCGCGTGAGGGTCGCCGCACCGAGTTGGGAACCTCCCTTCAGGAGCGTCGCCAGCGCGCCGCCGACCCAGGGGGCCGTGCCCGCGATGCTCGCGCCGACCTGCGTCGCCCAGTAGGCACGCTGATCCCAAGGCAACAGGTAACCGGTGAACCCGAACGCTAGGACGAGCCCAAGGAGGCCGACGCCGAGGACCCAATTCGCCTCGCGCGGATACTTGTATGCCCCCATCGCGAATACCCGGACCATATGCAGCATGGTCAGAATCACCATCGCGCTCGCGCCCCAGTTGTGCATGCCGCGCAGCACTCGCCCGGCCGCCACCTGCTGCTCCAGATGTCGGATGCTGTCGTACGCATGGTCGGGCGACGGCGCGTAGAACATCGCGAGAACAATCCCGGTGACGAGCTGCACGAGGAAGACCGCCATGGTGGCGCTGCCAAGGGTGTGCCACCACGAGAGCCCGGCGGGGACGGGGCGATCGAAGAGGGCGACTCGCAACGCGTGTAAGCCGAGCCGACGCTCGAGCCCGCTGGGCGCCGCGACCGGTTCGTCGCCAGCGCTCACGTGGCCTCCTTCGCCTCGATGCCGGGACGGAAGGTCAGGTACTGGATATGCACCTCCCCGTTTTCGACCTTGACCGGCAACGAATCAAGGCCACGCGGCGGCGGACCACCGATGACGGCGCCAGTCTTCATGTCGAACAGTCCGTGATGGCACGGACAATGGAAGCGCCGTTTCTCGGTGTCGAGGGCCACGCTGCACCCGAGATGTGTGCAGACCCCGCTCATGGCGCGGAACTCAACCGCATCCTCCGTATACAGCCAGACGCTTCGAAGCACCCGGGATTCGACCCACGCATCCTCGACCGCCTCGACGAAGTCGACCTTGAAGGGCACACCCACATCTACGGTGTTCACGTCGTCGATGACCCGGGTCCATCCCTTTGGCGCGGGCCGCCGGAGGAGCGGCGAGAGGACGGCAGTCAGTGGGATGCTTCCGGCCATGATACTGGACAGGATCGCACCCACTGCGCTGACGCGCACGAGGAAGCGGCGTCGCTCCTCGAAAGATTCCGGCTGTGCTGCTGCCTCGTGCTCCATGCATTCTCCAGCGTTCGATGTCATGCACTGTGCGGTGATTTTACGTCAGGCACATATTACGCGTCGTAAAGAACAGCGCTGTAGGGGATTCTCCGAATTGTTCGGGGATCGTCCATACGCCATTGTGAGTGGCACCCAGTTCGTGGCGAAGTCCGAGCGATGCCCTTGCCGCGATGTTTGCTGCGTGTCACCCGGACTAGGCCGACGCCGCTACCGCGAGGGACGACTCGACACTCTCGGGATCGAATAGGCGGCGCCCGCGCAGATCTCAGTGACGGCATCGGGGTGGGACGTCACCGCTCGGTAGAAGCGGTCCGACGCCAGCGCACGACTAGGCATAAGCGCCCGAGGAGCGCCACTGTCACCAATCGGCTGAATTCTGCATGTGAGAATCCGCCGTGGCGGTTCAGACGAAGGACCTCGCGGTCCGGTTGTGGGAAGCGACAAAGGCCGCGATCGAACAATCCGGCCAGTCCGAGATTGTGGTAGCGTGGGCACCAAGGTGCGACCATCGCGGCGCTCACGTCGACGCGCGCACCGACCTAGCGATCGCGAGCCCCGCGGCGGAAACCACGATGGCCTGAGCGCGTCGCACGAACTCGGTCGGCAGCGCGCGCGAGGCGGTGATGTCCGCCATCTGAACCCGATCCTCGTCGGCGAGGGACACCTCGAAGGTTCGCGGGCGACCAAGTGGGATGGCGTCTCCGGCAAGATGTCCCTCGAGCTCCTCGTTCATCCGGTGCGGCGCGATGAGATGCGCGCGAACGCGCGCTCACGGCGAACAACGCCCGGCCTCGAGTGACCGACGGATCACTCACGGGCGCCACCGCACGAAGTGCGGCGTCCCCGATCTCGATGGGCGCCGAGGGTTGGGGCCGGAGCCGGTCAGCGAGTCGTGAACGCGAAGAGCATCCCGGCCGAGTGGGGACCCGTTCGGGACGCTCGTCCCATCATGGCCCCCGCCATCATCGAACCATTACCCATCATGGCGCGAGCCGACGGCGCGCTGTCGGCCATCATCCCGCCAAGACTCATCGCGCGCGCGAGCTCGAGCGGCCGACCGGACACATCCATCATCCCGGGAGCGACGTGAAGTACGTAGTTCGTGCGGTCCCGCAGGGGCAAGGCAGCGAGGAACGTGAGCGTCGTGCGATCGGCGGACCAGGTGCCGACACCATCGACCACTCCGCCGCTGATGGTACCCTCGTGCAACAGGATCAGCCTCTGCATGCCAACCATCATCGGGTGCGAGAATCGGAGCAGCACGGGCGCAGTCGGGTCGACCCCGAGGGCACCGTTGGCCGGCGAGACCTCAGTGAGCGTGACAACGGTCCGCTCCGCCGACATCCCGACCGGCTCAGATCCCGAAGTGCAACCGGCGAGGAGCAGCGTGCCGACGACAGCGCGGGCGAGCAGGCGCGAGGGTTTGGTGCGCATTGATGCTCCACGATCTGAAAGGTTGGAGAGGAAGATCCGACTCCGCCCGTCGTAACACTATCGGGAAACTCTCGCATCTTGCGCGAGGGTTCGCCCGACGCCCCGGCCCTCAGGCGTCAGTGCCTGCGGCTATCACAGCCTCCGGGAGATGGCCTCTATCGCTTTCAGTCCTGAGCCGAACCGGCTCATCGGCTCGCGATGTGCTAGGAGTTCAGCATACGGGATGAATCGGACCGCGAGATCGCCCACCCGCTTGAACGCTGGGCGCGCCAGTTGCGCCCGCACCTCCGCCTCGCGCGCGTCCGGCGCGACGAGATAGAGACCGTGCGCCGTGCCCGCACCGGCACCGAACGCGAGGTCGAGCAGGCGGACGATCCCGCTGTAGATCGAAGTCGAGTGCTCGACCTCGAACGCCGCCCGAACCTCGGACACGTTCGGGTCGAGCCAGAGCACGTCGATGAGGCGAATCGCATCGGCTCCGGGCCCGTCGCGCAGCACGCCAGGAAGCTCCGACACGCAGCCATCGCCCAGCCGACCTCCCGCGAACGGTCTGCTCCGGTCATTGCTCGCAATCCACGTGCGATAACCCAGCGCGCGACCGATGTCCCGAAGCCAGCCTTGCACCTCAGTGTGGGTGAGGTCCTCGTCGGCGCCTGGCAGCGGGGCTGCGGCGGCCGAGGCCTCCAGTGCAGCCTCGAGGGCGGTCTTCCATGCTCGATGCGCGTCGCCGAGCGCGAGGGTGTCGAGCGGCGGCGCAGGATACCGTCCACTCCCCACGTCATAGAGGAAGCTCGCGACCGCGCCGAGGTCGTTCGACAGGAAGTTCCGATAGCGTTCAGTGAGACGGATCATCCCCGCGCGCATCGCGAGGTAGGCGGTCCACTTCCCAAGTGGCACCCGAATACCCGTCAGCAGACCGTATCCCTTCGCGATCGCGGTATTGCAGGGCGGCGCGAGCGTCGGATGCAGGAAGTAGAGCAGGTTCGCCGTCGCCGGTCCCAGCCCTTTGATGTTCCGCGCATCGAGGCGATGGATCGCCGCGACGAGCTCGTCCTCACGGTCGCCGCACGCGCATTGGTCGAGGAAGTCCGCGAAGGCGAGTTGATTGCTACGATTCTCGTAGATGTCGGGGATCCGCAGCTTCGGCTTCCACAGGAAGGCATGATCGGCGCCACGGAAGAGCGGTCGCTGTTCGGCAATCGACCGCACCACGGTCTCAAGGGAGGAGTTCCGGTACTGTCGCCCGAAGGTGTCGCTCCGGATCTCCTCGATCACGAGCGACAGTCCGCGACGGATGCCACGGAAGTTCTTCAGCCGCTCCTCCCAGAGGAACCAGCGCTGATAGGCACCGCCGGGGTCGCCATGCCAGCGCTCTAGGAGCAGTTGAAGCATCGGGGGAGGCGGGGGAGCGGACGAGGTCACGACGGCTTCACGTCGGCGAGACGCCGCACACGAGTCCCTTCACTTGCCGTGCGGGCCACCGCGCTCACAGCGCCGCACGCTTGAGCAACTGCGCGTTCACCGCCACGACGATCGTGCTCGCCGACATGAACACCGCGCCGAGCGCCGGCGTGAGCAGGATGTCCCATCGCGCAAGCACCCCCGCCGCGAGCGGGATGGCGACGATGTTGTAACCCGCCGCCCACCAGAGATTCTGGAGCATCTTGCGGTAGGTCGCGCGTGAGAGCGAGACGAGCTTCGGGATGTCACGCGGGTCGGAGCGCACCAGCACGATGTGGCCGGCCTCGACCGCGACATCGGTGCCCGCACCGATCGCAATGCCGATGTCGGCGGTGGCGAGCGCCGGCGCATCGTTCACGCCATCGCCGACCATCGCCACCTTCTTCCCACCGCGCTGCAACTCCTGCACCTTGCGCGCTTTGTCCTCGGGTAGCACCTGCGCGAAGACGGTGTCCATCCCAAGCTCCTTCGCCACCGCGTCCGCCACGGCCTGTGCATCCCCGGTGAGCATCGCGACCGTGATCCCACGTTTGTGCAAAGCGCGGATCGCCTCGCGGCTCTCCTCACGGATGGCGTCGGCGACGGCGAAGACGGCAAGGGCCTCGCTCTGGCGCAACAGGTAGATCGCGGCCTGTCCGCGGCTCGCTGCGGCGTCGGCCGCCGCGCGGAGCCGGTCGGGGACGCGGGCGGACTCCGCGGACAGCAAGGCCGGCCCACCAAGCGTGTAGTCCGCGCCTTCCACCGACGCCGCGACACCCTTGCCCGTGATCGCACGGAAGCCGTTCGCCGCCGGCACCGCGAGATTGCGGTCCTCGGCGGTGCGGACGATGCCGCGTGCGATCGGGTGCTCGCTCTCCCCCTCGAGCGCCGCCGCGATGCGCAGCGCGTCGCTCTCCGTCGTGCCGTCCGCGACGGCCATGTCGACCACGCGGAACTCGCCGAGGGTCAGCGTGCCGGTCTTGTCGAAGATCACGACGTCGAGGTGCCGTGCCTCTTCGAGTCCGCGGCGGTCGCGGACGAGAAGTCCGTTGCGGGCGCCGATCGATGTCGAGATCGCGACGACCAGAGGCACCGCGAGGCCCAGTGCGTGCGGGCAGGCGATGACGAGGACCGTCACCATGCGAACGATCGAAAAGTCGAGCGTGGCGCCCGCGACTTGCCAAACGAGCAGCGTCAGCGCCGCCGAGGCGATCGCGACGACGGTGAGGATGCGCGCCGCACGGTCCGCGAGATGCTGCGCGCGCGACTTGGACGTCTGCGCCTCGGCCACGAGGCGCATGATCCCAGAGAGTTTGGTCTGCGCGCCGGCGCCCGTGACCACAACGCGGAGGGCTCCCTCGCCGTTGATCGTCGCGGCGATCACCTCATCCCCCTCCTGCTTCCGGACCGGGCGCGATTCGCCCGTGAGCATCGCCTCATTGAGGTCGCTAGTGCCCTCTCGCACCGTCCCGTCCACGGGCACACGCTCGCCTGGGCGCACGAGGACGACGTCTCCCACTCGCAGTGCCGAGACCGGCACGGTCTCCTCGCCGCTCTCGGTCACGCGCGAGGCGGTATCCGGCAACAGTTTCGCGAGTTCCTGCAGCGCGCCCTGCGCCTGCAGGATGGAGCGCATCTCGATCCAGTGGCCGAGGAGCATGATCGAGACGAGGGTGGCGAGCTCCCACCAGAGCGCATCGGCCGCGACGAGGCCGAGTTGCACGACCCACGAGAAGAGGAAGGCGACGGTGATCGCCAGCGAGATGAGCGTCATCATCCCGGGGAGGCGGGCCGCCAGTTCTCGCCACGCGCCCTTGAGGAACACGAGGCCACCGTAAACGAACACCACCGTGCCTAGGATCGGTCCGATCCACCCGGAGCCCGCGAACGCCGGCGCTCGGTAGCTCAGCAGCTCCTGGACATGGGCCGACCAGTAGACGACAGGGACCGTGAGGATGAACGAGAGCCAGAACTTGTCGCGGAACATCGCCGGGCTGTGGCCCGCGTGCTGGTCGTGCCCGGCGTGCGGATCCTTGCGTGCGATCGGATCGTGACTTCCCTGCTGGGCCATCGCCGCAGCCGGGCGGTGCCCGGCATGCTGGTCGTGATCGGCGTGCGTGCTCACTTGCGTTGCCGCGTTGGCGGCTCGTCGAGCGCGAAGACGAGCGTCGCCCAGTGCGTGTCCCAGTCCGCGCCGGATCCTACCCGAGCTTGTGTCACGTGGATCGTGCGGATGCTCCACATGCCGCCGCGCTTCAACGGCACGCGGACGATGCCGCCTTCATCCGGTGTGAAGGCGCTTGCTGCCGCGCCCCCTCCCGGGCCAGCGTGCGCGCTCCCGCTCAGCGCATCACGGTCGACGTCGAGCGCGACGACGTCCGCGTGCACCGGGATCCCCGCGAGCGGTTCACCGCGAAAGAGCAAACGTAGTTCGAGCGTGTCGCCCGCACGAAGCGCGGTCGGATCGCGCAGCGGCACGAACTCGATGACGTGCCCTGCGGGCTGCGCGAAGGCGCGCGCGCCACCGGTCCCGACCTGCACGAGCGTCTTGGCGTACTTGGCGTACCGACGGGTCACACTGTCCTTGCCGGTCAGCAGCCCCTCGCGCTCGACGCGCGCTCGCGCGGCGGCAGCCCCCTCGGCGTCGAGATATCGACGGAAGCCGTCGGCGGATTCGCGGACGCTGCGCGGATGAAGCGAGACGGCGACGGCGTACTGACCAGCCCCGGCGGGCCGATCGCGAATCACCAATGAGCGCCCCTGCACGGAGAGGCCCTTGAGCGCGACGTCACCACGGTCGCTGATGAGCTTTGCCTCGGCCACCCGATCGACCGCGACAGCCGTGCGGCTCGTCGGGAACTGGCTGCTCGTCTGTCCCCGTAGCACCACGTCGTCGCCCACCTCCACGCGGAACGCGTTGGGGACGAGCCAGAAGTCATCAGCGAATGCGATGGTCGCGGTCGCGAGGCCAGAGAGGACCAACACCGCCACGAGAACGAACACCTTCGAGCGCCTCATGCATCACTCCGGTTGTGATCGAATGTCCTCCACCCCGTGCCATCCATCTCGAATGCATTGAGCGTGGATGGCCGCTCTCGCCAGCTGCGTTGTTCGGCGACGACGTCTGCCCCGCAACCGCATCGCCGCGCGCCTCGCCGTCTCGGTCGACCGCCTGAACCGGCGCTCCCACACCACGCCGCCATGAAGCACGAACTCCCGTCGGAACTCGTACCGCGCGCAGGCCGGACGCGGCACTGCTCAGGCCACGCCCGATCCCAACCACCCCAGCGCGAACTGCGACCGTCGACTGTCGTTGTGGCTGCAGCACCGACCCATGCGCGAGGAAAAGCATCGTACGCGCGCGTGAAGTCGAGCGACACATCCGCGCCCGACGTCACGAACAAGGATTCGAACTCGAACCAGTTCGGGGCGAGACCATGGAGTCTGTTGGCGGCACCAGCGCACGCGGCGTTGACGGCCGACCCGTTGCGTTCGTCAGCGCATAACCCGCCGCGCGCGTCACACCACGACGCGACGGGGCGGCCGTGCAGCTTGTGACACTCCGTGCGTCGCTCCCGTCCGATCGCCGCGGCGCTGACATCGGCCTGGAGCCACAGCCGACGCTCCGCGATGTCGAACCAGAGCGCGACGGCACCGTACCGGTCCGATTCAGCGCGCGGCATCGTGCCCCACGTTCCCCGCCGACGCCGCAACCGCGCGCACCTCGGGAAACATCCCCCCATCCATAGGATTGCGCGCGTGGCAGTGGAGCGCCGAGAACCCAAGGGCATGCGCCGTAACGAGCCGCGACACGCGTTCGGCGGCCGGGACGCTGCCGATGCGTACGCACGGGCCCCGCTCCCGGACGCGAACTGCATCCACGTTCCGTGCAGATGCAAGTGGGGGTTCATCCTTGCCTCGTTGACCAAGGTGACGCACAGGCATTCGCCGTGGGAGAACTCGATCGGCTTCTCGTGCTCGAAAGGCACGCCGCCGATCCCCCACACGAAGCGTTCCACTTTCCCGTGACGTGCAGCTCGATCTCGCGCGACGGTGCCTTGACATCCGGCCGCGCCCGTGGCGCATGAAGGTGCGGATGGACGAGCACGCGACAGCCGTCCTCGCGGAGTCTGACGCTGGATTCGGCGAGGCGCCGACGCGTGGTCCTCGGCGTCATCGCGTCTCCCACGTCGGGCGACTCCACGCCGCGCGAGACCACCGGACGCGCTGCACTGGGCCCGCGCAGTGTCGCTGCGGCGGGCGTCGCGCCCAGAACCGACATGTCGTGATCGGCGAGCAGGTCAGTTGCGATCGACGCTGTCGTGGCAGGCGCCGCATGGCCCATCGCGGCATGCTCCAGCGTCGGCGCGCCGGACCCATCGCGCACGACATCCCGGAACAGGTCTGCAATCGAGCGCCGTTGATCGTCGTACGCGTCCGACGGCTGCTTCCGTCGCGGCAACAAGCGGTACGGAGAGTCGAAGGCCCGGTCCGAAAGCACGAAGACGAACCCGCAATCGAACGCATGTCCTTGGGACTCGAGCGGGTCGACCGTCGGCGGCCCGTAGTGTCTGAGCTGTTCCTGCAGCCCTGAGTGGCTGTGATTCCGGCAAAAGACGCACGCCAACATGGGGAATCGATTATCGAAAATCGAACCGAGGCGAACGCCGACGAAGCAAAGTCCGGGGACGCTGTCCATCGCCGGGGGCAGCAGCAGGCCGTACCAGTGGATCGACGAGTCCGCGCGGAGACCAATGCGCCTCCGCGGGGCCACGCCGGTGCCGAGTATCGGAGAAGTCGGAGTCCACCCGAGCAGCAGGGTTGAGCGCGCCATCCCGGCTGCGTGCGTTGCGACCGACGGCAGAAGGGCACGTCGCGAGAGCGGGTCGTACAAGATTGGATCGGTCCCAGGCGGAATGGTTCAGGAGGTCCGAAGAGTCGCAGCCTGACGCACGAGAATGAACGCACCGTATGATAGCATTCCACTTTACAAACCGTAATGCTGCCGCCACCTCGCTGGGTTCGCCAGAAGCGGACGCGGCGGCGGCAGCGGCTGAATCGGTTGGCGAAACGTGGCGCGCGCCTATCGTTGCGCGAAAGGGAATTTTCCGTCCCATGAGCGCCTCCGACTCTCGCCATACGCTGAATGTTCTGCGCGTTTCTCGTCGTCGCGGCAGCCATCCCCTCGCCGGGCCGCCGTTCACCGCGCATTCTTTTGGATGTTCACAGGTCCTCGGTCGTTGCCGGTTGAGTGTCTCGACAACCCCAGCTTGCTACGACCACGGCCTGTGAACAGCCTCTTGATCAACTTCACCTAGGCGGCGTGCGCCTCCATGCCATGCATTCGGCGCGGGGTGGTCTCGTCAGCCACTTCGGCGAGCTGCCAGCCGTTGCGCCGCGTCTCGCTCGCCAAGGTTGCACCTAACTGACGTCCCACCCGCTCTCGAGACGCCACCCGCGGTACGAAAGCGCCGATCCGCCCCGTCACCGCCTCCAACTCCCGTATCGCCAAGTGCCGCGAGTCATCACCCTCGGGCGACCAGCTGGTCATATTCGCAACTGTAGTGCTAAAGCCCTACCCCCACCCCTGAACCTCCGCGACATTTAGGGGTTCTACCCGACGGACCTCTTTCTCCGGACGCCCATCCGATGGCCACGCCCGCGATCACGAACGACCTCGACTACCGCCCGAGCTACCTGGCAGCGACCATCGCCGGCCTCGCGGTCCTCTTGCTCTACATCCTCACGCTCTCGCCCGAGACGGCGATGTGGGATACGAGTGAGTACCTCACCGCCGCCTACACGCTCGGCCTTCCGCACCCGCCGGGGAATCCGTTCTTCGTGATCATCGGCCGCGTCGCGGCGGTGCTCCCCATCGCGCCCTCGGTGGCGATGCGGATCAATCTCCTCGCGGCGATCTCCAGTGCGGTGAGCGCGGCGATGTGGTTCCTCATCACCGAACGCGTGCTCGTGGGCTGGCTCGCCGAGCGCTGGCAGCGGATCGCGGGCGGTGCGTTGGCCGCGTTGATCGGCGCGACCGCCTTCACCGTATGGGCGCAGTCGGTCGTGAACGAGAAGGTGTACACCGTCTCGCTGGTCGGAATCGCGATCGTGGCCTGGCTCGCAGTGCGCTGGTCAGACGAACCCGATGGCCGGAGCGCGGATCGCACGCTGGTGCTCATCGCGTACATCTGTGGACTCGGCTACGCGAACCACATGGCGGGGATGCTCGCCGCGCCCGCGGTCGGACTCGCGGTGCTCCTGCGCAAGCCCTCCACCCTGCTCCGCTGGCGTCTCGTTCTCGCCTGTGTGGGCGCGCTCGTGCTCGGCGGTACCCCCTTCCTCTCGCAGCCGATCCGTTCGGCGCATTGGCCGGCCATCAATGAAGGCGAGCCGACGGCGTGCCGCACCGAGCTCAAGCTCGACTGCACGCTCTCGAAGGGGACGTACGACGCCTTCATGTACAACTTCAACCGCGGGCAGTACGGCAAGCCGGACCTCGCGGAGCGGCAGGCGCCCTTCACGGCGCAGGTCGGGATGTGGTGGCTCTACTTCAAGTGGCAGTGGATCCGTGACGCGCACGGCGAGCGTCCGGGACTGCAGAGCGCGCTCGCGGCGACCTTCCTTGTCCTCGGATTCCTGGGCGGCTGGGTCCACTGGAAACGCGACCGACGAAGCTTCGCGTTCTTCGGACCGCTGATGTTCTCGTTGACCTTACTGCTGATCTACTACCTGAACTTCAAGTACGGCTACTCGCAGGACCCCGCGCTCGGTGAGTCGGTGAATCGTGAGGTCCGCGATCGAGACTACTTCTATCTGTGGAGCTTCTCGGCGTGGAGTGTGTGGGCCGCGCTCGGCCTGCTCTACGTGTGGGAGACGGTCGCGGCGCTCTTCGGGAGCACCGAGGTCGTCGTCGGGAAGGAGGTGCAGCAGCTTCCCAAGACGCGGAGCTGGCTGCTCGCCTCGCCGTTGCTGGCGGTGGCCTTTGTGCCGCTCTTCGCGAATCAGGGCGCCGCGAGCCGTCGCGGACAGACGGATACGGCGGATTTCGCGATCGATCTCCTCAACTCGGTCGAGCCGTACGGGATCCTCGTGACGGTCGGCGACAACGACACCTTCCCGCTCTGGTATGCGCAGGAGGTGCTCGGCGTGCGGAAGGACGTCATCGTTGCGAACACCTCGCTGCTCAACACCGATTGGTACACGCGGCAGATGATCCGTCGGCCGGTGTTCGCGTACGATGAAGCGAAGGGCCCCGACGCGTATCGCGGCAAGTCGTGGAAGAAGCCCTCCGGCCCGCCCTTCACGCTGACGATGGACGAGAGCGATCAGGTGCCGCTCTCGATGGAGGTCACGCAGCCGCAGCTCTTCCAGAAGGGGGCGCTGCAGGCGGTGATCCAACCGCGCGTGCTCTCGCGCGCCGATCTCTTCGTGCTCCGCATGATCCAGGACAACCCGGATCGTCCGGTGTACTTCAGCCGCACGTCGGGCTCGCTCATGCAGGAGCTCGGGCTGCAGGAGTACGGGCTGACGCAGGGGCTCGCGCGTCGCTTGGTCGAGCACAAGCTCGTTGCGTCGGGCGACACCGTCCCGGTGCCGGGCGAGGGGTTCGTCGATCTCGCGCGGTCGCGGCAGCTCTGGAAGGACATGAAGGCGCCGACCTCGCTCATCAAGAAGAACGATTGGCCGGATCGCGCGTCCGTCGGGATCCCGTATCTCTATGTGTCCACGGGTGTCGTGATCGCCGAGGCCGCGAACACCAAGGGCGATGCGAAGGGCGCGGCCGACGCGCTCGCGGTGGCCAAGAACGTCGCGAAGGCGACGAAGCTCGATGATCTCTTCACGCCGGGGGCATTCGATCCGGCACCGCCGCCGGTGGCGGCGGACTCGAGCGCGAAGACGCAGGTCCCGGTGGGGCCGCGAAAGCCCTAACCGATCAGCGTAGCGGGTTGAGCCAGAGCACAGCGGCCGCGAACTCATGTTCGGCGGCCGCTGTTGCTTGCGGGAGTGCCGCGACGTCGCCCGCCTTGCCGGCCTGCTCCACGGCGGCACAGGCCGCGCTCATGTCCATGGCACCGAGCTGTGCGGCACTTGCCTTGATCGAGTGCGCGGCCTTCGCGGCCTCGCTACCGTCGCCCGCGTCGGTCGCGGTGCGAATCGCCTGCATTCGCTCGGTGGCGTACTCGAGGAAGGTCTGCACCATCGACTGCACGAACTCGTCTCCGCCGAGAGAGCGAAGGGTGTCGAGCGCTGGGAGTGCGGAGGCCGGCGGTTCGGTCACGAGGGCACGATCGAGGGGTCGATGCTTGCGGCGCATCACTGAAGCGGGTGAATGATGCACGTTCTTGCCGTCAATACAAGGGACAGTAGCCGTGCAATTTCTCGACAGCGCTCGCTCCGGTCGACTTCGACCCCATCGGTCGGATATCTTTGAGGCCGGGAGGGCTACCCCTAACTGGTAAGGGAGCGGTCTTGAAAACCGCCGCGCCGAAAGCGCTTGTGGGTTCGAGTCCCACGTCCTCCGTGCCTGACTCGCCGCACCCATCGCGGAGAATGAAGCAGCGCGCTCCGACGGCCCACAGGCCATCGGAGCGCGCTCTTCTCTTCGACCTCAGCAATCGACAGCGGGTCGGCCGTCCGACTAGCCGGCGATCACGGTCACGGGACCGTCGAGTTTCCAGTCCTTCCCAGTCGGAACTAGCTTCACTGTGAAATGGTACCGTTCTCCGGTCGGCGAGCCCGCGTGCCAAATGCTGATGCTCAGAATGAGTCCCCCACCCTTCGTTCGTTCCACCGAACGAACCTGAGCGTAGGCGAGAACGCCGCGCACATCACATTTCTTCCACGTCTCGTCGTCGCGATCGCACGCGAGAACATCCGACGCGGCCCTTCGAGCGAGCGACTGGTCCGACTTGCCCTGCGAACCGGCGGCGAGACTGGGATCAGCTTTCAGGATGCTTCGAATCGCACCATCCAGATCCGCCGCGCGGTTCGCCGCCCGCGCGACGCCGCCGCTGAGATGCCTGTCTGTATCGAGTGCGGCGGTAAGTGCGACGCTGGCAGCGCGCTCTGCGCGGCTCACGACTGGCTGCGCGCCGACTCCCGTGGCGAGCACTACGGAAAGAATGACAACGCGCATCATGGAAGTGTGTCCTCTGAGGGTTGTGTTTGGCAATGTTCTTCTCATCGACATTGTGCCTGTCTTCCAGAGGCCACGCCCGTCATATGATCCGGTCCGTCGAGCGCCTCCTGATGCGCCTCTTCGTGAGCTATAAGTGCGGCTCGTTCATTCGCACCGTTGCCCCAGAATGAGGGCTCGATCTTCACGTAGCCGTCTTCCGGCGACCAGAAAGAGGGAGCATTAAAGTCGATCTTCATCGAGACCCAAGAGTCATTCGAAGTCTGTTGAGATCCCAGAATCCGGTAGCCCGCGACTCCCGGAGGAGCGTTGAAGCGGGCGCGCGCTTGCTCGCCCCAGGCTCGGCAAGAGGCATCTGCGTGATTCTCGAGTAATTCAATCATCTCAGATAGGTCGGCGCACTGATTGCTACCTGGGTTCTCCTGGCAATCGTACACCTGCGCAATCGCGGGCCGGAGTTCTAGTCCGACGGCTCGCGCGCTTGGGTCAGACACCGAATCACAGCCCGAGAGAGCTGTACCGAGGAGGACGATGAGGAGCTTCCTCACGCGCCGTCCAGAATGGGGAGTGGGGGAGTTTGTCATGAAGCTATGGTAGCCAGAGGGGGGGGGGGTAATTGTCAAGCCTCGACACCCGCTCCGCTCTCGCCCCGCTTTACACCACCCGCACAGTTGGCGACCTTTCCCAGTCTGCGCACAGCTGTCGTGCGCTCCGGAGACGTGGCCGAGAGGCTGAAGGCGGCGGTTTGCTAAACCGTTATACGGGCTAACACCTGTATCGAGGGTTCGAATCCCTCCGTCTCCGTTCCGCGGGCTCTCCCTCCGGGGCGGGCCCGCGTGCAATTCCACCCACTGGATCCCGATGATCGCCACCCCGCTCCGCGTCCGCTTCGCCCCCTCCCCCACTGGCTTCCTCCACGTGGGCGGCGCGCGCACGGCGCTCTTCAACTGGCTCCTCGCCAAGCGCCTCGGTGGCACCTTCCTCCTCCGCGTCGAGGACACCGACAAAGCGCGCAGCACGGACGAGTCCACCCGCGCGATCTTCGAAGGACTCGAGTGGCTCGGCCTCACCTGGGACGAAGACGTCGTGTATCAGGGCGCGAACTACGATCGTCACCGCGCCGATGCCGATCGTATGCTCGCCGCCGGTAAGGTCTATCGCTGCTTCTGCACGAGCGCGGAGCTCGACGAGCGACGCGCCGCGGCCGAGGCGAGCAAGGAAGCATTCAAGTACGATCGCCGCTGCGATCGGCTGAGCGCGCACGAGATCGAGCGCCGCGTCGCGGACGGCGAAGCGCATGTGCTGCGCTTCCGCGTCCCAGAGGGGAGCACGCGCTGGACCGACCTCGTGCACGGGACGATCACCTTCCCGAACAAGGACATCGAAGACTTCGTCATCCTCCGCTCGGACCGTACGCCGATCTACAATCACGCGGTCGTCAGTGACGACATCGCGATGGGTGTCACGCTCGTGATGCGTGGCGACGACCACATCTCCAACACGCCCAAGCAGATCCTCATCTACGAGGCCCTCGGCGCCACGCTGCCGACCTTCGCCCACCTGCCGATGATCCACGGCACCGACGGGAAGAAGCTCTCCAAGCGCCACGGCGCGACGGCGGTCGGTGACTACCAGCACCTCGGCATCCTCCCGCAGGCGATGGTGAACTTCCTCGCGCTCCTCGGCTGGTCGCCGGGTGGTGACCTCGAAGTGATGTCGCTGGAGGAGCTGATCGAGCGCTTCGATGTGGACGGGCTGCTCAAGAAGGCCGCGGTGTTCGACACGCAGAAGCTCGAATGGATGAACGGGCAGCATCTCTCGCGGCTCCCGCTCGACGAGCTGATGCCGCGGGTGACGCCCGCGATCATCGCCGCGGGACTCACGACGACCGACGCGATCTCCGCGCGCGACGCGTGGTATCGGACGTTGCTCGATCTGCTGCGTGTGCGGGCGCGCACGATCGACGACATCGTGCGTCAGGCGCGACCGTACTTCGTGGATCAGATCGAGTACGACGCCGAAGCCGTCGCGAAGCAATGGAAGGACCGCGCCGGATCGTGCGCGATCCTTGCCGCCACACGTGAGGCGCTCGCCACGCTCGAGCCGTTCACCGCTGAGGCGATGGAGGCGGAACTGCGCGCGCTCGCCGAGCGGTTGGGCACGACCGGTGGAAAGATCTTCCAGCCGCTGCGGGTTGCGCTCACGGGACTGACGGTGAGCCCGGGGATCTTCGACGTGATCCTCCTGCTCGGTCGCGAGGGCACGATCGCACGTATCGCCGCCGCTGAACGGTTCCTCACCGACTGATGCGCCCCGCGCTGACCGCGATGGAGGCGGAGGTGTACCGCACCCTCCTCGACTTCCTCGCGGAGCACACCTTCCAGCCGAGCGTCCGCGAGATCGCGGACGCGCTCTCGATCGCGTCAACGAAGAGTGTGGTCGATCTGCTCGCGTCGCTCGAGGAGAAAGGGTACCTCGAGCGTGAGGCGGGGCGCTCACGCGGGGTGAAGTTGCTGGGCTGGGCTGGGCTCGCGGGCACCGTGCCCGTACCGGAGTTCGCGGTCACCCCTGACGGCTCGATCAGCACCGTCGCGCACTTCTCGATCGATCGTGCGCTCCTCCCCTCGCTCGATGCGGGATTCGTCCGAGTCCACGATGGTGCCCCGCTGGCGCGCGCCGGCGATCTCGCCCTGGTCCTGCCGAGCACGCGCATCGGCGACGACGATCCCGCGGTGGTGCTCCTCGGTGGACGCGTGACGATCGGGCGCCTACAACGCGCGGGTCTCTCGCTCGTGCTCCGCTCGCTCGACGATGGGGCCAGTCGTACGCTTGGCGCGGGCGATCGCGTGCTCGGCCCGCTCGCGTGGGTTCTCGCGCGCCCTCAGGCGCCGGGGGGCTTTCCCGCGCCCTGAGCGGCGGCTTTCTCGCGTCGCTCGCGCTCCTTCCGCTCGCGGAGCGCCTTCACTGCGGCGCGGAACTCGTCCTCACGTTCGGCGCGCGCGGCCTGATCGATGATATCCTGTCGCATCCAGCCGAGGGTGCGGGCGCGTTCGATGTTCCCCGGATTCGCCTGCACGTTCAGCGGGAGGAGCGCCAGCACCGCGGTCGGGATCGAGAACTTGCCGAGGCGAATGTACTGCTGATCGATGCCGTACTTCTTCCCGTTCCGCTCGAAGGTCCAGTCACCCGGCGCGCGTCCGCCGTTCGCGGCGACCACGGAGTCCTGCCACCGACGGATAGTGAGCGCGAGCAGCGTGTCGAGTTGATCGCTCGGTGACTGCGGCACGAGCGGGCCGACGGCGGGCCCGTCAGGACGCATCCAGACGCGCGGGTCCGTGTACGAGGGGCGGATCCCCTTCGTCGGGCCACCACCACCGACAAGCGGTCCGCTCCCACCTTCCACCACGGGTGCAGTCGGCTGCGCCGGAGGTGGCGCGATCGTAGTGGGCGTCTCGGTCGGTACAATGACCGGTGGACTCGTGCTCGGCGTCGCCGTCAACGTGCGATTGTCTCCACCGGAGCGCGGACGCTCACGCGTCGGTGCGGGTGCCTTGGGGAGTTGCACGAAACCGATGCGCTCCACGGGGACAGATCGGGTGTGCGAACGGATCGCCTCGCCGACCGGGATGATCACGACGCGCACCACGCCGAGCAGGAGCACCGCGTGGAACGCGAACGAGACCACGAGCGACCCGACCGATCGTTGCCGATCGGAGGGGCGCAACCCCGGCGTGGAGACGATCTGCTTGCGGCTCACGCGGCGTCGATCACCGGGTTCGCGACCCGACTGAGCCCCACCACCTCGATCTCGACCGCATCGCCCGCCACGAGGGGGCCCACGCCGGCGGGGGTGCCAGTGGCGATGAGGTCGCCCGGTTCGAGCGTCATCACCTGCGAGATGTACGAGAGCAGGAAGGGGATCGAGAAGACGAGGTCTCGGGTGTGACCACGCTGTCGTTCCTCGCCGTTCACCCGCGTGACGACCTCGAGTGCGTCGAAGGCGCCGGCGTAGGCGACTTCGGGACCGATGGGGCAGAACGAATCGAAGCCCTTGGCGCGCGTCCATTGCCCGTCGCCCTTCTGCAGGTCGCGCGCGGTCACGTCATTGACCGCACAGATCCCACGGACGGCGGTCGCGGCGTCCGCCTCGGTCGCGCGCGTGAGCGTGCGCCCCACGACGATGCCGATCTCACCCTCGAAGTCGACCCGCTCGGAGACGCGTGGACGGACGATCGGCGCGCCAGGAGCGAGGATCGCGGACGGTGGCTTCAGGAAGATGAGCGGCGCCGTCGGGACCTCGTTGCCGAGTTCCTTAGCGTGGTCGCGGTAGTTGCGGCCGACACAGACGATCTTGCCAGGGCGGAGCATACTTGAAATTACCCTCTGTTAGGGCAAAAGGTCGGGGCGCTGTTGATAGAACTCGGTGAGGCGCGGTCGAAGTTCCGCCCACGGAGCCACCAGCCGTGTCGCGGGCGGGAGTGCGGCAAGCAGGGTTTTCCCGTACCCCTTCTGGACGACTCGTGGGTCGCAGAGCACCACCACACCGCGGTCCGTGGTGCTCCTGATCAGACGCCCGAACCCCTGCTTCAGGCGGAGCGCCGCATGCGGCACCATGTACTCGCCGAACGGGTCGCCGCCCGCAGCGCCGATCGCTTCGCATTGCGCGGCGGTCACTGGCTCCGTGGGCACGCGGAACGGGATGCGCGCCAGCAGCAGCGCCCGCAGCGCCTCTCCTGGAACGTCGATCCCCTCCCAGAAGGTCGCGGTCCCGATGAGGACCGCGTTCCCGTGCGCACGGAAGCGGTCGAGGAGAACGTCGCGCGGGGCGTCGCCATGCACGAGGAGCGGAAAGCGTGCATCGAGGCCGAGGGCGCGCAGCGCATCCGCCGCCTCGCGCACGTCGCGATGGCTCGTGAAGAGGAGGAACACGCCACCTCCCGACGCCTCGACCAGATCGGCCGCGGCGGTGATCGTGCGCCGCAGATGTCCTGCGGCGTCGCTATTGGGGGCCGGGAAATCGCTCGGCACCACCAAGAGCGCCTGCCGCGCGAAGTCGAAGGGCGAGGGGAACTGCTCGACCGTCGGCTCGACCGTCTCCTCCGTGAGCCCCAACCGCTGGCGCACGAAAGAGAAGTCATCGCCCACCGCGAGCGTGGCGCTCGTGATCACCGCAGTCTCGATTCGCTCGAAGAGATCCTCACGCAGGATCGGCGCGAGGTCGAGCGGTACGCTCGCGGCGCCGAGGTTGCGCTCGCCTTTGCGCCGCTCGATCCAACGGACGTGGTTCGCCGCGCTTCGGCCCGGCCGCAGCGCCGCGCGCAGCGCATCCCCAGCGCCCTGCATCCGGCGGGTGACCGCGCGCACCTCGTTCAGCAGGGGCGCCATCTCCTCCGCGCGCTTCTCGTCCGTCTCGAAGCGCTCGCGGATGAGGCGCAGCCCTTCGCTCATCTCCTCGAGCGCGAGCAGGAGATCGTCGAGCTCCACGGTGAGTCCTGCCCGCCAGATCGGGTCCTCCTCGAACTGCTCGGTCAGGCGCGCGGTGGTATGCGATCCCGCCGTCATCCAGTCGTCGAGCAACGCGAAGAGCTGTTCGCTCTTGGCTCGTGCGCGGTCCACGGCCGGGGTGATCCGTTCACGGACGAGGTCAAGACTGGCGACGGCGAGCAGGTCGCTCTGCGAGGCGAGCGAGCGCTCGAGGGCCGGAAGCAGCCCTCGCCCCTTCCGCTCCATGCGCGCGAACAGGCGATTGAGGCCGATGCGGGTCGCGGTCTGTCCCAAGTGCGCCGCCGCCGCGTCTTCCAGGTGGTGTCCCTCGTCGACGACGAGACGCTTGTACGCCGGGAGCACCGCCGCGTCGGTCCAGTTCCCAGATGCCCGCCGCACCGCAACGTCGGCGAGGAGCAGATGATGGTTCACCACCACGATGTCCGCCTCCGCCGCCGCCCGCCGTGCTTTGAACACGAAACAGCGCTCGAAGTGCGGGCAACGCAGCCGCGTGCATAGATCTCCCTCCGCGGCGACCTCGTCCCACACCTCGCGCCGCGGCGCGACAGGAAGGTCGGAGAGCGAACCATCGGTGGTACGCCCCGCCCACACGTCGAGACGCGAGAGCTCCGCGGATTCGTCGGTCGCGAAGAGCGTCGCGGCCTGGGCCTGTGCCTGCTCGAGGCGCAGGAGGCAGAGATAGTTGCGCCACCCCTTCAGCATCACGAAGCGCACCGGTTGGTCGGTGAGCGCGCTCGCGAGAAAGGGGAGATCTTTCGCGATGAGCTGCTCCTGCAGCGTGATCGTATTGGTCGAGACCACGGTGCGCTCGCCGCTCGCCGCCGCCCAACGCAATGCGGGGACCAGATAGGCGAGCGACTTCCCCACCCCGGTCCCCGCTTCGAGCAACCCGATCCCATTCCGCGTGAAGAGGCGCGCGATAGCGCTCGAGAGCGCGCGCTGGCCGGGACGATCCTCGTAGCGACCCAGCGCTGCCGCGATCGGCCCTTCCGGCCCGAGCAGCGCCGAGACATCGGCCGGATCGATCTCCGCTGGCGCACTCGTGCGCGGCACCTCGACGACCACGTACAGGCGCGTGGCCTCGTTGTCGACGATCGCGAAGCCGATCCCGCCCTCGTGCATCCGGGCCGCGATCTCAAGATCCGGCCCGCTCGGCTCCAGCACCCCGCTCGGATGATTGTGCAGGAGGAGCTCCCCACGCTGCGCAAACCCGGGGAGCGCCAACACACTCGACACATCGCCCCGCGCGACGACCCGCGCCGTACTCACCCGTCCCTCGGCATCCATCGTGCACGCGAAGCAGACCTCGCGCCCACCGGCGAGCGCGATCGCAGCGCGAACCGCGCGCGCCGCGGCGGGGAGGAGTCGGTCGGTCTCGCCGCTCATCCGCCGCGCGGACCGTCCACCGCGCGACGGGCGCCGATCACGTCTTGAGCGGCTTCTTCTTCGCCGCGGGGAAGAGGACGTTGTTCAAGATCAGGCGATACCCCGGTGAATTCGGGTGGAGCGCGAGGTCGGTCGGTGCGGCCCCCACATTGTGCTGCGGGTCCTCCGGATCGTGGCCACCGAGGTAGGTCCACGAGCCACGCCCGAGATCGCCATGGATGTACTTCACCCATGGGGCGCCCTCCTCGTTGGCGAGCACCGTCACGCCAGGCTTCACCCGCGCCGTGTTGAATGAGGTCGTCACACCGTAGAAATCCGGGACCACGCTGCGATGATCCTGCACGAGCATCGACGCGACCGGATCGAACTTCGCCGAGAAGGCGAAGAGCGCGAGCGAACCGAGCGGCTGGCGGCGCGAGGGGACGTTCACCTGATGACCGTCGATGTCACTCATCGCGTTGACGCCACTGTTCGGTTCGAGATGCGCGCCGGTGAAGGCGAAGGTGCGCGACCAGTCGAGCTTGGCATCGGCGTCGGGATCCATCGGCGTGCCGTCCGCGAAGGGTCCGGCGATATCGACGCCCTGCGCCGCGAGCGCGAGGTCGAGCGTCTCCGTCGCGCCGCACATCGCAAAGAGGAACCCACCGCGCTCGACGAAATCGTGAAGCCGCAGCGCGACCGCCTTCTTGAGCGCGGGGATCCCGTTCACCTGGAAACGCTTGGCCATCGCCTGATCGCGGTCACGCGCCTCGACGAACCACGGCGCGTCGCGAAACCCGAGGTAGAGCTTGTTCTGCTGACCGGTGAAGTCCTCGTGGAAGAGATGGATCCAGTCGAACTTCGCAAGATCGCCCCCGAGCACGTCGTCATCCCAGATACGGGTGTAGTCGATCCCCGCGTACTGGAGCGCGAGGGTGACGGCATCATCCCAGGGCGGGGAGTTGGGCGGCGCATAGATCGCCACGCGCGGCGCGCGCTCAAGGGGGACCGCGTCCATGTTGCTGCTGGCAATCTCTTTGCGGGCGGCATCGACCGCCGCGCCATCGACCGCCTCGAACGCGACGCCGCCGAGCGCGGCGTTGCGGCGCACCGAGGGCTCGTCGGGAAGGAGGAACGACCCGCCCCGGTAGTTGAGCCACCACTCGCCGCGGAGCCCGCTCTTGAGCGCTTGAAACATCACCCCATAGGCCTTGAGATGATTCGACTGCGCATCATCCATCGGGATCAGCAAGGATTGTGCGCGTCCCTCGACGGTGACACCGAGCGCGAGCAGACCTACGAGCAGACGACGGATCACGGAGCGCTCCGACGAAGCGTCTCGAGTTCGCGACGCGCCTGCGGGAGGAGCGCGCTCTCGGGCCAGGTGAGGATCAGGTGTTCATAACGTGCGGCGGCACCGACCCGATCGCCGCGCACCACGAGTCGGCGCGCGACGGTGAGTTCGGCCTCGACGGCCTCAGGCGCGCTCGGGAAGTCTCGCACGAGGCGCGCCCACGCCGACTCGGCGAGGGCGTCGTCGTGCGCGGCGAGAGCAAGGCGGGCGCTGGTGGCGAGCGTGACCCCCGCGCCATCGGTGAGCGAATCGACCGCCAGCGCGAAGCTGCGCGCCGCCCGCAGCGTGTCCCCCTGCGCGAGCGCGAGGAACGTGCGACCGAGCGCGGTGCTCCGCGTCGCGCGCGTCCGCGAGAGGAGCGCGAGCGCATCGACCGCGTCGCGCGCGCCCGTACTCGCGCTCTCACGCAAGCCACGTCGGGCCGCGGTGAGATCGCCGTCGACGAGCGCGAGCCATGCACTCACGGCGTCCTCATCGGCCGCGCTCCCGCCACCGGCGATCGTGGCGCGCGCCCGCTCCACATCGCCCGCGCGGATCCACCCCCAGGCGACCGTCCGCATCAGGGTGCGCCGGTCGGGGGAGTCGGGGAGCCCCGCGCCGGCGATCAACGCTTCCGCTTCAGCGGGCCGCGCGAGCTGTGCCAACGCACGCACCCGCACGGGGAGTGCGCTCGCCGAGAGGCGCAGACTGTCGCGGCGCATCGCCGTGCCGAGGATCGTGAGGGCGCCCGCCGCATCCCCGCCAGTGAGCGCGGCGGTCGCGGCGCGGAGCGCGGCCGTGGGATCGGGCTTCGCGCGATCCACCGCTGCCCACGCATCGCGCGCGACGAGCCAGGCGCCACTCCGTTCCACTTCGTCGGCGAAGCTGCGCCACAGCACGAGTGTGGAGTCGTCGGCGCGGAGCGATTCGAGCGCGCGCCACCCATCGCGCGGGGCGTTCCATTGCAACTCAAGCCGTGCGAGCACGGCGCGGGCGCCACGATCGACGGGGGCGCCACCCAGGACTCGACGCACCGGATCGCGCTGCGCGATCGGTGCGGCGCCGAGCGAGAACACCGCCGCCTGATCCATCCACGGCTGATCGACGAGCCCGTCCCGCCACGCGGTGGCCGCGGACTCCCACTGTCCCAGCGCCGCCCGGAGCTGCGCGGATTCGAGCAGGAGTTCGCGCGATCGGCCCAGCGCGAGCTCCGCGCGCTTCAGTAGTGAGTCCGCCGCCGCCGTACGGCCGTCGCCGAGCAGCGTGCGTGCGTACTCTCGCCAGGGCGCGACATCGCGGGGCGAGAGCGCCGCCCACTGCTCAAAGGCCGCGCGGAGCGCGTCATCGCGCCCCACCGCACGCAGCGTCCGCAGCTGTACCGTGCGGATCATGGGGTCGCGCGGATGCGTGAGCAGCAGCGAGTCGACGATCGAGAGCAGCGTCGTCTCCTCGCCGAGCTGCGACAGCGCGCGCTCAAGGCCGAGCATCGCCGGGATGAGCAGTCCGTCATGCAGCGCGACGCGATACGACGCGGCCGCCTCACGCCACTTCCCCGCCTCCTCTTCGTTGATCGCCCGCTGTAACGCGGTCGATGGCGCGGGCTGTGCCTGCGCGACCACCGCGCGCGGCGTGACCCCCACGGCAACACTGACGAGCGTGGCAACGCACCAGCGTCCCGCGCGCCTCACGGCGTGGTGCCGTTCAGTCGGCGGAAGTACTCCAACACCACGCGACGGTCCGCGGCATCGAGCGAGCGGAGCGCGTTCCAATCGGGCGGCGCATAGCGCTCGGCCGCCGCGCCGCGCGCCGCGCCGCGCGTGGGGGTGAACGGCGCGATTCCCGCACCACTCTTCGCCTCGCGCTTTCCGTCTTCCTTCTGATCCTCCTGCTCCAGCACTCGCCCCGCGTCGAGCATGCGGCGCAGCAGCCGTTGCTGGCGCGCGAGCACCCCCGGGTCGGTGGCGCCCTGCTCCAGCGTCTGCGCCACCTGCCGCGCTTCGCGCGCGAGGGCCTCCGCCTTCCCGGTCGCATCCGCATCGGCGGCATCGTCGAGGGCGCGGGCGACTTCGCGCTGGGCCTTCGCGGCATCGCGCGCCGCCTGTCGTGCGGCGGCCTCCGAGGGACCGCCCGCCTTCCCCGCCTGCGCCGCCATCTGCAGGAGCGACTGCATCTGCGAGTTTACACCGGATTGCTGATCAGCCGCCTGTTGCAGCTGCGCGAGCATCTCCGGCACGCCAGAGGCCGACCCCGCCGCTGCGGCACGCTCGCGATCGCGCGCGAGCGCTGCTGCCGCTTGCCGAAGCGCGTCGGCGGCCTCCTGCATCGAGGTGATCCCGCCCTCTTTGCCGCCGCCCGACTGTCCCGCGTCGCGCGTGGCCTGATCGAGCTTCGATTGCGCGTCCTGCATCGCGCGCTGCGTCTTGGGGGAGAGCATCGCGCTCTTGCGGCTGGTGCGCTCCACGCGTTGCATCGACGACTCCGCCCCCTGCTTGAGGGCGCCCTGCTTGGCCTGCATCCCCGTGCCCGACCGCAGCTGCTTCGACTCGGCAGCGAGCAGATCCTGCTCGCGCGCCATCTGCATCATCTCCTGCACCGCGCGGTCGAGATCGTCGGTGACCTCCTCCTTCCACGCACCGACCTGCGCCTCACGCCCCGTCTGCAACGACTGCGCTGCGGCCTCGAGTTGCTTCGCGGCCTCGCGCGATCGGGTCGCACCACCGGTGCTGTCCTTCAGCGCCTCGGCGGCACGACGCGCCTGACGTGCCGCGAGATCAGCGGCGCGGGCGGCCGTATCGGCCCGGGCCTGCGACAGCCGCTTCCGCAGCTGTTCCGCGTCGCGCGCGAGCGACTCCGTGCGTGCTGCCTGCGCACGACGCGACGCGTCGGTCCCCATGCCGCGCTCGGCACTGTCGGCCGCGGCGGCCTGCGCCTTCGCGAGATCGCGTGCGGCGTCGCGGACGGTGCTCATGGCGCCCTCAAGGGCGGCGCGCTTCAGCATCTCCGCGCTCCGCTCGAGCGCCTCCTTCATCCGTTGCTGCTGCGCCGCGAGCTCAGCCATCGACTGCTTGCTGCGGGTCGCGTCGAGCTGATCGCCGGCCTTCTCCGCCTGTTCGAGGGCGGCGCGGAGCTCCGGCGTCATCGCTTCCTTCAACATCCGCTGCGCCTCACCGAGCAGGCGAGCGAGCGAGGAGTCCAGGACACCGGCGCCCTTGAGATGGTCCTGCACCGACTGCACCTGCTTCTGCAACTGCTCCGTCCGCTGCTGCATGGTACGCTGTTCGGCCGCAAGCGCTTTCGCACGCTCCGCGTCGCCGAACTTGAGCTGCGCGTCGTTGGGACGGGCGTCGCGCGGGGTTCGGGCGCGGGCCTCCTCCTGCGTGCGACGCTGGAGCCCCTGCTGGGCACGCGCCGCATCCGTCGCGCGCTGCACCGCGGAATCCGCGAGCGCGCGCGCGATCTCGCGCTCTTCGTTCACACTCGGCAGTCGGAGCACGAGTTCGCGCCCACGCCCCTCCTGACGCCACGGCGACGCATCGCGCGCGACGGGAAGTACATGCAGCGCGTCACCCGGCTGTAGCGCGAATGCCTCCAAACGCAGCGTGGCGCCGCCGGCGTAGTCGCTCCCCTGCGGCGCGCCGATGCGCGTCTCCGTCGGCGTCGTTGCGCCGGCGACCCCGACCTTCCACACGCGGAGTGCGACCGAGGCCAGTGCGTGATCGTCGTGCGCGGCGACGAGGATCGGGACCTCACCCTGCGCGCTCACCACCGAGTCCCGTGACGGGGCGACCAGCTCAAGATCGGGCGCGGAGTCGGGGATCGTCTCGATGCGGAGCGGCGCCGGTACATCGACCGCGCCACCGCCGCGCGCGGTGACCTCCCAGACATAGCTCCCATCGACGGCGGGGAGCGCGCCATCGAACCCACTCCCACTGGGCGCGAAGGTGATCGGCGCACCCGCCCCGCGCAGGAGGACGCGAGCCAGCGGGACCGTGGCCTGTCCGTGTACGGAGAGCGTCACTCCACGCGGTACGCGCAGCGGTGCGGTGGCATCCACGCGCTCATCCGCGCGATCGAGGTACGCGGGAAAGCGGACCGTCGCGACGACTTCGCCGAGGAAGGGGCGATCGACCGCGTCGATCACCGTCGTGTCGCTCGTCGCGCGCCCGTCGGTGGCGACCATGCGCACCGCGCTGGTCACCGACTCCAGCACAACGGAGACGGTGTCGTTGCCGTTGAGC
>JAIETI010000053.1 GCA_019745365.1 Gemmatimonadaceae bacterium | reverse complement strand
CGACGATCGATGCCGTGATGGCCGACGCGGCTGCGGGGCGCGCGGTGGTCCGCACCTTTCACGAGCTGCACGATGTGATCGCCGAGGGCGATCGGATGACCGCGATCGAGCTGCGTGATGTGAAGGCCAAGACGGTCACGCGCATCCCGGCGGACGTCGTGCTCCCGATGCTCGGTTTCGTGAGCGATATCGGTGCGCTTGCGGAGTGGGGGCTGACGGTGGTGAAGGATGAGATCGTGGTGAACTCGCGCATGGAAGCGGGTCGCGCGGGGGTGTATGCCTGCGGTGACATCACCACGTACGACGGCAAGTTGAAGCTGATCGCGCAGGGGTTCGGCGAGGCAGCGACGGCGGTCAATCAGGCGGTGCATTGGATCTACCCGGAGAAGAAGGTGAACCCCGGGCATTCGTCGAACCTGGCCGTGTTCGGCCAGAAGGACGACTGAGTTCCGAACCGGGGTGGCTGTTCGTCCTCTATTGTTGGGGTGTCCTAATCATTAGACCGACCGCCGCCTTCTGACCGCTCTCGTGCCTCTGTCGCTGCGTCCACTCCGCCTCCTCCTGCTCTGTGGCGCCGTCAGCGCGACGGCGGCAGCGCAGGATGTCGCGTGCGACGCCGGCGACGTCGAGGTGGCGCAGCTCAGCTTCACGGGGAACCGCGCGTTCGCGTCGTCGGTCCTCGCGAACGGCGTGGTGACGACCCCCTCGACCTGGGCGCGGCGGACGCTGCGGATGTTCGGGACGCGACGCTGCCTCGACCGCGGTGAGTTCCCGCGCGACGTGGTCCGCCTGCTGATCTGGTACCGCAATCACGGCTACACCGGGGTCGCGGTCGACACCGTGGTCACGCCGCTCGGCCCTGGACGCGTCGCCGTGCGCTTCGCGATCACGGAAGGCGCGCCGGTGCGGATCGATAGCCTTCGCTTCGTCGGACTCGGCGGCGTGGCCGACTCCGCGCTGATCGTCGCAGCGCTTCCGCTGCGTGAAGGGCGCGCGTTCGACAAGTACGCGATGGAAGCCACGCGCGATACCGTGCAGCGACGCCTGCGCGATAACGGCTACCCCGCCGCGGTCGTGTTCGTCGGCTATGACGCGCGGGCGGCGGAGCGCCGGGCATCGCTCACCTACACGATCGTGCCCGGCGTGCGCACGCGGCTCGGCGCGGTGCAGGTGGAGATGGCGCCGCGCGAAGTCGGGGTCGCGGTCCACAGCACGCCAGAAGCGGTGCGCGCGGTGGCCGACCTCGAGCCCGGCGCACTCTGGCGGCAACGCGACCTCGAGCGCGCCAAGCGCGCGCTCTACGCGACGCAGGCCTTCGCGCTGGTCGCGATCGAACCGGATACGCAGCGCCGGAGCGCCGACAGCACGCTCGGCGTCACGCTCCGCGCGACCGAGGGCCCGCAGCGGAGTGCACGGACCGGCGCCGGGTGGGGATCGCTCGACTGCTTCCGGGTGAGCGGCGAGATGGTGGACTACAACCTGCGTGGCTCGGCGTCGCGTCTCGAGTTGCGTGGGCGGATGTCGAAGATCGGCATCGGGCGGCCGCTCGGGGGCGCCGAGGGGCTCTGCCCGCAGGCGCGCGACGACATCTTCAGTCGCGATCTCAACTACTACGTCGGCTCGACGCTCGCGCTCCGTCCGCTCGGCGCCGCGCTCTGGAGTCCGGCGCTCACGCTCTTCAGCGAGAAGCGGTCGGAGTTCAACGCCTTCTTGCGCGACACGCGCGGCGGCGCGGCGCTCACCCTTGCCTCCGCCGGGCGCGCCGCGACGCGACAGCTCTCCTACAACGTCGAGTACGGGAGCACCTTCGCACTGCCGGCGCTCTTCTGTGCCGTGTTCAACGCCTGCACGGACACCGATCAGCGCGCCCTTGAGCGGCGGCAACGCCTGGCGGTGCTGGGTGGCGCGTGGAGTTGGCAACGCACCGACAATCCGGGGGACCCGCACCGGGGCTTCGTGCTCCGCACCGACCTCCGCCACGGCTCGCGCTTCATCGGCGCGGACCCGTCGCTGCAATTCACCCGCGGGACCGTCGACGTCGCGACGTATCGGGCCGTTGGGACGGATGTGGTGCTCGCCGCGCGTGCCCGCGCAGGCGTCGTGTGGGGGCGTCGGGATCTCCTCGCGATCGCGGAGGGAGCGTATGTGCCGCCGCAGGAACGACTGTACGGCGGGGGCCCGAACACCGTGCGCGGGTATCGGCAGAACGAGCTCGGACCTGCGGTGTACATCCCGACCGCCTTCGATACCGTCGATGCGAGCGGCGCCGTCGTGCGCAACGCCGACCTGGGTGATCCCGCGCGCACCTACTATCTGCGTGCCGACGCGACACAGGTGCGGCAGCGTACGGTGCCGACGGGCGGGAACGCCGTCATCCTCGGCAACATCGAGGCGCGACTGAAGTCGCCAGTGCTCTCGCAGTTCCTCCAGTGGACGGTGTTCGCGGACGGCGGCCAGGTGCTCGATCGCGGCGTGCGTGCCGTCGCGGGTGCGTCGCAGTTTCGCGTGACGCCGGGGATCGGCGTGCGCGTGGCCTCGTTCATCGGCTTCCTTCGCGTGGATGTCGCCTACAACGGCTATGCGCGGAATGCGGGCGCGGCGTACTTCGACACGCCGGTCGCGCAGGGGGGGCAACTCCTCTGTGTGAGTCCGGGGAACACGCGGCGCGTGCAGGCGGTGGTGAGCACGGGGAGCGCCGGCGCGCAACGCGTGCTGGTGCAGGACGCCGGACCGTGTCCGGCGACCTTCGCGCCTCCCGCACCGACAGGACTGCTCCGGCGATTGACGTTGAACCTCAACCTCGGGCAGGCGTTCTAACCGATGGCGCGCCGCCGCGACATCGCCCTCGGGAGCGCGATCGTGATCGCGCTGCTCCTCATCGTGGGGGCCGTCGGGCTGTTTGGCATGACGCGTTCGGATGGTGGGCGCGAGTGGTTGCGACGCCAAGCGGAGCGTGCGCTCGCGGCGTCGCTGCGCGGTGAGGTCCATGTCGGAAAGCTCTCCGGGTCGTTCCTCACGGACCTGAGCATCGACTCGCTCGAGATCCGCGATCCCGACGACTCGCTCTTCGTGCGCAGCGGACCGATGCGCGTCGCGTACGACCCACGCGACCTCGCCGATGGACGCATCGTGATCCGCGCGCTCGACGCGCAGCGGCTCCACGTGCACATCCGCCGCGACTCGACCAACACCTGGAACTTCCGCAAACTCTGGCCACCGTCGCCCGGACCGCGGTTGCCGCGCCCGCGCCGCGCGTTCGGTTCACTCGTCTGGTTGCAGAACGTGCGCATCACCGACGGTGAGATCGCGATGACACAGTCGTGGGCGCCCGACGACTCGCTCAAGGGCGCGCGCCGCGACAGCTCGATCGCGATGAATCGCTCGCTCCCCGGAAGAGAGATCCGTCCGAGTGGCAGCGGCTGGCTCCGCACGTATCGGTGGGGGCTGCAGACCTTCGTGGTCTCCGAGGCGCGCTTGGTCGATCCCGATAGTCAGGGGCAGCACATCGAGATCGCCCGCTGGGATGGCGTGGAGAACTACCCACCGTTCACCTACCGCAATCTCCGCGGGCACGTGGAGTTCCGTGGCGACACGGCGACCTTCGACTTCGACCGATTCGGCTTCGCCCACTCCGCGGGGCATGCGTTCGGTCGCGTCTGGTGGGGGAGCGACCTCCCCACGCGGTACGACGTCCGCGTCGTGGGCGACACGGTCGCGATGTCCGACATCGCATGGGTGTATCCCACGCTGCCGGTCACCGGCGGCGGCCGGATGGACCTCCACATCACGAACGACCCGAAGAATCTGCGCATCATCCGGTACGCGCTGACGCGGATGGACGTCCGCTCGATGCGGTCGCGCATCCTGGGGCAGATGACCTTCGCCGTCGGCGGTCCGGTGTTGCACGTGGACGACGTGCGTGCCGAGATGGCGCCGGTGAACTTCGAACTGCTTGAGCGCTTGAACGGGAAGCGATTCCCGTATCCGTGGCGCGGCGACCTGACCGGAACGGTGCGTGCCACCGGCGGTCCGGTGAATCGATGGACCCTCGACGAGGCCCGGTTCACCTTCAGCGACGCCAACGTCCCTGGCGCGATCACACGCGGGGTCGCGCGCGGCGGGCTCGACATCCTCTTCCCGGCGTTCACGGTGTTCCGTGGGCTCGCGCTCGACATCGCGCAGCTCGATCTCCGCACGCCGCAGTTCCTCAATCCGAACTTCCCACGCGTCAACGGACTGGTGCGCGGCACGACCGTGCTCGACTCCTCGTGGCTCGACGTGCGGTACTCGCAGGCGGATCTCACCCATCACGACGGCGATGCGCCGCTATCGCGCTTCCGTGGCGCAGGGCGCGTCACCTGGGGTCCGCAGTTCATGACGTACGACGTCGCGATGCTCGCGTCGCCGCTCTCGGTGACCGCGCTCGCGCGATCGTATCCGCTCCTGCCGCTGCGCGGTGAGTACAGTGGCCCGATCAGCGCCAAGGGGACCGTCGAGAACCTCGCGATCACCGGCGATCTCGCGGGGGATGGCGGACGACTGGTGGCCGATGGCGTCGTCGATGCGTACCCGCCGCTCTATCGTGCGACCGGGCGGTGGACCGCGAGTGCGCTCGACCTGCGACGGGTGCTCGGCGATTCCACGCTCCCCACCTCCGGTCTCGCGTTCCGTGCGGTGACCGACGTGCAGGGCGACTCCGCCGCGAACCTCGTCGGCACCGCATCGGTGCAGATCGATCGCGGCGTGGTGCAGGGCGCGCGGATCGAGACGGGGCTTGCGGCGCTCCGCTTCGGTGACGGGCGTGCGACGGTGGACTCGGCGCGGATCGAATCGAGTCTTGGGACACTCGGGGTGCGGGGCGCACTCGCGCTCACCGCGACCGCGCCGCGCGATACGCTGCGCGTCGTCACCACCATCGACTCGCTCGGTGGCCTGCGCCCCTGGTTGGCGCCGCGTCCGGTTGGTGACACGACGCCGCCGACGGTGCTCGGCGGCGCGATCGCGGCGCGTGCGGCGATCACCGGATGGCTCCGAGAGCTCGGGGTCGCGGCGACCATCGAAGGGAGCGACCTCCGCGTGGGCACCACCACCGTCCGCGCGGCGCATGCGTCGGCGCGGCTCGAGCAGCTGCAGGACTCGGCGAGCGGGCCGGTGATCATGCGCCTCGACACGCTACGGTCGGGGACCTTCGGGATCGCGTCGCTCGATGCGCGGCTCCGTGTGACCAAGGGAAACCGGGCGCGCGGGCGCGTGCTCGCCGATGCGCTCAACGGGGTCCGACTCCGTAGCACGTTCAGCGGGGAGCGCCACGGGGACTCGATCAGCGTGGTGAACGATACCCTCGACGTCGAGGCCTCCGCCAACCAGTGGTCGCTCGCTGTTCCGGCTCGCCTCGCGCTCGCGAGCGGCGGGTTCCGCCTCGATACGCTCGCCCTCCGGGCGCGCGACGGGGCGCGGATCGATGGGAGCATCTCGCTCCCGTCGTCCGCGCCGATCGCCCTCGCGTTGCGCGGGGATTCGGTCGCGCTGCGCGACCTCGGTGAGTTCGCGCAGAGTGCGTCGGCGCTCAGCGGGCGGACCTCGTGGAGTGTGTCAGGTGACGGGACGCGACAGACGCCACGCCTCCTCGCCGCCGGTCGCGTCGACGGTGGCGCGGTCGCGGGCGTGCGGCTCGACGATGTGCGGTGGGACGCGCGCTACGGCGACGAGCGCTTGCGTGCGGCGCTCGGATTCTGGCGCGGCGGGCGCGAATCGCTCCGCGCCGATGTCGTGCTCCCTCTCGACCTTTCGCTCCGCGCCATGGCCGATCGTCGGATCGAGGCGCCACTCGCGGGCGCCATCCGGTCGGATAGCGTCGGCTTGGCGACCCTCGAGGGACTCACCTCGCAGCTCCGTGACGCGAGCGGCGCGCTCACTCTTGGCGTGGAACTCAGCGGCACCTGGAAAGCCCCACGCCTCACCGGAGCCCTCAGCGTGCGCGATGGCTCCGCACTCGTGCCGGCGCTCGGTACGGTGCGCCTCGGTGGGTTGAACGTCGATGTCGCGTTCCTCGGCGACTCGATCGCGGTGCGGCGTGTGGCGATGCAGGGCGACGGCGGCCGCGGTCAGGCGGCGCTCGGTGGTTGGGTCCGATTCACTGATCTCGACGATCCCCAGTTCGATCTGCGACTCACCGCTGAGAGCTTCCGCGTGCTCGACAAGCCGCGGGTCGCGACGCTCGACTTCTCGGGTGATCTCCGCGTGGCGGGCGCGAAGTCCCGATCACGCTTGTCCGGTGGACTCACCGTCGACCGCGGCACGATCTACGTCCCGGAGCTGTACCAGAAGAGCGTGATCTCGCTCGACGATCCCGAGTACTACAACATCGTCGATACGACGGCGTTGGGCGCGAGCGGGCGGATCCCCGCGCCGAGCGCGTTCGTGCGGAACCTGGCGGTGGAGAATGTGCCCATCCGGCTCGGCGATGATGTGCGATTGAAGTCCGCCGAAGCGAACATCCTGCTCGGCGGATTCGTGAACATCACGCGCACGAGCGGGCTCGCGGCGAACGCGCCGGCGCAACTCGCGCTCGATGGCCCGCTCGCGGTGCGGAGCGGGACCTACCGCCTCAATCTCGGACCGGTCCAACGGACGTTCCAAGTGGAAGGCGGAACGGTGCGCTTTTACGGCGATCCCGAACTCAATCCCGCGCTCAGCATCGACGCGTTGCACACGGTGCGTCAGTACAGTGCGAACGGACCACGGCAGGATGTGCGCATCCGCGTCCGGATCGGCGGCACGCGGCTCGCGCCCCTCGCGGAGTTCTCGAGTCCGGACTCGCTCCGCGTGTCGAGCGGCGACCTGATCTCCTATCTCGTGACCGGCGCACCGAGCGACGAGGTGGTGGGCGGTGGTGACTACGGTTCCACTGCCGCGCGCGTGCTCCTCTCGTCGGTGGGGTCGTTCGTCGGGAGTCGCGCCACGGGAGGGGTGTGCGACGATGCGCAGGTGAGCACCGCCGGGCTGGAGGGCTATGGCGGCCGCATCCGCGACGTCAGTGGGAGCATCCTCGCGGGCACGCGCTTCAACTGCGCGAAGCGTCTCTCCGATCGGATGTCAGTCCGGCTCGATGCCGGACTCTGTGGGGTCGGGCAGCTTCTTGGCGCGAATGCCGCGACCGGCAGCCCGCTCGCGTTCGCGGACGCGATCGGCGTCAAGGTGGACTACCGTTTCGGCGGACGCGTGACGGCGTCGGGCGGCGTCGAACCGCCCACGAGCGCGACCACCTGCGCCAGTAGCGCGACGGCGCGCGGGTTCGCGCCCACCCCTCGTCAGCTCAGCTTCGACCTCTTCCGCGCCTGGCAGTTCTGACCTCCCGCGTTGATTCCCCGTGCGGCCTGCCGTAACGTTGGACGGTGTCGCGTCCTGTGACACATGCCCGTCATGACTGAGTTCACCTCATCCGGCTCCGTGCCGACTGATCCCGCGCCCACGTGGCGTGCGGCGTTGCGCAGTCTTGAGACTGCGGACGCGGCGCGCGCCGCTACCTATATGGATTCGGTCGAAGAGCAGCTGCGGAGAACCGAGGGGCGGATCGCACGCCTCGCGCGGGCGCAGGAGATCAGCGCGTCGCTGATCCGGACGCTCGACCGGAGTGAGATCGCCAGTGCGCTCTGCGAGCAGCTCTGGCGCCTGCTCGGGAGCGCCGGCGTCGCGGTGTCGCTCACCGAGTCGCCCGGAACGTCGGATGCACCCTGCATCTGCCGGAGCGAGGCGTCGGAGGATCCTGAGAGCGCCCCGGATTATGTCCGCGCGGCGATCGCCGAAGCCGCCCGCACGGCCCGCGTCCAACAGGGGGAGCGATCGGCGGAGCGCGGCGCGATGCTCGCGGTCCCGATGCTGCATGGGCGGTCACTCTCTGGGGTGATCGCGGTATGGGAGCGGGTCGCGACCCCCCTCGACGACGATGTGCCGGAGCTCGTGGCGTCCACCGGTCGCCTCGCCGCGCTCGCGCTGGCGAACGCGGCGCTGTTCGCGGAGAGTCAGCGTGAGCGCCGCATCGCGGATGCACTCGCGAGCGTGGCCGCTGCGGTGAACGGCTCGCTCCGGCTGGCGGATGTGCTCCGCCTCGGGCTCCGGCAGGCGATGGGGCTCTTCGGCGTCGAGGGGGCGGATGTCGCCGTGCGACAGGAGTGCTACCTGCACGTGCTCGCGGGCGAGGGCGCAGCCGAGCCGTTGATCGGGATGTACGTGCCGATCGAATCGTCGATCGCGGGCCGCGCCGTGACCGAGGCGCGCACGGTGATCGCGAACGACGTGACCGTCGATTCGGATGCGTATCGGCACGCGGTGGACCACGTGCAGATGTCGAACGTGATGCTCGCACCTCTGATCACGCCGACCGGCGTGAACGGGACCTTGGGGGTGTTCAATCGCGCCGAGCCGTTCACCGAGGACGACGCGCGTGTGCTCCAGCGCCTCGCGACGACGATCGCGGTCGCACTCGAGAACGCGCGCCTCTTCGCCGAAGCGACGACGGCCGAGGCCGAGACCTCGGTGGCGTTCGATGCGATCCCGAGCGGCGTCGCCGTGCTCGATGGTGAAGGGCGCGTGATCCGTTCGAACGCGTCGTTGCGCGCGATGCTCAGTGTGGATCAGTCGATCGATGGGTGCGCCCTCGTGGAGCTCGTCGAGGGCGAGGCGACGGACTCCGCGTTCGCGGCGGCCCTCGTCGGCGCCTGCGACGAAGGGCGCACCACGCGCTTCGAGATCCTCCGTGCGGCCAATGGGCGCCGTCTCGAAGGTGTCGCCGCGCCGCATCCGGCGGGCGGTGCCGTGGTCTCGTTGGACGATGTCACGGCGATCCACGCGGCACGCGAGGCGGCGCAGCGTGCGACCGACACGCTCGATGACCTCGTCACGCTCGCCCCTGACGCGATCGTGACCATCGACCGCGAAGCACGCTTCACCTCGATCAATCCCGCCGGCGCGGCGATGATGGGGTTCACCCGCGCGGAGATGGTTGGGCACAGCATCGTGCCGTTCATCGAGCCCGCCGAGGCCGCGATGCTGCTCGACGTGGTCCGGGCCACGCTCGCCGGCGACACGCGGCGTGTCGAGTTCCACGCCTACCGCAAGGACGGCGAGCGTCGACTCGCGAGTGCGGTGACCGCACCGCTCCGACGCGCCGGGCAACCCGACGGACTGCTCGCGATCGTGCGCGACGTGACCGACGAACGCGAACGCGCGCTCGCGCTCGAGCGCGCGGAGGCGCAATACGCGCGTGTGATCGAGGCGGCGACCGATGCCATCTGCACCGTCGACGAGGAGGGCCACCTCACCTCGGCGAACAGCGCCTTCCTCCGCGTCGTTGGGCGGACGCGCGATGCCGTGCTGGGTCGGCCGTTCCAGGAGATGACCGAGCCGGGCGAGCAGGCGACGGTGTGGAAGCTCTTCGTCGAGACGATGGGGGGGCACCCGCAGCGTGTGCAGGTGACCTACTTCGATCACGAAGAACAGCGCCCCGGGATCGCGACCGTCGTCACGGCACCGATCACCGAGGGCGATCGCGTCACCGGTGCCGTGGCGATCTTCCGCGACGTCACCGAGGAGCGACGCCTGTTCGAGCAGCTGGCGCGGCGCGACAAGCTGGCCGCACTCGGCGAGTTGGTCGGCGGCGTCGCGCACGAGGTGAACACCCCGCTCGCCGGGATCCTGGCCTACGCGCAGATCCTCATGTCGGGGCAGGGGACGCACGAGGATCAGCGGCGCGCCACGGAGACGATCGTCACTGAGGCGAAACGCGCGGCGCGGATCGTCACCAAACTCCTCACCTTCGCGCGGCAGAACCCGCCCGAGAAGATGCCGACCGATGTGCGACAGGTGATGGTCGACACGCTGGAGCTCCGGCGCTACCCGCTCCGGCTGCAGGAGATCGCGCTCGAGACCGAGTTCGCGGAAGGTCTTCCACTCACCTGGGCGGACCCGTTCCAGCTGCAGCAGGTCTTCATCAATCTGCTCGCGAACGCCGAGCAGGCGTTGGTCGCGGCACCACCACCACGCCGCATCGTGGTGCGCGTCGTGGTCGACGGGGCGGAGTTGGTCGCGAGCGTGCGCGACTCTGGACCCGGGATCCCGCCCGAGCATCTCCCGCACATCTTCAACCCGTTCTATACCACGAAACCCCGCGGCATCGGCACCGGCCTCGGTCTTTCCATCAGTGACGGCATCGTCCGCGAACACGGGGGGACGCTCTCCGTCCACTCGATCCCTGGGCAGGGCGCGACCTTCGAGGTACGCCTCCCCGTGTACGACGCCGCGTCTCCTACCACGCGCTGACGCCATGGCCAGTATCCTGATCATCGACGACGAAGTCGCGATCGCGAACGCCTTCGCGATGTACTTCCGCCACGAAGGGGCCCATACCGTCTCGGTCGCGCATACCGGCGCGGACGGGATCGAGGCGTTCCAGCGGTCGCGGCCAGACCTCGTTCTGCTCGACGTCCGACTCCCCGATATGACGGGCTTCGACGTGCTCGCGAAGATCCGCGAGTCGCACCCCGTGGTGGTCATGGTCACCGCATTCGGCGATGTCCCGATGGCGGTCGATGCGTTGCAACAGGGCGCCGAGAACTTCCTCACGAAGCCCGTGGACCTGAAGCATCTCGGGGCCGCCGCGGAGCGCGCGCTCGAGAAGGCGCGGCTCCGGAAGCTGAACCAGTACGTCACCGATCGACGCGGGCAAGCCGCGGCGCCCTTCGGCGTGTCGCCCGCGATGCGCGAGCTCGCCGGTCAGGTCGAACTCCTCGCCACGAGCGAACGCACGACGGCGCTCATCCTCGGCGAGCCGGGCACCGGGAAGGGGCGCGTGGCCGAGATGCTCCACGCCAAGAGTTCGCGGTCATCCGGGCCGTTCGTCTCGATCAACTGCGCGGCACTCACCGCCGACTCGCTCGACTCCGAGTTGTTCGGCGTGGAAGGGAGTAGTGCGACGGGGCGTGCCGCGCGCCCGGGTGTGTTCGAGCTCGCCGATGGCGGCACAGTCTTCCTCGACGAGATCGGCGACCTCGACCCGCTGCTCCAGCCGAAGCTCCTGCGCGTGCTCGAAGGGAAGGGGTTCCGCCGCGTGGGCGGGACGGAGGAGATCGTGCCGAACGTGCGCGTGATCGCGGCGACGAGTAAGGCGCTCGCGGCGGCGGTCCAGGCCGGACGCTTCCGCGAGGATCTGTACTATCGCCTCTCGGTCATGCCGATCCTCCTCCCTCCGCTCCGCGCCCGCACGCGTGAGGATCTCCTCGATCTCATCGCGCGACTGCTCGACGAGCTCGCACCGGCCGTCCCCGGGATGCCGAACCAGCTCACCGAGGCGGCGCTGGATTGCGTCCTTCGGTATGGCTGGCCCGGCAATGTCCGCGAACTCCGCAACGTGCTCGAGCGTGCCGGACTCCTCGCGAAGGACGGCGAGGTCATCGACGCGGTCCATCTCCCGCGCGAGGTGCAGCACGCGACCGGGGCGAATGTGAACCACCACGTCCCGCGCTCGTTGCTCGAGGTGGAGCGCGCCCATATCGATCGCACGCTCCGCGCCAACAGCTTCAATCGGACCCACGCGGCGCGCGAGCTCGGCATCTCCCGCGCGACGTTGATCAAGAAGATCCGTGAGTTCGACCTGAACGAGAAGACACTCGACCGCAGCTGACCCGATCGGCCTTCGGAGCGACGACGATGAGCACGACTGACCGGATGATCTGCCGCGCCTGCGGCAATGAGGAGCGCGCCTCGGAAGGGTACCCCTGCGAAGGATGCGGCACCTTCGTGTGCGTGGTGTGCACGTTGCGTGGGATCACGCGCTGCCGCGACTGCGCGCCAACCGCACCGCGCACCGCGCCCCCCGCGTGACCACCGCCACCTTCGGTTCGCTCGGGCTCGTCGTCGGGCACGCGACCGACGACGCGGGTGCCACCGGGTGCACGGTCATCCGCGGCGCGGACGGCCCATTCCGTGCCGCCGCCGCGGTGATCGGGCGCGCGACCGGCACGCGCGAACTCGCACTCCTCGATCCGGCGGCGACCGTCGACCGTGTGGACGCGCTCCTGATCGCGGGCGGATCGGCCTACGGACTCGACGCGGCCGCGGGCGTGATGCGCTGGCACGAAGCACAGGGGCGCGGCTTCGCCGTCGGCGGCGGTGTGGTCCCGATCGTACCGGGCGCGGTGCTCTTCGATCTCAAGCCCTGCGGTCGCTTCGACGCGCGTCCCGACGCCGCGATGGGGTTCAGCGCGTGCGAGGCTGCGCGAGGTAGTGGGATCGCCGAGGGCAGCGTCGGCGCCGGCACCGGACTCACCGTCGGAAAGGCACGCGGCGCCGCGGGCGCGATGAAGGGCGGCATCGGGATCGCGTCCGCTTCAGGTCACGGTCACCACGCCGTCGCGCTCGCCGCGGTGAATGCCTTCGGTGATGTCTGCGATGCCAACGGCGGCCCGATCGCTGGGGTACGCGGGGCGGATGGAGCGCTCATCGGCACGGTCGCCGCGCTCGAACACGCGGCCCCTGCGACGTCGTTCCCCGCCGGGAGCAACACGACGATCGCCGTCGTCGCACTCAGTGCCGCACTCCCACGCACCGCGCTCCACAACGTGGCCCAGGCCGCGACCGCCGCGTTCCATCGCCGTATCCGTCCCGCGGGCACCAGCTGGGACGGGGACATCGTGTTCGCGCTCGCACCACTCGAGGGGCCGAGCGCGGAGCCGCTCGCCATCGAACTCTTGGCGGTGCAGGCACTGGAAGCGGCGATCGAACGCGCGGTGCGGCTCGCCCGCGGCCGCGACGGCATCCCGGGGCTCGCCGACTAGCTCAGCAGCACACCCGGCGCCGCGATCGGCGCACCGAGCGCGGTCCCCACGCGCACATGCAACGCGACCTCGGCCCGCAGCTCGCCGTCGAGCATCACGCGCATCAGGTGCGTCCCGCTCGCCGCGACCGGAAGGTCGATCGACGCGACGATCGGGATATCGACCTCGAACGTCCCGGGCGGCGGAGTGCCGACCTCGACCTCGCCGCTGCTCGACCAGAGCTCTTCCCCATCCGGGTTGGTCCACGCGAAGGCGAGGGAGTGCACCCCGCCGTCGTCGGGCTCGGCCTTGAGGCGTACCACGAGTGTGGCGCGCGGATGGACGGCGGGGACGGCCGCGACTTGGAGCGCGTCGAACACGCCGAGGATGTTGAGCTTCCCTTCTTGGGAGAGGTTCGCCGCGTCGGCGAAGAGCGCGAAAGAGACGTACATCCCGGAAAGCTACGCCCGCGACGACGGCGAGCGGAACGGCTCGGGGTGTTACGTTCCATAGAATGTCGGCGCCCTCTTCGACCACCGCCCCTCGCGCCTTCGGGACGACGGATCTCCTCCTCGTCCTGATGGCGACGATCTGGGGGGTGAATTTCTCGGTCATGAAGTACGCGACGCGGATGATGGAACCGCTCGCGTTCAACGGCGTGCGACTCGTCGTCGGCACAGCGGCGCTAATGGGACTGGCGTGGTGGCGCCGCGAGACGCGCCCCTCCGTCGCGGATCAGCGCCGGTTGATGGCGCTCGGTGTGATCGGGCACTGCATCTATCAGTTGCTCTTCGTGACCGGGCTCTCGCTCACGCGCGCGGGGAATGCGTCGCTCATGATCGCGGCGAGCCCTGCCTTCATCGGCATCGCGGGGCGCATCGCCGGGATCGAACGCCTTGCCGCGAAGCAGGTGATCGGGATTGCGTGTTCGATCCTCGGACTCAGCTTGGTGGTGCTCGGGAGCGCGACGGGACACGTCGGCGATACCGACATCCGCGGCGATCTCTTGGTCCTGACCGCGTGCGTCGCGTGGGCCGCGTACACGGTGCTGCTCAAACCGATGACGCACCGGATCGAGAGCGTGCATGTGGCGGCGTACACGCTCCTCGGCGGGACGATCCCACTCGCGCTCATCGCATCGCCCGCGATCGCGCGCGCGGCGTGGACGTCGCTCCCACTGAGTGTCTACGGCGCGTTGGCGTATTCGGGGATCGTGGCGCTCGTGCTCGCGTATCTGTTCTGGTATCGTGGGGTACGCGTCCTCGGACCGACGCGCACGGCGATGTATGCGAATCTTCAACCGGTGATCGCGATGGTCGTCGCGTGGCTTGTACTCGCAGAGGTGCCGACCGCCTGGCAGGTGACCGGTGGCGCGGCGGTGATCGGTGGACTCTTGCTCTCCCGGCGATGAAGATCGTCCTGTTCGATATCGATGGGACGTTGCTGCGGAGCGGCGGCGCGGGGCGTCGCGCGATGGAGGTGGCGCTCGAGGAGGCCTTCGGCACCCGCGGCGCGAGCGGCTATCGGTATGACGGGAAGACCGATCGGCAGATCGTGCGCGAAGCGATGCGGATGGAGGGGATCGATGATGCACGCATCGAGGCGGGGATGGAAGGGGTGTTCGCGCGCTATCTCGAACGGCTCGCCGACGAAGTGCAGCGACCGGACACCGATGCGGGAGTGCTTCCGGGGATTCCCGCGCTCCTCGATGCGGTCGAGGCGCGGGAGGACTGCGTGCTCGCACTCCTTACCGGGAACATCGTGGAAGGCGCGCATGTGAAGCTCCGGGCGGCGGGGATCGATCCGGATCGGTTTGTGCTGGGCGCGTTCGGTACCGATCATGAGGAGCGCCCGGGCTTGCCGCCCATCGTTCAAGCGCGTGCCGCCGCCCATCTCGGGCGGCCGGTTCCAGGTGAATCGCTGGTGATCATCGGCGACACGCCGGCGGACATCCATTGTGGACGCGGGGTCGGGGCACGCGCGATCGCGGTCGCCACCGGTTCGTACTCGGTCGACGAACTCGCGTCGCACGCCCCCGCGGCGGTCTTTCTCGATCTCGCGGACACGGCCGCGGTGGTGGCGGCGATTGCCAGCTGAGGTCGAGCTCAAGGCGTCCGTCCCCGACTGGGGGGGCGCGGTCGCGCGCGTCGAGCGCGCGGGGGGCGCGCTGCAGTTCGCGGGCGCGCTCGAGGATCGACGCTATGACTCTGCGGAACGTGCGCTCACCGCGGTCGACCACGTGTTGCGCCTTCGCGTGTATCGCGACGCGAGCGGCGCGCGGGCGGTGCTCGACTTCAAGGGGCCCACGCGCATCGAAGGGGGGTACAAGGTGCGCGAGGAGATCAGCACCCCGTGCGGCGATGCGACGGCGACGGCGCTCTTGCTGGAACGACTCGGCTATCAGGTGGTGAAGGAGATCGACCGCGAGATCCGACAGTACGAGTGCGTCGGCGCGATCGTGCGCTTCGAGCGGTATCCGCGTATGGATGATCTGGTCGAGGTCGAAGGGTCGCCGGAGGCGATCGAGGCGGCCATCACCGTGCTCGCACTCCCGCGCGAGGCGTTCACCACGGAGCGGCTGCTCGCGTTCGCGCAGCGATTCGAAGCGCGGACCGGGACGCGCGCCGCGACGAGCGCGCGCGAAGCGGCGGGCGATTACTCCCGATCACGGCCGGATGCCTGAGCGCGAGACGCTCCCGGAGTTCACGCGTTCCCTGCGCGGGCTCTGCACCGCACGGTGGAGCACCGACGCGGAGCACACGCTGGTCGCACAGCCGCTGCTCGAGGCGTTGAAAGCGGCGCACCGCGTGCAGCAGCCGGAGTCGCGCGTCACTGCCCTCGGCGCGGAGCGCTTGCGTCATGCGTGGCACGACGCGATCGACGCCGTCGTGCACCGTCGCGCGTTGGGGACCGAGGGCGATCGCCGCGCCGCGCGCGCGGCGCTCGACGCACTCGCGACACCGCTCTGGCGCGCGCTCGACGAGCTCGCGCACGCGGCGCAGGCGTTCCACGCGGCGATGCCGCCAGAGCGCGACGCGGCATGGCGGGGTTGGTGCGATGCGATGACCCGGGTCGCGCACGCGGCCGACGATTGGTGGGAAGAGATCGTCGCGCATCGCGCGGCGCCACCCGTGGCGCCGAGTGCGCGGTGGCGTCGATTGCTGCGCTTCGGACTCGTCGCGCTGACGATGGTGCAGCCGTTGGCGGCACAGCATCTCACCTTTCGCGTGCCGCGGGTCCCGGTCGACTCGCTCCAACGCGCCGGTTTCGACGTCGTGGCGATCGCGCCCGCCGGGGCGCTCGTCGTCGCCGACCCGGCCGAGCGGGCGCGGTTGGAGGCGCGCGGCTGGCGCACGGAGCTGATCGCGGTCGCGGGACGTGCCGCTGGGGTTGCCGCACAGGTGGGCGGCACGCCGCGTGTGTATCGCCCGTTCGACGATCCCGTGCGGGGCGTGGCGGCGTACCTCGACTCGCTCGCGCGCAACAATGCCCGCGTGCGACTCGACACCATCGGGCGGAGTGTGGAGGGGCGGCCGCTGCTCATGGTCAAAGTCGGCCCCCGCGACGAGAGTGCGGCACGCCCCAACGTGCTGCTGATGGCGACCTACCACGCGCGCGAATGGATGGCGACGGAGATGGCGTTGCGGCTGCTCGCGCGGCTCGCGACGGCCACGGACGCGCGCATCGATTCGCTCACGCGCACCCGCGACATCTGGATCCTCCCCGTCGCGAACCCGGACGGCTATCAGTTCACCTTCACGTCGAACCGACTCTGGCGGAAGAACCGCGCGCGGAACGCACAGGGCGCGGTGGTCGGCGTCGATCTCAACCGCAATCACACGACCGCCTGGGGGATCGACAACGCCGGCTCGTCACCGACGGCGTCGAGCGAGATCTACCGCGGGCCCGCACCGGCGAGTGAACCCGAGACGCAGGCGATCGAACGGTTCCACGCGCAGTTCCCACCGGCGGTGTCGGTGTCGTATCACACCTTCGCGGGGCTCCTGCTCTATCCGCCCGGCGTGCGCTACGGCGAGCTCTCGGCCGATCTGAGCGTGTACCGCGCGCTCGCGGGGACCAACCTGGCACCCGCCGTCGTGGACGGCACGTTCGGGTCCTCGCGGCGCGGGTACTCGCCGACCACCGCGTGGATGCTCTACACGGTGAACGGCGATTTCATGACGCACGCCGCCGCGGCGCCGAACGCGATCTCGTTCACGCCGGAGCTCACGAGCGGGTATCGCGACGGGCAGTACTACGGGTTCGAGGCGCCGGATGACGAGACCTTCATCCAGCGCACCTTCCTCGACAATCTCCCCTTCGCGCTCGACCTCATCGAGTCGGCGCGCGACCCGGTCGCGTATCGCAGTCCGACGACGCTGTCGCGTGCGGGCGCGCTCGCGATCGAGGCGGTCTCGCCGATGGTGCGCGTACGGACGTCGCGCGGCGTGACGCCGTCGGTCACCGTCGACGGTTCGCCGCTCGCCATGGTCGTCGACACGGTGGGCGGCGGCGCCTTCCAGCGGCGGTGGGTGAGCTCGCCGCGCGAGCGGGCGAATGTCCTGAAGGTCGACGCAGGTGGGGCGAAGGGGACATGGCGGCTCTTGGCGCGGAACGGTGCCGAGCCGGCCGAGCGCACCGGGTGGCTCGCGGTGGGGGTGACGACGACGACCCAACTCGCGGTGGAAGGCACGGCGTGGACGGGGACACGCGGCGAGCTGCGCACGCCTCCGATCGCGGTGCCGATCACGAGTGATACCGTCTCGCTCCTCTTCTGGACGCGACACCAGGGCGACGGTTTCAACGGCACGCCGCTCGCGCGCGTGCGGCTCACGGCCGATGGCGGCGTGACGTGGCGTGACGTCGAGCTGTTGACTGGCTCCGCGCCGCTGTTCTATCCCATGGACATCAAGATCGGCGGTGTGCGGGGCCGCACGATCCAGATCGGGTGGGTGATGGAGGGGCTTCCGCTCTGGCTCGATGAGATCAGTGTGGTCGCGCAGGTCGAGGAGGGAGGGCCGAGCGCGGCGAGCGCCTCGCTCGCGGCGACGGCCAATCCGGTGCGCGGCGACGACGTCGGCTTCGTCTGGCCCTGGACGGGGACCGATGGGACGGTCTTCATCTACGACGCCGCGGGGCGATTGGTGTGGAAGAGCGCGGTCGCGGGCGGGAGTGACCGCGTGGTGTGGCCGGTGCGGACGCTCGCGATCCCCAACGGGGTGTATCTCGTGGTGGCGACCAGTGCCGCAGGGAGCGCGCGGCTCAAGCTCTTCGTGGCGAGGTGAGCGGATGATCGTCGGCGTCGGGATGGATCTCGTGGAGATCGCGCGGATCGAGGGGATGCTGCAGCGCTCGGAGCAGCGCGTGCTCGAGCGGCTGTTCACGGAAGCGGAGGTGGCGTACGCGACCGCGCGAGCGCGTCCGGCGATGCACCTGGCCGCGCGCTTTGCGGCGAAGGAGGCGGCGTTCAAGGCGTTGGCGGGGAGTGAGGAGGCGCGGCTGATCGGGTGGAAGGAGATCGAGGTGGTCCCGCGCGCGAACGCGACGCCACTGCTCGCGTTCACGGGGCGGGCCGAGGCGCGGGCGGCGGAGCTTGGTGTCGCTCAGGTGTGGCTCACGCTGACGCACACGGATACGACGGCGGGCGCCGTCTGCGTCTTGGAGCGGTAGCGCTGGACGAGGGTGTCGGATAGACTTCTCGGAGTCTTCGACAATCAAATGAGAATCGTTCTCAACCGCGCGCTCGTCGCGCTTTCTTTGTCTCTGGCCCCTGCGGCCGCTGCTCCTCCGCCACAAGAAACGGCGGAGAAGCGGCTCGCGGCCATCGTCGGCGTTGCCGTCGAGGAATACGGCAAGGCCATCGACGCGAACGGGCGCCTCCTCTCGGCGCTCGAGCTCGACGAAGCCAGCTCCTTCCTCGCCGATGCGCGCGAGGTCGCTAAGCGCGTCGCATCGCCGACCGCACTGCTGACCCGCGCCCTCGTCGATTCGCTCGCGAACGGCGTCCGCCTCCGGATCCCGCCCGCGGAGCTCGCGCAGTTGCATCAACGCTTCACCCGCGCGCTCGGCACGGCGGGAGCGCTCGACCTGCCCAGCCGCGTGCTCGATGCACGGAATGGTGCGCGCCTCTATGCGATGCACTGCGGCGCGTGTCATGGCAGCACGGGCGCGGGCGACGGCCCTGCCGCGCGCGGCCTGAACCCCACGCCGCCGGCGATCGGGCACGCGGATGTGATGGCTGGGGTCTCGCCCGCCTTGCAATACCGCATCATCTCGGTCGGTGTGCAGGGCACGGCGATGGCCGGCTTCGCCGCCACGCTCACCCCGGACGAACGCTGGGATGTGATCGGGCACGTCGCGACGCTACGCGGGGAAGATCCGGCGCAGCTCATCGCGGCGGCCCGCAGCACCGCCGCCAACGAGCAGGCGATGGTCGCCGCAACGCCGAGCGCGAGTGCCCCGCGCGACGCGGCGCGCGCCGTGGTCCGGCTGCTCGACGACGCGCTGGCGCGCGCCCGCGAGGGACGCGCCGCCGAGGCCGGCGATCTCGCCTTCGACGCCTATCTCGCCTTCGAACCGCTCGAGGGGCCGGCGCGCGCGCGCGACCCGAACCTCGTCGCCGCGATGGAACGCCACTTCGGTGAGTTCAAGGGCGCCGCGCGGGCCGGCGACCTCCGCGCCGCGGCTGAGGCACGCGACCGCATCGAGCGCGGCATGCCCTCGATCCTCGAACTGACGGAGACCGCCGCGAGCGGGTGGGGCGCGTTCTTCGAAAGCTTCCTCATCATCCTCCGCGAAGGGTTCGAGGCGATCCTCGTCATCGGCGCCATCGTCGCCTTCCTCGTGAAGACCGGGAATCGCCACCGCCTCCGTGATGTCTGGTTCGGTGTGGGCGCCGGACTCGTGGCCAGCGCGGCGCTTGCCGTCGTCCTCTCCACGGTCCTCAAGGCTGTCCCCGCCGGCCGCGAGATCATCGAAGGCGGCACGATGCTCGTGGCTGTGGCCGTCCTCTTCTCCATCTCGTATTGGCTGCTCTCGAAGGTCGAGGCCGCCAAGTGGCAGCGCTTCATCAAGGAGAAGGTCGGCGCCGCGCTCTCGCATGGCGGCTCGTTCGCGCTCGCGATCACCGCGTTCCTCGCGGTCTTCCGCGAAGGGGCCGAGACGGCGCTCTTCTATCAGGTGCTCTACTCGCGTCCCGGCACCGGGACCCCGGTCACTGGTGGGATGTTCGCTGGCTTCGCCGCCCTCGCGGTGATCTTCACGCTCTTCTATCGCTTCGGTATCCGGCTCCCCCTCCGCCCGTTCTTCGCCGTCACCAGCGGGCTGCTCTACTACATGGCCTTCGTGTTCATGGGGAAGGGGCTGCGCGAGTTGCAGGAAGGGAATGCGATCCCGATCACCCCGGTCCCCGGGGTGCCGCACATCGACGCGCTCGGGATCTTCCCGACGGTCGAGACGCTCCTCGGTCAGGGTGTGCTCGTCGCGCTCCTGCTCTGGGCCCTATGGAAGACGCTCACCCCTGAGGTCGCCGAGGAGGTCGAGGCGCCGGTCATCCCGCCGGAGGTCGCGGCACGACTCGCCGAGCTCCAGGCGACGGCCACGCGCCTGCAGGACCGCGTGGACGAGCTGCAGGCCGAGATCCACGAGCACGAGGCCGACGCGACCGCGCACGACCACCCCGTCCCCCGGACGCCACGCGTGTAACTTCAGGGAGCGGGTCCCCTCCCTCCCTGCTCACCGTGGACGCTCTCTTCGCCTCGCCTTGGGGCGCGCTGCTGATCTTCGCCGCGCGCATCGTCGATGTCTCCTGCGACACGCTCCGCGTGCTCTTCGCCGTGCGCGGCAAGCGCGGGATCGCCGCGATCCTCGGCTTCGTGCAGGCGATGATCTGGATCTTCGCCGTGGGCAGCGCGATCAAGCATCTCGACAGCGGGATCCACGTGCTCGGCTATGCCGGTGGCTACGCGACGGGCACCTTCGTCGGCGTGACGATCGAGCGGATGCTCGCCTATGGCCTCTCGACCGTGCGCATCTTCTCGCCGCACGGCGGCGTGGAGATCGCCGAGGCACTGCGCGAGGCGGGGCACGGCGTGACCGAGTTCGCCGGCTTCGGCAAGGAAGGGCGCGTGGAGATGGTGCACGTCGTCGTGCAGCGCGCCCACCTCGATGACGTGATGGCGATCGTCGATCGCTACGACGACAAGGCGTTCGTCACGGTCGAGGAACCGCGGATGATGCGCGGCGGGAAAGTCGTGACCCGCGAGTGGAGTATCAGCGCCCCGTTCGGGACGAAGTCGACGTAGCGCGCGCGGCTCAGGCCGCGCGCATGATCCCGGGTGCGCCGGGGCGCACCTCGCGCCGCAGCTGCATCCACACTACCCCGCCGGCGATGAACGCGAGCGCGATCACCTGCGCCATCGTGAGCGTGCCGAAGAAGCGATCGTCCTTCGCGCGCCAGAACTCGACGATGAAGCGCTCCATGCCCGCGGCCACGCAGTACGCACCGAAGAGCCACCCCTCGGCGTGCTTGTGGTCGCGGAGCCGCCAGAGCACGGCGAACATGATGAGTCCCATGACCACTTCGAAGAGCTGGGTCGGATAGACGGCGACGATTTCGGAGAGTGGCCGTCCTTCGAGTGACTTCGCGCCGAACTGCGAGATGAGGTTGCCCACCGTGCTCGCGGGTGCTCCCTGCGGGAAGCTCACGGCTAGGGGGCCGTCCCACGGACGACCGTAGTCGTCGCCCACCGCCCAGCATCCGCTCCGCCCCACGGCGTACGCGGCCGCGATCGCGGGCGCGGACACATCCGAGATGCGCGTGAACGGGAGTTTCTTATAGCGGATCACCGCCGCGGTGACGAGGATGCCACCGATGAGGCCGCCCCAGAAGACGAAGCCCGCGCGATTGAACAGCGCCGACGGATCGTGCATGAGTACCGCGTAGTAGATCTTCGCGCCGGCCAGGCCACCGATCACCGCACCCACGATCACGTCCCCCATCACCTCGGGGTCGTGTCCGCGGCGCGTCAGCTCCGCTTGCGACACGGTCTGTGCGATGACGAAGGCCAGGAGCATCGCGATGCCGAAGCCCGTGATCTCCAACGGGCCGAGCGGATACGCAAAGGGGACGTGGACGAAGCCGGGAAACTCAGGAGGCATTCGCGGAAGCTACTCGACGAGTCCGGGAAGCGGGAGCGAGGCGAAGGCACTCAGCGCGTGCGTGCTCCGTTCGCCTCGGGCGAGGCGGAAGAGTCCGGCGCGGGCGATCATCGCCGCGTTATCAGTGGCGAAGCGCGGCGAGGGGGCGAACACCGTGATGCCGCGGCTCGCGCCGGCACGCCGCATCGCGCCCTGCAGCGCCTGATTGCACGCCACACCGCCACCGAGCACGATGCGCGTGCGGTGGTGCAACGCGGCCGCACGGAGCGTCTTGGCGACGAGCGTCTCGATGAGCGCCGACTGGAACGCGGCCGCGATCGGGGCGCGCATCACGTCGATGGTGCCGTCCGCTTCCCGTGCGCGCACCTCGCGCAGCACGGCGGTCTTCAGCCCGCTGAACGACACATCGAGATAGTCCGCGTCGCCGGCGCGTTGCCCGCCGTGCAACATCGGCGGCGAGAAGGCGAGCGGATGCGGTGCCGCGGTCGCCGCGAGCGCTTCGAGCGCCCGCCCGCCAGGGTATCCGAGCCCGAGGAGTTTCGCGGCCTTGTCGAAGGCCTCGCCGGCGGCGTCGTCGCGTGTGCTGCCGAGCAGGCGATACTCCCCCCACGCTGCGACGTCGAGGAGCAGAGTGTGTCCGCCACTCACGAGGAGGGCGGTGAACGGCGGCTCCGCGTCCGCCTGCTCGAGCGTGGTCGCGAAGAGGTGCCCCTCGAGGTGATGCACGCCGAGCACGGGGCGGTTGTGCGCGAGCGCGAGACCGTTCGCGAAGCTCACCCCCACGAGGAGCGCGCCGACGAGCCCTGGCGCGTGCGTCACCGCGATCGCGTCGATGTCGTCGAGCGTCAACGCGGCATCGGCGAGCGCCCGCTGCGTGACGGGCACGAGACTCGCCAGGTGCGCGCGGCTCGCGATCTCCGGCACCACGCCACCGAACACGCGATGCACGTCCTGCGAGAGGATCACGCAGCTGCGGAGCGTGGCCTGCGAGGCGTCCCCTTCGACGATCGCCGCCGAGGTCTCGTCGCATGAGGATTCGATCCCGAGGACGATCACGGGCGCGGCGCGCGGGGCTCGAAGGTGAGCACGAAGGTCCGCGGCTTGAGTTCGCGGGCGCGCGCGTCCACGCCGGAGGGGAAGTCCACGTCGCGCGGCTCGAGTGTCACGCGCACGCGGCGCGCGGTCTCGTCGTCGAAGCGGCGGCGGACCACCGGGGGATTGGTATAGAGCTTCAGCACCTCGCGTGCGCGCCCTGCGACCACGACCTGCACCGTGCGCGGTGGGGTCGATGTCAGCACAAGGGTGCTATCCACCAGCGCGAGGAAGGGGGCGTCGAAGGTCACCTCGGTCGGTTCTTCGGCGCGCACCACGAACCAGAGCGCGATCGCGAGCACGAGCGCCGCGATCTTGGTGGGGAGGTGCGCCGTGAACACGCTGCGCCACGTGGTGGCGGCCGGGGTCACGGGCGTGGTTCGTCGAGCAGGGCGCGCACGAGCGCGCGATTCCCGTCGCTGGCCCAGTCGGTCGCGCCGACCACGCGCTTCCGGATGGTGCCGTCGCGGGCGATGAGGTACGTCTCGGGCACGCCGGTGCTCTGATAGGCGCGTTCGATCTCCCCGGTCGCGTCATGCAGCAGAGTGAAGCTGAGCTTGTACTCGGCGCCGAAGTCGCGGATCGCCTGCTCCATCCCACTCTCGTCAACGCTCACCGCGAGCACGCGGAGACCGCGCGGCGCAAACGCCTCGTGCAGCGACTGGATCGAGGGCATCTCGGTGCGGCAGGGGATGCACCAGGTCGCCCAGAGGTTGAGGAGCACCACCTCACCGCGATAATCCGCGAGGGTCCGCGCTTCGAGCGGCGCGACGACGGTCATCGCGCGGAAATCCGGCGCGGCCGACCCGACGCGGACCGGTGCGATCCGGTCGCCCATCCCGCGCGCGGCCATCGTGAGACCCACACCCGCGACCACGAGGATCGCGCCGACGATGGTCCACTGCCGCCGCGCGCTCATGCCCGCGCTCCACAGCGGCCACGGAGCTCGGCGATCTCGCTCCGTGGATCACGCGCACCGAACACGGCGTTCCCCGCGACGAAGGTGTCCGCGCCGGCGTCCCAGCAGGCATGGATGGTGTCGCGACTGATCCCGCCGTCGACCTCGAGGCGCGCGCGGCTCCCCGTGGCATCGAGGAGCTGGCGCGCGCGGCGGATCTTGTCCACGCTCGCGGAGATGAAGGGCTGCCCGCCGAAGCCAGGGTTCACACTCATGATGAGCAGGTGATCGAGATCGGCGGCGACCTCGCGCACACTGTCGATCGGCGTGCCCGGGTTCATCGTGGCGCCGGCCTGCGCGCCGAGCTCCTTGATCCGATGCAGCTGGCGGTGCAGATGCGGCGTGGCTTCGACGTGCACGGTGAGCGTCGCGGCGCCCGCACCGACGAACGACTCGAAGTACTTCTCCGGTTCGACGACCATGAGGTGGACGTCGAGCGGAAGCGAGGTGAGGCGCTTGCACGTCTCGATCACCTTCACGCCGAAGGTGAGGTTCGGCACGAAAACACCGTCCATCACATCGACGTGGAGCCAGTCGGCGCCACCGGCCTCGAGCATCGCGAGGTCGTCGGCGAGGCGGCCGAAGTCGGCTGAGAGCAACGAAGGGGCGATCACGACACGCGGAGCGCTCACGCGATCCTCCGGAAACGGGCGGCGAAGGCGCCGTCGGCGCCGTGAAGGTGCGGGAGCACGCGGAGACGACCCGCATCGAGACATTCGGCCGGGACCGCGCCCTCGGGCGGTGGTTCGAGCACGAAGTCCTTTCGCGCCGCGAGGAAGTCATCGACCTGCACGTCGTTCTCCTCGGCCTCGAGCGAGCAGGTCGAATAGATGAGTAGCCCGCCGACACGCACCGTGCTCGCACAACTGGCGAGGATCGCGCGCTGCGTGGCGGCGAGCGTCGCGAGGTCGCTGATCTTGAGGCGCCAGCGCGCGTCGGGGTGACGGCGGAAGGTGCCGGTGCCGGTGCACGGGGCATCCACCAGTACCGCATCCATCGCGGCGAACGGTGGCGTGAGCGCGTCAGCCACGACCGGCGCGATGTTCGGCGCGTCGAGGCGTTCAAGCGTGGCGCGAAGCCGCGTCAGCCGCGGCGACGACCGGTCCGCGCTCGCGACGAAGCGCGCCGTACGCGCGAGTTCGAGCGACTTGCCGCCCGGGGCCGCGCAGAGGTCCGCGACGCGCGCGCCGGCGGGGAGCGCGGCGTATCGCGTGACGAGCGTCGCCGCCGGGTCCTGTACGAAGCAGTGTCCCTGCGCGAATGGCGCGAGATCATGCAGTGCGGGATGCCCGTTGATCCGGATCGAATCAGCGACGAGCACGGTGTCCGCGACCTGCACCTCTGCGGCTTCGAGCGCGGCTTCGAGCTGCTCTCGCACCATCCCCCACGGGCGGAGGATGAGCGGGGCTTCGTGGTTGTTCGACTCGAGCAGCGCCTCCGCGGCCGCGGCGCCCCATCGAGCGACCCAGCGCGAGACGAGCCACCGCGGATGCGAGTACGCGACGGCGAGCGCGTCGATGGGGTCGCTCGGGACGTCGGTCACGAGCGCATCGCGTTCGCGGTCCACGCGGCGCAGCACCGCGTTGGCGAGCTTCGACGCGCCCATCCCGTGGCGGAGCTTCACGAGCTCAACCGTCTGTGCGATCGCGGCGTATGGGGGCACGCTCCCCATCGCGATGAGTTGGTAGGTCCCGGCACGCAGGAGGTCGAGCAGGTCGGGGTCGAGTCGCGCGAGGCCCCCGCTCACCCGTGCCTGGAGCGCCGCGTCGATCCAGCCGCGCCGCCGGAGCAGACCGTACACCAGCTCCTGCGCCCAGCGCCGGTCGCGGGAGTCGAGCCCCGTGGCGTCGCGCTCGAAGGCGACGTCGAGGAGCGCTCCGCCGCGCAGCGACGCGAGCACCGCCGCCGCCACCGATCGGGAGGGGGTGACCCCTCGAACGGTCAGCGGTGGGTGCATCGGGGCGTGGGGAGAAAAGTGCGGGGGGCGCGCATCAATGAAGAAAGATACTCACCCCGTGCGCGCCCGGGCCGTTACGGGTTGGGGGGACCGCCCGTCTACCAGTTGCGACTATCGCCGTCCCGCTCGCGGACGGCGGTTTGCCGCGCTCGCCCCAGTGGGCGATATTCCCGACCCCGCGAGTCCCTCAGGCAGGAGAGCGAATGTTCCGCCGCCAGTTCCTCTCGACCAGCTTCGCCGCGATGGCGGCCGTGGTCGCCGTCGTCGGTGCATGCCGCGACAGTGCCACGACCGGCCCGGCATCCGTGGCATCGAAGGAGTTCGCCGCCGGCGTCCGCCTCGTCTCCGGCGATGCCCAGACCGCTTCCGTGGTCACCCCGCTCCCCCAACCGATCTCGGTGAAGGTGGTCGATGCGGGAGGAAACCCGGTCGTCGGTGCGACCGTCACCTTCCAGGTCCGCGCCGGGGGCGGTTCGGTGAACCCCGCGGGCGGCGTCTCCTCCAGCTCCGGGCTGGTCACCACCGTCTGGACCCTCGGCAACACCCTCGGCGCGAACAAGGTCGTCGCGCTCCTCTCGAATAACTACGCGGTCGATAGCGTGGCCTTCAATGCGACCGCCAAGGCGGGCGCGGCCAAGACGCTCTCGATCGTGTCTGGCGATGCCCAGACGAAGGCGGCCGGCCAGACACTCGACGCGCCGCTCGTCGTGAAGGTCGTCGATCAGTTCGGGTTTGCGGTCAGCGGCGTGACGGTCACGTTCACGCCCGCGACGAACAACGGATCCGCCACGCCGAGCACCGCGGTGACGGACACGATGGCCGGACAGGCGCAGACGAACTGGCGTCTCGCGAACTTCGCGATCCCGCATACACTCACGGCGTCCGCGCCTGGGGTCACGTCCGTGCAGTTCACCGCGACGGCGCGCGTCGACACTGGTCGCGTGGTGACGCCGTTCGCCGGCGCCAGCCAGACCGCGCCGGTCGGCGGTACGCTGGCCACGCCACTCCAGGTACAGGTCGTCGACAACCTCGGCAACCCCGTGGCGGGCGACACGATCTTCTGGAACGATTCGATCGGCGCGGGCGGGCGGGCGACGAGCCTCGTCTCGGTCACCGATGCCAATGGACGCGCGGCGACGAGCTGGGTGCTCGGCCCGGTGGTCGGCACGCAGACGCTGCGCGCCCGCAATCGCACCAACAAGAAGGCGACATTCACCGCGACCGCGACGATGACGTACTCGCAGGTCTTCGCGGGGAACTACTTCGCCTGTGCGCTCGGCACGGACGACCGCTCGTACTGCTGGGGCTACGGTGAGGATGGTCAGCTCGGCAAGGGCGTCGCGCGTTCGGCGAACGGGCCGACGGCGGCGGTCAGCACGGCTGGGGATTCGCTCCTCGGGCCCTTCCTGACCTTCCGCTCGCTCTCGGCCGGACGACTCTCCACCTGCGGCGTGACGGTGTCGCGCTCGATGTTCTGCTGGGGCCGCATTCACGGGGCGACGCAGAGCAACTCACCGACGCAGCAGACGTTTACCCCGCCGACGACGGTATCGCTCACGGCCGTGGGCGAGCGCCATACCTGCATGACGACGCCGACGGGGATCCCGTATTGCACGGGGACCAACGACGAAGGGCAGCTCGGCAACGGCACCAACACCTCGTCGACGATCTATGTCGCGGTCGGCACCGGTGCGGCGATGACCACGATCGCGGCGGGCTCGCTGCACAGCTGCGGCATGCTCCGTCTCGATCTCGCGGTGCCCTCGACGAAGCTGCCGCGATGCTGGGGCTTCAGCTCCTCCGGACAGTTGGGGAACAACAGCACCGGGGTGACGCTCTCCCCGGTCACGCTGTCGACCGTCGGCGCGATGGTCGGTGTCACGGGGATCGACTCCACGTCGCTCGTGTCCGGCGCACTGCACAGCTGCGCGATCGTGAACGAGAGTGTGAGTGTCACGATCCCGGTCGGCTCGACGATCTGCTGGGGGAGCAACGGCTACGGGCAGCTTGGGCGCGGCACGACGATCGCGCGTGATTCGATCGCGGGGCTCGTGACCGGCGGTCTGACCTTCGTCTCACTGTCGGCGGGTGAGTTCCACACCTGCGGCGTGACGGCCACCGGCGCCGCGCACTGCTGGGGGCGCAACAGTTCTGGGCAGCTCGGCAACGGCTCGACGACGGACGCGAACGCGCCGGTCGCCGTGGCGGGTGGGTTGAGCTGGCGCCAACTCGCGCTCGGCGAGCTCTTCTCCTGCGGGATCGCATCGCCATCCGGTTCGGTGGGCGGCACGACCTCAGGCGCGGGTGTGCTCTACTGCTGGGGCGACAACGAGTACGGGCAGGCGGGGCAGGGAACGAACAGCGCGAACAGCGCGCCGATCACGACCCCGGCCAAGGTGCGCGGGCAGCCGTAGTCCAGACCTTCACGGTGGGATGAGGGGGCGCAGACGATCGGTCTGCTCCCCCTCGTGCTTCGCTACACCAAGCAGGCGCCGACGCGCACGCCTCGCCCCTTCTCCCAGGCGAGCGCGGTCATCCGCTTCTTGCCCGCAGGGTGCACCTCGCTGATCGCGAGTGCGCCGCTCCCGCAGCCGACGATCATCCCCTCCTCGCCGACCTCGAGGACGACGCCCGGGTCGCCCGCGCGCTCCTGCAGCGGCCGCGCGCCGAAGCAGCGCAGCTCCGCGCCGTCACGCGTCGTCCATGCACCGGGGCGCGGGTCGAAGGCGCGCACCGATCGATGCAGCGCCTCACACGACTGGTTCCAGTCGAGCCGCGCGTGCGTGCGATCGATCTTGGGCGCATACACCGCGAGCGCATCGTCCTGTACGCGTTCCTCGATCGCTCCCGCTTCGAGCAGCACGAGCGCCTCGATCAGTGCTTCGGCGCCCATCGCTGAGAGGCGGATCGCCATCTCGCCACCCGTGACCTCGTCGCCGATCGGCGTTCGTGCCTCGAGGAGCACGGGGCCCGCGTCGAGCGCTGGCACCATCCGCATGATGGTGACGCCCGTCTCCGCATCGCCAGCGAGGATCGCGGCTTCGATCGGTGCGGCGCCGCGCCACCGGGGGAGGAGCGAGCCGTGGATGTTGAGCGTCCCGCGCGGCGGGAGGTCGATCAGCGCCTTCGGGAGCAGGTTGCCGTATGCGACGACCACGGAGAGGTCGGCTTCCCATGCGGCAAACGCGGCCATGAACTCATCACCGCGCGGGCGCTCGGGCTGCAGCACCGGGATCCCCTCCCGCAGCGCTACCTCCTTCACCGGCGACGCGACGAGCGTGCTGCGAGAGCGTCCCTGCGGGCGGTCCGGCTGCGTCACGCAGCCGACCACATCGAAGCCCTCGCCGATCAACGCCTCTAGCGCCGGTACCGCGAAGCGCGGCGTTCCGAAGAAGGCGATCCGCATGGTGCGCTATCCCTTCGCCGAGCGCGCGGCGTCCTCGCCGGGCGTGAGGGTGCGCACGCCCGTCGGATAATCCCCCTTCAGGCGTTCCCACTTCGCGAGCACCTGGCGACGCTTGAACATGCCGAGGTGATCGATGAAGAGCTTGCCGTGCAGATGATCGATCTCGTGCTGAAAGCAGCGCGCGAGCAGATCACTCGCGGGGATCTCGACCGTCTGGCCGTCGAGGTCCATCGCACGCACGGTGACCGACACGGGGCGCTCCACGTCGGCGAAAACCTCGGGGATCGAGAGGCATCCCTCTTCGGCCTTGGCTGTCTCGGTGCTCGCAGCGATCACTTCGGGATTGAGGAGCACGTAGCGCGCGCCCTCGATCTCCACGACGGCGAGCCGCTCGGTGCGCCCCACCTGCGGCGCCGCGAGCCCGATCCCGTTCGCCGCGTGCATCGTCTCGAACATCTGCTCCACGAGCGCCCGGATCGTCGGTGTCACCTGCGCCACCGGCACGGTCTCCTGGCGCAGAATGGGCTGCCCGAGGACCTGGATGGGAAGGAGCGTCATTCGCCGCTCGACGAGCTCCCGGTGGCGGTCACCACCTTCGCGATGCGGCCGCGCTCGACCACAAGCTTCGAATCGCCGCTCTCGATCGTGATACGATCCTCGGCCGACTTCTCCGTCCCCTCCTTCACCTGCACCACCTTACCGATGATCCCACCGGCGGTGACGATGTCATCGCCCTTGCGCAGCGCGTTGATCATCTCCTGATGCTTCTTCCGCTGCTGCTGCTGCGGACGGAGGAGCACGAAGTAGAAGATCGCCACGATGAGGGCCATCTGGAACAGGAACGGCATCAGCGCACTGCCACCCGAGGCGGCCTGCAACAAGAAGAGCGAACCGGAGGTCATGAGTCGGAAGAGCGGGAGTGGTAGCGCGCGAGCCAGTCCTGGCTCCACGCGGTGAAACGCCCGGCGCGGATCGCGTCACGCGCGGTGCGCATCAGGGCAACGAGGAAATGTACGTTGTGCAGCGACAGAAGACGGAGCCCCATCACCTCGTCGCAGATGATGAGATGGCGGATGTACGCCCGCGAGAAGCGCCTGCAGGCCCCGCAGTGGCAGTCGGGGTCGAGGGGGCCGGCGTCCGCCCGGAATCGCGCGTTCCGGAGGTTGATGCGACCGTCGGCGGTGAAGGCGGCGGCATTCCGCCCCATGCGGGTGGGGGCGACGCAATCGAAGAGATCCACCCCGCGGGCGACCCCCTCGACGAGGTCCTCGGGGAAGCCCACCCCCATCAGATACCGTGGGCGGTCGCGCGGGATCGCGTCGTCGCACACCTCGAGCATCGCATACATGTCCGGCTTCGCCTCGCCCACCGAGAGCCCACCGATCGCGATCCCGTCCCACCGGTGCATCGCCGCGATCCGCGCCGCGGCCTCACGCCTGAGCTCGGCGTGGATCCCGCCCTGCACGATCGGGAAGAGCGTCTGCCGCGGCGCATCGGGGGCGAGGTGTAGCCGATCGAACTCCACGCGGCAGCGATCCAGCCAACGAAGCGAGCGCTCCATCGCATCGCGCGCGGTGGCGACATCCGCCTGGCCCGGCACGACGTGATCGAACTGCATGATCACGTCGGCGCCGAGGTTCGTCTCGATCGCCATCACGGACTCGGGGGTGAAGAGGCGCGCCGACCCGTCGATGTGCGACCGGAACTGGACCCCTTCTTCGCTGATGTCGCGCAGCCCTTCGAGGGAGAAGACCTGAAAGCCCCCCGAATCGGTGAGGATCGGCCCCTCCCATCCCATGAAGCGATGCAGGCCGCCGAGTTGTCGCACGAGCTCGTCGCCCGGACGCAGATGCAGGTGATACGCGTTCGCGAGCACCATCTGCGCACGCATAGCACGCAGGTCGTCGGGGTCGAGCCCCTTCACCGTGGCGAGCGTGCCGACCGGCATGAACGCCGGGGTCTCAACCGCACCCCGAGGGGTGTGGAAGGTGCCGGCGCGGGCGCGCTGCTCGGTGGCGTGGATCTCGAACGGGAACACGGGTCGATGCGGAGGCGTGAGAGTCGAAGGAAAACTACTCGCCCTCCGTACCCCCGCGGGGACTACACGATCACCATTGCGTCGCCGTACGAGTAGAAACGGTAGCTGTCCGCGATCGCCACGCGGTACGCCTCGCGCATCAGGTCATAGCCCGCAAAGGCGGCCACGAGCATGAGCAGGGTAGAGCGGGGGAGGTGGAAATTCGTGACGAGCCGGTCGACCGCACGGAAGGTGTACGGCGGATAGATGAAGATCTTCGTCTCCCCCTCACCAGCGTGGATCGCACCGGTGGCGTCGACCACGCTCTCGAGGGTGCGCATCGACGTGGTGCCCACCGCCCACACGCGTCCGCTCGCCGCGCGCGTCGCGTTCAGGCGTGCCGCTGCGGCCTCACTCACGCGATACCACTCCTCGTGCATCGCGTGCGCGGTGACCTCCTCCACCTCGACCGGCTTGAACGTCCCGATCCCGACATGGAGGAGCAGCTCGGTGCGCGTGACCCCCTGCGCCGCGAGCGTCGCGAGCAACTCCGGCGTGAAGTGCAGTCCGGCGGTCGGCGCCGCTACCGAGCCCTGCTCCTTCGCGTACACGGTCTGATATCGCTCGGCGTCGGCGGTGCCGTCGGCGCGCGCGATGTAGGGCGGGAGCGGCACGTGGCCGTAGCGCTCGATCGTCGCATCGGGGTCGCCGGAGAAGCGCACGCGACGCGTCCCGCGCCCGGTGTCGTCGAGGATCTCGACCGAAGCGTCGGCTCCGAGCGTGACGCGTCGCCCGGGTTTCAGCTTCGCGCCCGGCTTCACCATCGCCTCCCAACTCCCGTCGCCGAGCGGTCGGAGGAGCAGCACCTCAGCCGCCGCACCTGAGTCGCGCGTGCCGAGCAGTCGCGCCTTCAGCACGCGCGTGGTGTTCACGGCGAGCGTGTCCCCGGCGGGGATCATCTCGGCGAGATCGCGAAAGCGATGGTGCGTGATCGTGCCGCTGGCGCGATCGATGCGCATCAGGCGACTCTCGTCGCGGCGCGCGGCCGGTGTCTGCGCGATCCGATCTTCCGGGAGGTCGAAGTCGTAGTCGCTGGTGCGTCGGCCGATCACGGCGCGAGGGTGAGGCGCGCCGTGCGCGTGGCCGTGCGTTGGTTCGAGAGGTCGGTGATCTCGACGGTGAGTAGATAGCTCCCGGCGGGCGCGCCCTCGAGCGAGACGCGGATCGCATCGGGGATCGTCGCCCCGGGTGCGGCGGTGCGCTCGAAACCGAGCGCCACGTTGTCGTCGCTAGTGCTCGTGCGTCCGACCGCCGCGGTCACCCCACCGACGATGCGCGCCGCGATGCGGCCGACCATCGACTTGTCGCTCTTCTGCAGGCGAACGGAGACGCGATAGCGCGACACCCCCTCGACGGTGCCGAGGTCGTAGTTCTCCCAGACGAGGGTGAGTGGAGTGGTGCGCGGCAGCGCGGCGACGAGCGGTGTCGGCGCGAAATCCTTCCAGCGTTTGCCGGGCGCGCCGACGTTGGCGGCGCTGGCGAGGAGGAGATCGCTCATGCCGAAACCCGTGCTCGTCCAATCGGGCGTGCCTGCGGTGGTGATCTGCGTCTGCGCGCGGGCGGCGTGGGTGATCCCTGGGCCCCAGTGCTCGAGTCGGGTGAGATACGAGCCGGGCCGGAGTCGCGTGGTGAAGCTCACGATCCCCGGGCGCGCGTCGGCGGGTTGGGAGTCGCGCCGCACGGCGCGGAGGGCGCCATCGAGCACCCAGAGGTCGCTGCGGAGCGCGGCGCGCACACCAGACGCGGAGTCGATCGCGCTCCAGCGGGGGGCGGTGGCGATGAAGAGTTCGGTGGTGTCTCCGCCGGCGCGGAAGCGGGCGGTGAGGGGAACGAGGGAGTCGATATTGGCGAGAGACTTCATATTCGCGAACGACGGGGCGCGGAGCTCGAGGTATTGCTCGGCAGCGCCGCGGTCATCGAACGTCAAGCGTGCCCGACCGTACGATGGGTTGAGCTGGAACATGAACTTCGTTCTCTCGTTGTACTGCCAGAGCAGCGAGGGCTCGGTGAATCCGGCACGCGGCGCAAAGGTGCTGGCGGTCGCGGGTGGACCGAGCCGCACGTAAATCTGTCCTCGATCGGTGTCGGCACCGCGAATCGCCGGCACCTCCATCGTCCACATGAGATCCGCGTACGCGACTCGGGTGAGGAACTCGATGTACGTCTCATTCCCGGGTGTGCTCCAGAGCGGATCGATCGCCCGCCAGAAGACGGACTCGACGTCGGCGCGATGGGCGCTGTCCATCTTCGCGAGAACGCGCGCGTCGGCGGATCGAGTGAGTCGCTCGAGACGCGTCATGCGCGCACGGTCGGCGTCGGAGAGGAGCGCGAAGGCGGAGTCAAACGCGGCGAGCGCGGTGACGCCGCTGTCGAGGCGTTGCCGGGCGAGCCCCAAGGCCATCCATGCGGGGGCATCCCAGGGCGCCCGGGTCAACCGCATCTGCGCCGTGGCCGCGAGCTCCGTCCATCGGTCGCGCGCGGCAAGCGCACGCATCAGCCTCCCCACCGCGCGAGGATCGTCGCGCGCGGCGCGGACCGCAGTGGTGTAGTACACCATTGCGGCGGCGAAGGCGTTCTCCCCTGCGTCGGGGATCGGTGCGGTGAAGCTCTTCAGATACTGATCGAGTGCTCCCGGAATCGCCAGTGACGTGGCTTCGGTGATGCTGTTCGTAGAGCCATTGTCCGGGAGCATGTCGCCGATCTGTCGTGGCGCATCGGTGCCCATCGCACCGGTCATCATGAGCCGCCCCCGAAACTCCTCAAACTTCCGGAACTCCACATCGCCGGCGAGCATCGCCGCCTCGGCGAGCGCCAGCGTGTCGCGCCCGCGCAGGCCGGAGCGCACCGCACGGTTCGCCAGCCCACCCGCCGCATAGCGCACCGAAGGATCAGGCGAGCTCGCGAGATAGCTCGCAAGCGTCGCCCCGAAGCGCGCACTGTCGGGCGCGCGATCGGCCGCGATGCGCAGCGCAGAATCCGCCATGCGGAGCCAGCGGATGTTCTCGGCGCCGCGCACACTCCCCGGACGCCGCGCGGTGTCCGGCACGAGCTTCCACGCCATCGTCCCCACACGATGCCAGGAGACCACATCATCCTGCGCGCGTTTCACGTAGCTCCAGAGCCGATTCACCTCGGCCACGGAGTCGGCCCGCGATGCCAGCTCCTGCGCCGATACGACGCGGGTGGCGAGAGCGACCTGCAGGGCGAGTGCGAGGGTGCGACGCATCAGTCAGAGGGAGTCGGGGCCGGGAATCCAGGAACCGTCGGGTCGTCCGATTAGAACAGCGTTGGCTGCACCGGGGTTTCCTGCGGCGGTTCGAAACCAAAGTGGCGATACGCCATCGCCGTCGCCATACGCCCCCGCGGCGTCCGTTGCAAGAATCCGTTCTGCACCAAGAAGGGTTCATACACCTCCTCGATCGTCTCGGCATCCTCGCCGACCGCCGCACCCACGGTTCCCACACCCACCGGGCCGCCGTCGAACTTCTCGATGATCGCCCGCAGGATGCGCGTGTCCATCTCGTCGAGCCCGAACTCATCCACGTCGAGCAACGCGAGCGCCTCGCGCGCGACCGTGCGCGTGATCGTACCGTCGGAGCGAACCTGCGCGAAATCGCGGATGCGCCGCAGGAGCCGATTCGCCACGCGCGGTGTGCCGCGTGCCCGCCGCGCGATCTCCGACGCGCCCTCCGCGTCGAGCGGGACCTGCAACACCTCGGCCGTGCGCCGCACGATCGTCTCGATCTCGTCAGCCGGATAGTAGTTGAGGCGGAGTTCGATCCCGAAGCGCGCGCGCAGCGGCGCCGTGAGCATCCCCAGCCGCGTGGTCGCGCCGATCAGCGTGAACTTCTCGACCGGCATCGTGATCGTCTGCGCCTTGGGCCCGTCGGAGAGCCGGATATCGATCTTCCAGTCCTCCATCGCCGGATAGAGGAACTCGTCGATCACCGGCCGCAGCCGGTGAATCTCGTCGATGAAGAGGATGTCGCCGGCGCGGAGGTTCGTGAGCGTTCCCACGAGATCTCCCGGCTTCTCGAGCGCGGGCCCACTCGTGGTGCGGATGTTCACCCCCAGCTCGCGCGCGATCAGCTCCGCGAGCGTCGTCTTGCCAAGCCCCGGCGGGCCGAAGAGGAGCGTATGGTCGAGCGCTTCGCGGCGGCTCAGCGCGGCATCGAGGTAGATGCGCAGCGCGTCCTTCACCTTTCCCTGCCCGATGAACTCCTCGAGGCGTTGGGGACGGAGGGAGAGCTCGACGACGGACTCGTCCGTCAGCACCTCGGGGGTGGTGATCTCAGGGCGCGCCATACTGCGCCCAATCTACTACGGCGACCGACCGTCCAGCGGCACCACCTTCAGTTCGACAGGTGAAGCGGGAGCGTTCGACTCACGCGTGCGCCAGACCGACGGTCCGTGACGGTGACGGTCACGATGTAGCTCCCTTCGGGTGTGTCACCGAGCGAGATCCGCAGAGCGTCCGCGACCCGCTCACCTGCGGGCACGACGCGCTCGAGGCCGAGGGTGACCCCATCCTCGGCGGCGTCGCTCACGCTGAGTCCCTGGCGCGCGCCGCCCAGGATCCGCGCCGCGATCCTCCCGGCCGTGCCACGCCGCGCCTTCTCCATGCGCAGCTCGATCGCGTACCGCGAGACGCTCGAGTCGGTACGGAGTCCGTACGTCTCCCACACGAGCACGATCGGCTCCGATCGGCGGTGCGCCGCGATGAGCGGCGTCGGATCGATCGTGCGCCACCCGTCCGCCGTCCCCTCGTGTGCCGTCGCGGTCGCCAACAGCACATCGCTCATCCCGAACCCGTGGGTGCTCCAGTGCGCGCTGTCCGTCGCGGCCTCCACGTCCGCGCGCGCAGCTCGAGACGCGCCGAATCCACTGACCTCGACGCGGGCACGGAAGCGGCCCGTGCCGACACGCGTGGTGAAGATCACCGTGGGTGGCTGGGCGTTCAGTCCGAGGGAGTCACGCGCCACGAGCGTGAGGCGCTCATCAAGCGCGTAGAAATCGGTTCGCAGGGCGACGCGCGTATCGCTTGCGCTGAGGAGTTGCTCCCAGAGCGGACGCGTCGCGACGACCAGTTCCGTCGAGTCGTCCCGGCTCCGGAATCGCGCCAGCGTGGGCGCCAGCGAGTCGACCTGCCGTCGGTCCGTGAGGGTGATGGGCGCGAGCGCGAGACGCTCCTCGTGCATTGCCCTCGCCTCGAAGTCGAGGGGTGCAGTCCCGAATGAGGGGGCAAGGGTGAACTGATAGGCCCCGTTCGGGCCGGGGTATAACCAGCGGATCGTGACGCCGGCGAGCCCTCCATCCAGCGGCGACTTCAATTCGAGGGATGGGTAGCCGCGCCGCAGCAACACTCGCCCGCGATCCGACTCGCTCCCCCGTTGGGCAGGGAACTCCGTGGTGAACAGGAGGTCGGCCTCGGTCGCCCTCGCGAGAAATTCGAGGTGCGCCTCGTTCTCCGGCGTCGACCAGAGTGGATCCCACGAGCGCCAGCGGAGCGAGTGCTGGCGCGCACGCGCGGCGCTGTCGAGCCCGTCCTGTCGGACGCCCTCTCGCCCTGCGGAGAGGAGGTCGAGCGACAGCAGCCGCTCCCGCTCGGCCGCCGAGCTCAGCGCGAGCGCTCGGTCGAACGTCGCGGCAGCGCGCGCGGCCTCTCGCAGTCGCCACTGGGCAAGCCCCAACGCGAAATGCCCGGCAGGCGCGGCGGGCGCACGGGCGACGAACGACGTGGCCGCGGCGGCGAGTTCGCTCCAGAGGAACTTCTCCGTGAGCACGCGGAACAAGCGCTGTGCTGCGCGTTCATCGGTCGGCAACGCGCGCAGCGCGGTGTGGTAGCGGGCGACCGCGTGCGCGTAGGCATCGTCGCCGGGATCCGCTCGCGAGCCACGCCGGACCCGTGCCCGCATCCCGAATTGGATCCACTCGCGCCAAGCGATGTCACCCGAGACGATTGATGCCCGCGCGAGCGCGACCGGGTCCCCCGTACGCTCCGCCGCACTGACCGCACGATCCGCGAATCGTCGCGCCGAGGCTCGGACCATCGGATCCTGGTGGGTGGCAAGGAAGTCGGCGAGCGACGCCCCGAAGCGCGCACTGTCTGGCGCGCGATAGGTGGCGATCAAGAGCGCCGAATCGGCGATGCGTAGCCACCGGACGTTGTTGGCACCGATCACGCGCCCAGGTCGGCGTGCCGCACGTGGCACGAGACTCCACGCGAGCAAGCCAGCCCGGTGCCACTCCGCTGCGTCGTCCGCTCTCGCGGCACGCAGATTGCCCCAGAGCGTCTGCAGCTCGCGGATCGAATCGGACCGCATCACGAGTCGCGCGCCCGATTCTTGGCTGCCGGCACCGCTCCCGACCGCCGCGAGAAGGAGGAACATGCCCATCGCTCGGCAGCGTCCGCGCATCCGCGCCTACGCCGACAGCGTCGCCAGCGCCTGCCGGATGAGCGCGGCGGTGTCCTTCCCATCAGCGCCGCCGTCCAGCGCGCGCTTGACCGCGCGCTCGGCATCGGGCGCAGCGTATCCCAACGCCTGCAGCGCGCGCGCGGCCTCATGCGTCCCGCCGCTCGCACCGCCTCCGGCCGCCGTGCTGATCGTCGCCTCGAGGTTCTTGTCGCGCAGCTCCAGCAGCAGCCGCTCCGCGAGCTTCTTCCCCACACGCGGAACGCGTGTGAGCGTCGCGAGATCGCCGTCGCGCACCGCGGCGGCCAGCCGCGCCGGTGACAGCGTGCTCAGGATGTTCAGTGCGAGCTGCGGCCCCACGCCCGTGGTCCCCAGTAGGCGCTGGAAGAGCTTGCGCTCCTCCGCGCTCTGAAAGCCGAAGAGGATCGAGGCGTCCTCGCGCACCACGAGCGCCGTGTGCAACGCGATCTGCTCGCCAGGGCGGGGAAGCGCTTCGATCACGCTCAACGGCACCAGCAGCTCATACCCCACGCCACCGGAGGTCATCACCTCGATCCGGTCGAGCTCCACATGGAGCAAAGTCCCCGCGATCCGCGCAATCATCGGCCGCTCCGCGCGAGCGCTGCTTCGAGTGGCGCGCGCATCACACAGGTGAGTGCGGCGGCCACACCGTCCGCCGCGTCCGCGGGGGACGGGGGGCTCGCGAGGCGCAACAACCGCGTCACCATGAACGCAACCTGTTCCTTCGTCGCTGCGCCGTTGCCGGTGATCGCCTTCTTGATCTCGGCGGGCGGATACTCATGCACCGCGCGCTCTGCCTGCTTCGCCGCCAGCAGGATCACGCCGCGCGCGTGGCCGAGCACCACGGTGGTGCGCACGTTGCGCCCGAAGAACACGTCCTCGACGGCGACCGCGTCCGGACTGTGCCGCGCGATCAGTTCGCTCACCCCTTCGTGGATGTCGAAGAGGCGATCCGCGAGCGGGCGGTCCGCATCGGTGCGGATCACACCACACTCCAACAGCGTGCCGCATCCGTTGCCGGCGCCACGCACCACGCCATACCCCGTGACCGCCGTGCCGGGATCGATCCCGAGGACGATCACGAGGGCGCGCTCACGCCGACGCCATCTCCGCTACGTCGATATCGAAGTTCGCGTCCACCTTCTGCACGTCGTCGAGCTCCTCGATCGCCTCGATCAGTTTGAGCAGCTGCGGGGCCGCCGGCCCCTCGACCTTGATCGTGCTCTTTGGGATCCACGCGAGCTCGGCCTCCTCGGCCTTGAGCCCCTTCGCGTCAAGCGCGGCTTTCACCGCGTGTAGATCGGCGGGCGCGGTGGTGACCACGAACGCCTCGTCCTCCTTCGCGAAGTCCTCGGCACCCGCTTCGAGGGCGATCTCCATCGCGCTGTCCTCGTCGAGCGTGCTCCCCGTGATGAGGATCTGTCCCTTCCGATCGAACATGAACGAGACGGAGTTTGACGTGCCCAGGTTGCCGCCGCCGCGCGAGAGCTTTGCGCGGATCTCGGCGACGGTGCGCGTGGGATTGTCGGTGAGCGCCTGGATCATGAGCGCCACGCCGCCGGGGCCGTACGCCTCGTAGAGCACCTCGGTGTAGTCGACCCCTTCGAGCTCGCCCGTCCCCTTCTTGATCGCGCGCTCGATGTTGTCCTTGGGGAGCGACTGGGCGCGCCCGTTCTCGATCGCCGTGCGGAGACGCGGGTTACCGTCAGGGTCGCCGCCGCCCTGCTTGGCCGCGACCATGATCTCACGGATCAGCTTCGTGAACTTGGCGCCGCGCTTCGCGTCAGCGGCGGCCTTGTAGTGCTTGATGTTCTTCCACTTACTGTGGCCGGCCATAGCAGGAATGCACGAGAGGGCAGGGGAACCACTGGGACAGAGGGGAATCTAAACGCGCCCCGCACAGGGTGTGCGGGGCGCGTCGAGGTCCAGCCGAGCGAGTGGGCTAGTGGATCCGAATCAGCAGCGACGCCCGGAACCCCGTCACATCGGTCGCGGCACCGTCGATCGGCGAATAGAGCGTACCGACGCTGTACGTCGCCGCGGGGACGACGGTGAAGAGTTCAGAGCCGAGCCGCGCGCGCAGTCCCGCGTTGAGCAGTCGCCCCGCGCGATTCCCACCCACCTGCCAGAAGCGCCCTTCGGCCGACGGCTCGAGCCGCACCGCGCCACTCCCGAACCCGACCGTCGCCGAGAGGTTGGCGACGTTTTCGTATGGCGCGGTTCCGCCCACCTGTTGCCCTTCGGCGCGATACAGATCCCATCCCGAGATCGAGAGGTCCCAGCGCTCGCGCGGGAGGAAGTAGTTCAGCGTCCCGATGTAGCGATCGCCCGTCGAGTACGTCGTTGTGTCGGCGAGGTCGTCGCCGAACGCGGAGTAGGTGAGTCCTAGGCCAAAGCTCCCGTCCCCGATCTGACGGTCGAGCCCCGCGCGGATGCGATACTCGTCCGCGGGCTGGAATCGGTAGTTCTGCGTCCCGGTGGTGAACGCGTCGAATTCACCCGATTTCCGGAGCGTCCCGCCCACGCCGAGGTTCCACGAGCCGAGCGACTTCGCGAAGGCGATCCCCCCCGTGCCCGCGACACCGTTGCCGTAGCTCGAGACGGGGTACACGAGGAAGTCATTCCCGATCTGGCCGGCGGCGTCGAGCTTGTTGTCCGGCACCGCGTACTGCCCGGTCGGCACGTTCACGCCGAGTGTCACGACCGCGGCATCGCCGAGCATGGTGAAGTTCGCGCGGACTTGGGTGTCGGTGAGTCCGTTCAACTCGACGGTGGTCGCGCCTTGCTTCACCTGCGAGAGCGCGTAGGCGGTCGAGACGTCGAGGCTCACCCGTTGCCCGATCGGCACGATCACGGCGAAGGGGAGCGAGAACTGCGAGATCCGCTTCGTCGTCCCACCGCTCGTGAGATCGTACGACACGAACTGCGGGAGTCCGATCGCGGTCGCGTCGCCTGGACCCTGCGCCAGCGCGAGGGCGGGGACGAGGAGCGCGGTCGCGCTGAGTGCACGGAGCACGGTGGCGTTCCTCACGGGCGGCGGATGACGATGGTGACGGTCCCGGTCCGCGTCGCGGGCTGGTCCGTACCGGTGGTCTGCGTCGACGCGTCGCGGGCGGGCGGCGGCGCGGCCCCGCCGCCGGAGCCACCCGAGCTCGTCACCGTCGTGGTGGTAGTCGGGTTCACCGATTGCACTGTGTTGGCGAGCGTCTGGTTCAGCGGTTGATTCACCGTCGTGGTACCGCGCTCAGCGGCCTGGACGGTCTGCCCTTCGGCAGACGACTTCAGTCCCGTCTCGACCTTGGTGGCGGTGACCGCCGCACCCTGCACTGCCGAGTTCGCATTCTGCGCCTTGATCGCTGCCCCAGCGAAGGCCGGATCGAGCGACTGCGCGTTCTCGAAGTAGCGCGCGGCTTCATCGAAGCGCCCCTTGTCCTCCGCGAGTAGCCCGCGGCTGTACGCGAGGAACGCCTGCACGTTGCGGGTCGGACGTTGCTCGACGAGTTGGCGCTCGGCCGCGGTGAGCGTGATCCCCAGCGCGTCGAACACGCCGAACGCGAGCGTCTTCTCCAACGTGAAGAGCTGGTCCAACGCGCCTTGAGCCGATGCATCGCGCCCCACCTGTGCCGACGTCGGCACATCGACGACGGAGGAGCTGAGACTCAGGCGCTGCCCGCCGGTTTGCACGATCCCACCCTGCACCACGCGTCCCGCACGGGTGATCCGACCACCCCGGACCGCCGTGGTCTGATCCACCGCCCCCGACGATGCGAGCGCGATCTCATCGACGATCGCCTGCATCCGGTCGCGCTCCACCACCGTCAACTGGGACGAGCGGCTGAGATCGGTGATCAGGAGATCCGCGACGCCGCGCTCGAGCGGCTGGAGCGTCGTGTCCGTCCCCGTGAACTTCATCGGCATCACGGCGATCGTACGCGGTGAGCCCGGCTGCTGTGCCACACGGCTCTCATTGGCGATCGCCGCCTTCGCCGCCGCCTGCAGCTCCAACTTCGACACGGACACGAGGCGCTTCGCGATGTCGTTCCGCACGCCCTTCGTCTTGCCGACGTTGAGGTAGCTCTGATACGCGGTCTTGGCCGCGGCGTAGTCCTTCAGCGCCTCGGCCGTGAGCCCCGCGTACAGCGCGCTGACCCCGTCCTTCGGGTCGAGCTTCTGCGCGGACTCGAGGATGGGGCGCGCCTCGTCGTAGCGCTGGAGTTTGAAATAGGCGACGCCGAGCGCGCGGAGCGCGGGGACGCTATTGGGATTCTTCGTCCGGTTCGCTTCGAGCTTGGCGACGGCGCCCGCGTTGGGAGCCTTCTGCGCCCCCGCAGTGGCGACGCACGCCAACACGAACGATCCGATCAGGGAGAGCCGACGCATCACACCGCCTCCTAGCGGTCGGGGTCGAGCATGTCTTCGAACCGAAGCCACTGCTCGTAGAAATACAGATCCACATATCCAAGACTGCCGTTCCGATTCTTTCGGATCAGCACCTCGGTGGCACCCTCGACGCCGGTGCCCGGCTGGTACATCGCCTCGCGAAAGATGCCGAGGATCACATCCGCCTGCTGCTTGATCGCGCCTTGGGCGCCGAAATCGTCGAGCGTCGGGCGTGGATCCGGGCGACGCCCGTCGAGCAGTGGGACGTGCGAGGTGAGCACCACCACGAGGTCGAGTTCCACCGCGAGTGCCTTGAGGACCCGCACCGCGGCGGCCAACTCCTCCTCCTGCGCCCGCACGTTGCCGACCAATCCCTGCAGTGAATCGACGAACACCACCTGCGCATCCAACGATCGGCGGATCTCACCGGCGAGCGCATCGCACCCGCCCATCGGGAGCTGCGACAGCACCGGCGCCCGTTCGCGGAGCCGCACCGCCGCCGCGCCGACGGCCGCGCGCGGGACCTCGGCGAGGTCGCCGCGCCGGAGATCGTCGATCCGGACCCGTCCTTCGATCGCGAGGAGCCGCTCGAGCGCGCGCTCCACCGACATCTCACCGGTGAAGAACGCGCACTGCACCCCCGCCTCCGCCATCCGCAGCGCCATCGCGAGCGAGAGCGCCGATTTCCCCGCGCCCACGTCACCGCCGATCACGATCAGATCGCCGCGCCGGAGCCCACCGCCGAGCCATCGGTCGATGCTCGGGAAGCCGCTCGCGAAGCTGTCGCGCGCGTGCGCCGGATCCGCCGGCGTATCCACACGGCGCATCACCCGAGCGAGCGGCGAGATATCGACCGCGCGTGAGGCGCGGCGATCCCCGATGGGGGAGGTCATATCCAATACTATTGATGCCGGGAGAGGCGCGGCAAGCGCCTCGACCGTCGTGGTCACTCGGCCAGCCGTTTGGCCAGCCGTTCGAGCTCTGAACGTGCGCCCCGGTCAAGCGATTGCGCCGTGACGTCCATCACCGCCCGGATCGCGACCCCCATCGCGGCCGCGTCGTCCCGGGCGCTGGCACTCAGCAAGGCGCCGAGGGCGCTCCGAACGGTCAGTCCCAAGGGGAGGGAGGCGAGCCACTGGCGGGCGGCATCCGCGCGCTGGGCCCGGATCGCCGCCGCGAGAGGGAAGGGCGGCGCGGCGCGGCTCGCGAGGCGCGCGACCGCCAAGGTCGCGAGTGCCGTCTCCCGCGCACCACCCATCGGCGCCGTCCCCGCCATCTCCGCGAGGGCACGAAAAGGAAAGGTCGGCGCGTCGGGCGTGTAGGCGGCGGGGTGATCGAGCACGACGAGAAGGTAGCGTCCACCGGGGGACCCGGCGAGCTTTCAGGGAATGGCGCTCCCTGCACGATCGATCCTCTGGGTGGACGACGAAGCCGAGCTGTTGGAAGCGCATCGGTTCTTCCTCCACGAGAAGGGGTTCGAGGTGGAGATGGCGCGCAACGCCGCCGATGCCCTCGAACTGCTCCGGCGTCGGGCGTTCGACCTCGTGCTCCTCGATGAGCAGATGCCGGGGATGCGCGGCGTGGCTATGGTACGCGACGCGCGCGAACTCGTCCCCTCGCTCCCGATCGTCATGGTGACGAAGAGTGAGGAGGATCAGACGCTCCGCGACGCCCTCGGCCACGATGTGACGGAGTATCTCGTGAAGCCGGTGACCCCGCGGCAGGTACTCGCCGTGGTGACGCGGCTACTCGACGGCGCGAAGATCCGCTCTCAAGCGCTCGCCCGCCGCTTCGTCGAACGCTTTCGGGAGCTCGAGGCAGTGCGGCTCGACACACTCGATTGGCGAGGGTGGACCGAGCACTACGCCGAGTATGTGCAATGGGACCTCGACCTCGCCGCCGCGCGCGAGATGGGATTGCACGAGTCGTTGCGTGGGCTCGAGCCCGCGATGCATCGCGAGTTCGCGCTCTTCATGCAGCGGGAGTATCCGCGCTGGCTCGCCGCGCTCGATGGCGACCGCCCGCCGCTCTGCGTCGATGTGGTGGAGGAGTTCCTGCTCCCGCTCGTCGAGACTGGGCCGGGTGCGGTATTGATCGTTATCGACTGCTTGCGGCTCGATCAGTGGCGCGTCCTCGAACCGCTCCTCACCTCGATGTTCGAGGTCGAGACGTCGCATGTGTACTCGCTGCTCCCGACGGCGACGCCCTACGCGCGCAACGCGCTTTTTTCCGGGCTCTTCCCCGGCGAGATCGCGGCGCGCTATCCCGACTGGTGGGCCGCGCGCGACGACGAGACGCTCAACGCGCACGAGCGCGAACTGCTCGACGCGCAGCTCGCCGAGCGACGCCCAGGCACGCCGGTGAAGTACGCGAAGATCTCGAGCACGCACGATGCGGACGATCTCATCCGCCACGTGCATCAGGCGTTCGCGCCGAACGGGGTGAGCGCGTTCGTCTTCAACTTCATCGATCTGCTCACGCATGGCCGCTCGGAGTCGGCGATCCTGTACGAAGTGGCGCGCGACGAGATCGCGCTCCGCGAACTCACCGTGAGTTGGTTCCAGCGCTCGGCACTCCTCGCCACCCTGCGCGAGGCGGCGCGGCGGCGATTGCCGGTACTGGTGACGACCGATCACGGCTCGATCCACTGCAACACGCCGGCGACGGTGTTCGCCAAGCGCGACGCCACGCCGGGGCTCCGCTACAAGTTCGGAGCGGATCTCCGCGCCGAGCAGCCGCAGCATGCGTTGGCGTTCCCGAACCCCGATGCGCTACGCTTGCCGCATCCTGGAGGCACCGCGCCGACGACGTTGCTCGCGACGAGCGACGCCTTCTTCGTGTACCCGACCAAGCTGCGCGAGTATCAAGCCCGCTATCGGGGGTCCTTCCTCCACGGTGGCGTCTCGCCGGAGGAGTGCATCCTCCCGCTCGCCGTGCTGACCCCGAAGAGCTGATGAAGACCTGGCGTCGCCTTCTCCCCTTTCTGCGACCGCACCTCCCCCATCTCTCGGGGAACGTGCTCTTCAACGTGCTTGGCGCCGCGCTCGATGGCGTCGCGTTCACGCTGCTCACCCCCTTCCTCGCCACGCTCTTCGGCGAGACCGAGCTGATCCCGCGCGCGCACGGCTGGCTCACCACGCTCCAAGAGCGCCTCGTGGGGCCGTTCATCATCCCCGGCGAGCCGATGCGGTCGCTCGGCGGGGTGATCCTGATGATCCTCGCGCTCGTCACGGCGAAGAACATCGCGCTCTGGCTCGGCGGCCAGCTCGGTGCGACGCTGCAGGAGCGTCTCACGCGCGACCTGCGCGACGCGACCTTCCGCCATCTGCAGCGCCTCCCGCTCGGCTGGTTCAACAGCGCGCGCACGGGGCAGGTGATGTCGCGCGTCCTGAACGACACCGAGTCGGCGAAAGCGGTGCTCTCGGAGGTCATGACGCGTTCGGTGTCGAGCGCGGCGCAGGTGGCGGTCACCATCGTGATCTTGGTGCGACTGTCGCCGCGCCTGGCGCTGATCTCGCTCGTGGTCGCCCCGCTCATCACGGCCGCGATCGCGCCGCTGCTGGGGAAGCTGCGGAAACGGTATCGCACGCTGCGCCATGAGTACGGCGAGATCAACTCGGTGCTGCAGGAAGTCGTGAGCGGCATCCGTTTGGTGAAGAGCTTCGGTGCCGAGCCGTACGAAGAGCGGCGATTCACGGCCGCGAGCGGGCAGTACACCAAAGGGATGGTGCGTGTCACCCGCCTCGCGCTCGCGGCGGGCCCGCTGACCGAGGTGCTCGGCACCGTGGTCGCGGTGCTGGTGCTCTGGCTCGGCGCACGCGAGGTGCTCTTCACGCACGCGCTGACGGGGGCCACGCTCATCACCTTCATGGTGATGGTGATGCGGTTGTTGCAGCCGTTGAAGCAGCTCTCGCAGGCACCGACCACCGCGCAGCAATCGCTCGCGGCGGCCGAGCGCTTGTTCGAGGTCCTCGACATGCCGACCGAGGCGCAGCGCGATGGGGGGACACGCACCGTCGATGGGTTGCGCGACGCGATCACGTTCGAGCAGGTCGCCTTCGCGTACGGGCCCGACGCGCCCGTGTTGCAGGACGTGAGCTTCACGGCGCGGCGCGGCGAGGTCATCGCGCTGGTCGGACCGAGTGGGTCGGGCAAGAGCACGTTGGTGGATCTGATCCCGCGCTTCATCGAGCCGACCGCGGGGCGCGTGCTCCTCGACGGCGTCGATACGCGCGAGCTCCGACTGCCGGCGCTCCGGGCGCTGACCGGGATCGTCTCGCAGGACACGGTGCTCTTCCACGACACGGTCCGCGCGAACCTCGCGTATGGTGCGACCGAACGGTTCACCGAATCGCAGATCGAGGCGGCCGCACGTGCGGCCAACGCGCACGCGTTCATCGCCGCGCTCCCGCAGGGCTACGACACCGTCCTCGGGGAACGCGGCACGCGCCTCTCCGGTGGGCAGCGGCAGCGCCTCGCGATCGCGCGCGCGCTCCTCGTCGATCCGCCGATCCTCATTCTCGACGAGGCGACTTCCGCGCTCGACACCGAGAGTGAGCGGTTGGTGCAAGAAGCGATCGATCGCCTGCTGGCGGGGCGCACGGTGTTCGTGATCGCGCACCGCCTGTCGACGATCGTGAACGCGGCGCAGATCCTAGTGCTCGATCACGGTCGAGTGGTGGAGCGCGGCACCCACGATGCGCTGCTCGCCGCCGACGGGATGTACGCCCGGCTGCACGGGCTGCAGCAGGCGGGCGGCTGAGGCGTGCGCGTCTGCTTCTATCACACGGCCGACGCCTGGAGTGGGCGCGCGCGCTTCGTACGCGACGCGGCGCAGGCGATGGGGGAGCGGGACTATGAGGTCACCTGTGCGCTCGCGCGCGAGAGTGAGGTCGCGCGGCTGTTGCGTGATGGCCCTCTCGAAGTCATCGAGGTGCGCGACCCACCGGGGGTGTGGCGCGCCGCGTGGGCGCTCGCTCGCGTGATCCGGCAGCGCTTCATCGAGGTCGTCATCGTGCAGGACCCCCGGGAGCATCTCGTCGCGGCCTGCGCGATCCGCCTCGCGGACCGCGGGGCCGTGGTCCGTCGCCTCGAGCCCGGGACCCGGCTCGGCGTGCCCGAGGACTCCAAGGCCGCCGGCTGGCTCGCGGCGAGCGGCTATCTCTTCGCATCGGAGGAGGACCTGCGGAGCTCACGCCCGCCTGCGCGCGCACGCCGAGTCGGTTGCCTTCTTCGGGGGCGGCCCCCGCGAAGCCGCCACCGTGGACGCCCGCTTTCGCGAGGTGCTGGCCCAGGGCGCGCGCGTC